>DASRRQ010000013.1:0-10055 GCA_035695505.1 Marmoricola sp. | reverse complement strand
CGGGGACCACGTCGAGCTGCTCGAGCGTCGAGACGCCACCGCGGAGTCGGAGTCGGACCGTCCACGGCACCACGACGTGACGGTCGTCGCGTGCGACCAGCAGCCGACGCGCCAGTAGCTGCTCGGTCGGGGTCGTTGCGTCCGCGACCCGGACCGAGCGGCGGGCATCGGCGACGGTCCCGGCGGCATCGGCGGCGTCGAGGTGGTCGAGGATCGCCCGGGCGCGCTCATCGATCGCGGCGAGAGCGCCGTCGATGTCGCCGGCCGCCGGACCGGCCGGGATGCCGATCAGGTCGGCGACGATGGTGGTCGGCCGCCAGGCCTCGGGCGTACCCCAGATCAGGGCGAGGTCGCAGAGGCGCTCCAGGGCGGTGTCGATGGCGGCCGGCTCGGCGCGCAGGACCTCGTACGCGGCGGTGCTGGTGGCGGGAGCGAGCTGGACGACCGCGAGAGCGGTCTCGAGTTGGAGCCGGTCGAGCAGGTCGAGTGCCCGGGCCACCGAGACCCGGACTACGGCGCGCGAGGCGAGCTGAGAGGAGTCCGTCGGCGGGGGCACGGCGAGGTCGGGTCGGTCCGCGATCAGCGCAGCAAGCCGCTCATCGGGCCAGCTGCGGAGCTGGTCGGCGAGGGTGCGGGGTGCTGCGGGTGCGGGCATCCGACGAATTCTACGGGCCCCTTCTCCGCGACCGGCACTGTTGCGGCGACCGTGGATCTCCTAGGGTCACGTCAGTGCCTTGTGGGGGCGTCCGGCCCCTGCTCTCGGAAAGGACAACGGATGAACGACGCGATCACCGCGCTGGCCGACGACTACTTCGACACCTACCTCGCGGCCGGTCCGACTGAGGCGCACCTGCTCGCACACTACGAGCATGCGGACCGTTTCGAAGATCCGAGCAGGACCGAGGAGGACCGCCGGATCGCCGAGCTGGATGCCCTGATCGCTCGCGCCGATGCGCTGGACGAGGGTGCACTGGACGAGCGGGACCGGTTGACCCGGCAGGTGCTCCTCGCCGATGCGCGCAACCGGGTCGGGATGCTCGAGGGCCGGTTCGCCGAGTTCGCCGCCGACCCGATCTTCGGACCGCAGAAGGCGCTGCCGTTGCTCGCCGGGATGCTCGCGATCCCCTCGGCCGACGTCGCCCACGCGATGGTCTCCAAGTACGAGTCGGTCGGTGGCTACTACCGCGCCCTGGCAGAGCGGCAGCGCGAAGGTCTCGCTGCCGGCCGGGTCTCGCCGGCGTTCGCGGTGGCGGCCACCATCGCCCAGATCGACGAGGTGCTGGCGATGCCCGCCGACGAGGACCCGCTGCTCGGCACCACCACCCTGCCCGCCGGGGTCGACGCCGCGGCGTGGCGTGAGCGGCTGGTCGCGGCGATCACCGGCTCGATCCGGCCGGGCATGGCGGCGTACCGGGACGTGCTGCGCGACGAGGTGCTCGCGCACGCCCGGAGCGACGACCGCAGTGGGCTCAGCTGGCTTGACGGCGGCGAGGAGGACTACGACCGCACACTGCGCTATTTCACGACCACCGCCAAGTCGGCGCAGGAGATCCACGAGATCGGGCTCGAGCAGGTTGCCAGCCTCGCCGAGGAGTACCGCGGCCTCGGCCCCGAGGTGGTCGGCACCGCTGACCTCCAGGAGATCTTCGAGGCGCTGCGGACCGATCCCACGCTGCACTTCGAGCATGGCGACCAGCTGGTCGAGGCCTCCGAGATCGCGATGCGACGGGCTTGGGACGCGATCGGAGACTGGTTCGAGGTGCTTCCGCAGGCGCCGTGCGAAGTGCAGGCCACGACGACCGGAGCGAAGGCGTTCTATTTCGCACCAGCTACCGACGGGTCGCGGCCCGGGACGTTCTTCGTCAACGTCGCCGATCCGGAGGCCTGGGGCACCTTCGAGCTGGAGTCGATGGCGTTCCATGAGGGCATCCCCGGCCACCACCTGCAGCTCGCGATCGCCAGCGAGCTGAGCGGCGTGCCCGAGTTCCGCAAGCACATCCACAACTCGGCGTACGCCGAGGGCTGGGGGCTCTACACCGAGCGGCTGGCCGACGAGATGGACCTGTACTCCGGGCCTCTGGACCGGATGGGGATCTTCTCCGCCGACTCGCTGCGCGCCTGCCGCCTGGTCGTCGACACGGGGCTGCACGCGCTTGGCTGGAGCCGGGAGCAGGCGGTCGAGTACATGGTGGCGAATTCGCCGATGACCGAGGCCATCTGCCGACCAGAGGTCGACCGGTACATCCTGACCCCGGGACAGGCGACGTCGTACATGATCGGGCGGCTGGAGATCCTGCGGATGCGGAGCGAGGCGCGTGAGCGGCAACGAGGCCGTTTCGATATCAAGGCGTTCCATTCCGCGGTGCTCGACGGCGGCTCGCTGCCGTTGGACGTGCTCGACAAGGTGGTCCGGGAGCGGCTGGCCTGAAGCCCGGCCCTAGGCTGAGCAAGTGCAGCCGCTGGTAGTCGGGTTCGACCTCGACATGACCCTGATCGACACGGTGCCCGGGTTCGCAGCCACCCTGGACGTGCTCGGCGCCGAGCTCGGGGTGCGCTTCCCGACCGAGGAGCTGACCGCTCATCTCGGGCCGCCGCTGGACCTGATGCTCGCGCCCTACCTCCCGGCTGCGGACATCCCGTCCGCGATCGATCGGTTCCGCGCGCTGTACCCGACGCATGCGGTGCCACCGACACTGCTCCTGCCCGGCGTGGTCGCGGCGCTCGCCGCCGTACGCGCGGCCGGCGGCCGGATCGTCGTGGTCACCGGGAAGTTCACGGCGAATGCCCAGTTGCACGTCGACCACCTCGAGCTGGACGTCGATGCCGTCGAGGGCCTCGTGTGGGGCCACGGCAAGGGGGCCGTGCTGCGCGAGCACGGCGCCAGCATGTACATCGGCGATCACGTGCACGACGTCGAGGGGGCCAGGGCTGCGGGCATCACCAGCGTCTCAGTCCTCACCGGCGGTTCGACCCGCGCCGCGCTCGAGGCGGCTGGGACCGACGTGGTGCTCGAGGATCTGACCGCGTTCCCGGCTTGGCTCGAGGAGCACCTGGCCTCGAAGCGCGCCTGATCTGCCAAGGCTCCGACCTGCCGCAGACGAGAACCTGGTCGCGCTACCTCCCCGCGTGCCCGTACGCTGTCGGTTCGCAAACGGGCCCGGTGCGGGCTCACCCGAAGAGTGAAGAGAAAGGCCGAGCTGGTGCCCACCGGAAAGGTCAAGTGGTACGACGCCGAGAAGGGCTTCGGCTTCCTGTCCCGTGAGGACGGAGACGACGTCTACGTGCGCTCGTCGTCGCTCCCCGAGGGCACCACCGCCCTCAAGGCAGGGACCCGGGTCGAGTTCGGCATCCTGTCGGGCCGCAAGGGCGAGCAGGCGCACCAGGTGCACGTCCTGGACGCCCCGCCATCGGTCTCGAAGTCGCAGGCCAAGGCACAGCGCCGCAAGCCCGAGGACATGGCCGTCATCGTCGAGGACCTGATCAAGCTCCTCGAGGGTGTCGAGGAGGCGTACCGGCACGGCCGCCACCCCGACTCCAAGACGGCTGCCCCCACGGCCAAGCTGCTCCGCGCACTGGCCGACGAGCTCGACTCCTAGGTCTTAGGCCGCCCGGCGGCGCAGCAGCCAGAAGGTCGCGCCGAGGAGTGCTGCCGCGAGGACGACCAGCCACCCGGACTCGATCCATTGGAAGGCCCAGTAGCGGCTGCCCGGCTGGTATTGAGTCACCTGGCGGTACCCCTCGCTGAGCAGCGTCTGGATGGGGTCGGTCCCGCCTTGCGTGACGTGGATCTTCACGCTGTGCCCGCTGATCTGGGCACCGCCGGCCTCCAGGATGCTGTTGATCTTGGTGTTGCTGACCCGCACTCCGTCCTTGGTCCACCACTGGTCGATCTGGAAGTTGCGTGCCGAGAGCTGCATCTTGGTAGTCGTCAGGGGCGACAGGTACCGGTTGCGGAGCACGTCGGCGGCGACATAGGCCAGTCCGAACCAGGCGACGAAGGCGGTGGCGACCGCAGGCAATACCCTCCTCCAGGCAACGCCGGCAAGGGCTCCGAGAGCGAAGCCGAGGAGGGCCCACGCGGCTGCTGCGACACCGGTGACGGCGAACGTCGAGCCTTGCAGGCGCGAGCTGACGCCGTAGGAGACCAGCGGCTGCTGGTGCCAGTTGACGAGCATCCCGAACAGGCCCGTCAGCGCGGCGATCCCGAGTGCCCCGGGCAGCAGCAGGGCGATCGCCCAACGCATCCGGCCGACGCCTTGGGTCCAGGCGTAGCGGAACGTCCCGGACTCGAGCTCGCGCGCGATCAGCGGAGCACCGGCGAAGACGCCGAGGATGCCGGGCAGCAGCAGCATCACCGGCTCCAGGAAGCTGTTCCCGCCGTGGCTGTTGCGGAAGCTGTCGTCCATGAAGTGGCACTTCTCCGATGTCACCGGGGCGCAGGCCTGCAAGGCGTTGTACGCCGTGCGCATGTGCTCGCCGGTGACGATCAGCTCGACAGCGAGGGCGGCCAGGACCAGGACGGTCCCGACCAGGGTCAAGCGGTACCGGCGCCAGGTGACCCAGGCCAGTCGGTGCCAGCGGACCGGTCGGACCGACAGGGTCGGGGCGGGAGCGAGGGCGGTCATCGGGAGACCCCTGTCAGGACCGGGGCGGGGCGGGGCGTGTCGTTGCGGAAGTAGCCGAGGGTCAGCTCCTCGATGCCGACCGCCCGCGACTCGGCGTCGGCGGGGAGCGCCGCAACTAGCTCGGTACGGCGGACCAGTCGGTGCGTCTGCGCTCCGGTCGAGGTCGTCTCGATGACCTCGCAGCCGTCGAGGTGCCTGACGGTGCTGGTGGGGGAGGTGATCAGCCGGTGCTGGTCGAGCAGGTCCCCGATCGGGCCGTCGACCCGGACCCGCCCGGCGGCCACCAGGACCAGGTGGTCGGCGACCCGCTCGAGCTCGGCGAGCAGGTGCGAGGACAGCACGACCGAGATCCCGTCCTCGGCCATCGCGGTCATCACGGTGGCCATGAACTCGTGGCGGGCCAGCGGGTCCAACGGTGCGGTCGGCTCGTCGAGCACCAGCAGCCGTGGGTGCCGGGCCAGGGCCAGGCTCAGCGCGAGCTGAGCACGTTGGCCGCCGGAGAGTTTGCCGGCCTTCTGCTTCTCCGAGATCCCGAGCTCTGCGAGCCGAGCGCGCGCCCGGGACGCGTCGAAGGTGACGTTGAGGTTCCTGGTCAGGTGGATCATGTCGCCGACGGTCAGGTTGCGATAGAGCGGCATGTCCTGAGCGACGAACGCGATCCCGTCCAGCGCTGCCGGCGATCCGGCCGGGTGCCCGCCGAGGACGGTGATCGTGCCTGTGGTCGGTTCCGTCAGCCCGACGAGCATGTTCAGCAGCGTGGACTTGCCGGCGCCGTTGGGCCCGATCAGGGCGATCAGCCGGCCCTCGGGCAGGGTCAGATCGGCGTCGCGCAGGGCCCAGGTCGATCCGTAGCGCCGGCCGAGCCCTGTCGTCTCGACGATGCTCATCGCCGGCCTCCTGCGCGGCGTACGGGGGTGTTGGTGCCGCGGGCGGTCTCTACGTCGCGGCGCTCAGAGAAATCCCGCAGGGTGCTCGTCATCAGCGCGCCGATCGCCTCGCCGTCCAGCCCGGCGCTGTCGGCCTCGGCCAGCCAGTTCCGCAGGCCTCGGCGCAGGACGGTCAGCTCGGGGAGCATGACGTCGCCCAGGGTGGCGTCGATGAAGGTGCCTCGTCCGGGCCGCCCGGAGGCGAGGCCCTTGTGCTCGAGCTCGCGGTAGGCCTTCAGCACAGTGTTCGGGTTGATCGCCAGGGAGGCGACGACCTCGCGCACCTTGGGCAGCTGGTCACCGGGCTCGAGGTAGCCGAGCCGGAGCGCATGCTCGACCTGCTGGACGATCTGCAGGTACGTCGGCACCCCCGAAGTCGGGTCGAGCCGGAAGGTGATCGGCGAGGGCTGCGCCTCGTCCTTTACCTTTTTATCTACTGTCATAGTTAAACCATACAGAGAAAAGCGCGCAGCGCAAGAGGTCCCGACCGGGTGTCTCACCATGCGCGGGGCGCGAGCGCCAGGGCCGCGTTGCTAGAGGGCCGTCGGCGCCGGGTCGTTCTTCACGGCCAACGGGCCGCGGGCGCTGAACCGTCCCAGCAGGACGAAGACCGTCCAGCTCACGATCAGCACGGCCAGCAGCACCAGGCCGAGAACGGGGTGGCTGGTCGGCAGCGCGACGCCGAGCAATCCGCCCAGAACCCAGGAGAGCTGGAGCACGGTCTCGGACCGGGAGAAGGCAGAGGTCCGATAGGTCTCGGGGACGTCGCGCTGGATGGTGGCGTCCAGCGCGAGCTTGCCCATCGCCTGTGCGGTGCCGATGGTCAGGCCGAGGATCACCGAGGCCACCAGGCCGTAGAACAGCGCGGCGCAGACGGCCGCCACGGCATCGGCCAACAGGCCGACGACGATCACGATCGCCGGGTTGATCCGGCGCAGGACCGAGCTCAGCCCGATCCCGACGGTGTTGCCCAGGCCGGCCGATCCGACCACCAGGCCCAGCAGGATCTCGGTGCTGTGATGCCAGCTGGCGAACGGATTCTTGGTGAGCACGAACGCCATGAAGAACGTGAGGAAGCCTGAGAGCAGCCGTAGCCCGACGTTGCAGCGCAGGGCGAAGACGATCGATGCCGGCAGCCGGAACTTCTCCCGCTTCCCGACGCGCTTCTCTCCTGTCGAGGCGTCTGCCTGGGCCGGCAGCAGCACCGCCAGGATCGTCGCACCGACGAAGATCACGAACGCGTAGCGCAGCGACCACTGTCCTCCTGCCGTGGCGGCCAGGGCAGCCATCGGCGCTGAGACCGCCGCGCCGACGATGCCGGCCAGCCCGATCCGGCTGTTCGCCTTCACCAGCGTCTGGTCCTCGGGAAGCAGCCGCGGGACGGTCGCTGCCCGGGCGACGCCGTAGGCCTTGGAAGCGATCAGGGTGCCCAGGGCCGTTGGGTAGAGCGCGAGTGAGTTCGTCGCGACGGCGTCGGCCATCAGCCAGCACATGAACGCGCGGAACGCGAGGGTGAAGCCGATCGCCCACCGTCGGCCGTGGCTGAAGCGGTCGAGGAACGGGCCGAGCAGCGGCGCCACCACGGCGAAGGGGAGCATCGTCAGGCCGAGGAACAGCAGCACCGGGCCGCGCGCGCCGCCCGGGTTGGCGAAGAAGATCGTGCCGGCTAGCGAGATCGTCACAGCTGCGTCGCCGGCGGCGCTGACGGCGTGCAACTCGATCAGCCGGGACAGGCCGGTATCGCCGGCACCGTCGGCACGGGCCGCGCGGCGGGCGAAGAGGAAGGTGCGGGACAGGCCCCGTCCGGTGGCCCGCCCTACGGCCATCGCCCCGCGCGCGCCGGCCGAGACGCCGCGGCCGGTCGCATCCGCGAACTGGTCACCGCGACGAGGCTGGGCCTCGGTGTCGCGCATGTCCGGTTCGGGTTCCATCCCCCCATACTGCCAACTCGGGACCGACATCGCAGGGCCGGGGAGACACGAAGCGCGTCAGTAGGAGAGAATCGCCCGGTGAAGACGACCGATGACGCTGGCGTGGCTGCACCTGACGCGGCCCGCGCCGCCCTGCTGGAGCAGGTGGGCGAGGGCGTGGTCGGCGACCACGTCGAAGCCGTGGTCGAGGGCGATGGTGTCGTCACCCATTACTTCGCCTGTACTCAGGCCGGTTACCCGGGCTGGCGCTGGGCGGTCACCGTCGCTGCACCTGACGCCCAGGACCAGGTGACGATCGACGAGGTCGTGCTGCTTCCCAGTGACAGTGCGATCATCGCGCCCGCCTGGATCCCCTGGCGCGAGCGGATCAAGCCGGGCGACCTGTCCCCGGGCGACCTGCTGCCCGCCGATGAGGACGACTCGCGACTGGTCCCGACGTACCTGGCCGGCGACCCAGGGGACTGGACCGTCGACGAAGCCGACCCGGAGCTCGAGCGCGCCCAGCTCAAGGCCATCACCGACGAGCTCGGTCTGGGCCGCGCTCGGGTGCTCTCGGTCGAAGGCCGCGACGCCGCCGCGCAGCGCTGGTACGACGGCGACCAGGGCCCGGATGTGCCGCTCGCGCAGTCGGCTCCCGCGCACTGCTACTCCTGCGGGTTCCTGCTCCGCATCGAAGGCCCGCTGGCCACGACGTTCGGTGTCTGCGCCAACGAGTTCGCCAACGACGATGGCCGGGTGGTCGCGCACAAGCATGGCTGCGGCGCCCACTCCGAGGCCCAGCTCCGCAAGAAGCAGCTCCCGCCGCCGCTGCCCGACCCGGTGTTCGACACCGTCAGCCGCGGCGACCTCGAAGACTTCTGATTCCTCGACCCTGAGCGTTCGCCCGGTCGTCGAGCGTGTCGAGACGCGGTGATGCGAGCGCTCAGGCTTCTTCCGCGGCCTGCCGGCTCGCCCGGCGCCGCCGGCAGAAGTCCCAGCCGACCAAGCCGAGGCCGAAGCCCGCGACGCAGGTCCACAGCCACCACACGTGGCCGTCGTCCTTGAGCCGCGAAGAGAACGGCAGCAGCATGACTAGGGCGACGGCCCACATCACCGTGCCGACCGCGAGGGTCCGGACGCCGTCGACGTCGAGCGGGTCGACATCCGCGACGATGTAGGTCCGGTTGCCGATCTCGTGGACGACGGGCTGCTCCTCTGGCACGCGGTCACTGTAACGCTCGGGTGATCTTTCGCGACTCGATGGTGTTCAAACGGCGTTCGCCTCTGCCACGATGCGGCTCGTGGACACCTACTTCAAGATCACCGAGCGCGGCTCCACCGTCGGACGAGAGGTCCGCGGTGGCGTCGTCACCTTCTTCACGATGTCGTACATCATCGCCCTGAACCCGCTGATCCTCGGCTTCGCCGCTGACAAGCACGGGCACTTCCTCGGCGGTGGCAACGGCACCGGTGGCAACCTGGCGATCATCGCGGCCGGTACGTCGCTGGTCGCCGGGGTGATGACGATCCTGATGGGGGCGGTCGCGAACTACCCGCTCGGGATCGCGACCGGCCTTGGCCTGAATGCCTTCGTGGCGATCTCGATCGCGAGCGAGATGAGCTGGGCAGATGCGATGGGGCTGGTGGTCATCGAAGGACTCGTGATCCTAGTGCTCGTGCTGACCGGGTTCCGGACGGCGGTGTTCCGAGCTGTGCCACGCGAGCTCAAGGTCGCGATCTCAGTGGGCATCGGCTTGTTCATCGCGCTGATCGGCCTCGTCGACGCCGGCTTCGTACGCCGGATCCCGGACAGCTCCCAGAGCACCGTGCCGGTGCAGCTCGGTGTGGATGGCGATCTGCGTGGCTGGCCGGTCCTCGTCTTCGTCGTCGTCCTTGCGCTGATGGTCGGCCTGTGGGTGCGCAAGGTGAAGGGCGCGATCTTGATCTCGATCGTCGTCGGCACGATCCTGGCGGTGATCGTCCAGAAGATCGGCCACTTCAAGAGCGGGCCGTTCGGCTGGAGCCTGAACGTGCCGAAGGTGCCGCACAAGATCGTCGGTACGCCGCACTTCAAGACCGTCGGCCATGTGGACCTGTTCGGCTCGTTCCATCAGGTCGGAGTGATCGCCTCGCTGCTACTGATCTTCACCCTCGTGCTCGCTGACTTCTTCGACACGATGGGCACGATGACGGCCATCGGTGCCGAGGCCGACCTGCTCGACGAGGACGGCATCCCGATCGGCACCAAGCAGATCCTGGTCGTGGATGCGCTGGCTGCCTCGGCGGGCGGTCTCGGCGGAGTCTCTTCGGCGACGGCGTACATCGAGTCGGCCTCGGGCGTCGGCGAAGGTGCCCGGACCGGGCTGGCCAGCATCGTCACCGGCGTCCTCTTCCTGTTCTCGATCATCTTGGCGCCGCTCGTCGCGGTGATCCCGAGCGAGGCCGCCGTGCCGGCACTGGTCCTGGTGGGCTTCTTGATGATGCAGCAGGTCAAGGGCATCGACTGGGACAACCTCGAGGTAGCGATCCCGGCGTTCCTGACGATCGTGTTGATGCCGTTCACCTACTCGATCACCGCCGGCATCGGTGCCGGC
>DASRRQ010000012.1:0-8155 GCA_035695505.1 Marmoricola sp. | reverse complement strand
ACGGCACCCCGATCGTGGGGCTGATCGCCGCCGTCGCCCTGCTTGGCGAGCGGCCGTCGATGGCACAGCTCCTCGGGGGTGCGCTGGTCCTGACAGCGGTGATGGTTCTCATCCGGCAGACCCGGAGCGAGGCGATAGTCTCCGGCGCATGAGACAGCAGCGCTTCACCGATCGTCGTGTCGTGGTCACCGGAGCCTCGGGCGGTGTCGGCCGTGAGGTGTGCGACTTGTTCCGCGCCGAAGGCGCCCGGGTCATCGGCGTGGACGTCGTCCCGGGTGAGGGCGTCGTGGAGGGCAACCTCGCGGATCCGGCGTCGATCACCGCGGTGGTCGGCCACGCGCTCGGCGAGCTCGGCGGCCTCGACGTGCTGTGCAACGTCGCCGGTGTCCAGACCTTCTCGCGGCTGGAGAAGGTCACCCCGGAGATGCTGCACCTGCATCTGAACGTCAACACCGTCGGGCCGATCCTGCTGACCCAGGGCTTCCAGGACGCGCTGGTCGAGGCCAAGGGCAATGTCGTCACGGTGGCCTCGATCTCGGCGCTGATGGGCCAGCCCTACAACGTGGCCTACTGCGCCAGCAAGGCCGGCGTCCTGCTGGCGATGCGTGCGCTGGCGATCGAGTTCGCCGACAAGGGCGTCCGGGTGAACTGCGTCTCGCCCGGCGGGATCGACACCCCGATGATCGCCGGTGCGGCGAGCAGCCTGCCCGAGGACGTCAACTGGGACTTGATCGCCAAGAGCCAGAGCGCGATCCCGGGCTTCATGCCGCCGGCCGACATCGCCGAGGCGATCCTGTTCCTGGCCTCCGACGCCGCGGCCTCGATCACCGGCTCCAACCTGGTCGTCGACCGCGGCGTCATCTGGTGAGCCTCAGGCCACGGGTGCTCGTCCGAGGGTGACCTCGGCGCTGTACGCAGTGCCGGCCTGGTCGGTCCAGGTCACCCGGAGCTTGCTGCCGGGATGGCTGCTGGCCACGGCGGCCTTGAGGCCGTCGATGGTGGTGACCGCGGTGCCGTCGACAGAAGTGATGGTGTCTGCGGCGGTGATGCCGGCTTTGTCGGCTGCGCCTGACTCGAGGACGCCGGCGACCAGTGGTGCCGTGCTGGCACCGGAGAGCTCGACGCCGAGGAAGGCGCTGTAGCCATAGGTCAGGTCGCTGCTCTTCTGCCCGGCGAGGATCTCAGCGGCGACCTGCTGCACGGTCGCGGCCGGGATCACGTAGCCGGTGACGTCGGCAGTGCCCGAGGACGCAGCGACGTTCATTCCGACGACCTCGCCGTCGGCGTCGTACAAAGCGCCGCCGGAGTCGCCCGGGATGATGTCCGCCGCGATCTCGATCAGACCGGTCAACGTGCTGGACCCGCCAGCGTCATCCTGGACGGTGACGCGTGCGTCCAGCGCCGAGACGGTGCCGGGAGCCGCGGTCAGAGCGCCGCCATCGCCACCGGCATCACCGACGGCAGTGACGCTGGCGCCGGTGATGGTCCCGGCGGGATCGAGGGTGACCGGGGTCAGACCGGACGCGCCGACCAGCCGCAGCACGGCGACGTCGCGGGTGGCGTCGGTGCCGATCACCCGGGCGGCGTACGTCGTCCCGGTGGACACGTCGGTGACCTTGATCGAGGTCGCGTCGGCCACGACGTGGTGGTTGGTGACGACGATCCCGTCGCTGCCGAGGATCATGCCGGTGCCGGCCGACTCGGCCTCGCCGAAGTCGAGCACCGAGGTGATCTCGACCAGGCCGCGGGACTCAGCAGCCGTGGCGAGGTTGGTCGTCTCGGTGCTCGCGGTCTGTCCCCAGGGGCCAGCGGAGTAGCCATAGCCGGCGTACCCGCCGCCCCAACCGCCGTCGACCAGGTGGGCCGCGCCGGCGGGGCCGGCCGCGGCGAAGACGGTCAGCGGGACGGCCAGGCCAAGGGCGGCAGCCGAGCTGGTCCAGCGGCGCAGTGGCGAGCGGGTGTTCTGCATCAGAGCCTCCAGGTTCGTGGGTTGCACCGAGCCTGATCTCGGGTGTTGTGCGCGGCCTGTGCGGATAGGTTGTGCCGCATGGGAAAGAGGACGAAGCTCTGGATCGCCGCGCTGACGACCCTGCTGGTGGCGGTCCTGGGGCTGACGCCCCTGACCGGAGGCTCGGCTGTAGCGAGCGGCCCGGACGCGTTCGGTACGTACACCGGCTCGCGCCCGCTCGCCGACATCGCGCCCGGGACGGTGCTCAAGACCCGCACCGCGCCGTACAACCTGCACGGCCTCAAACTGCCGCTCACCGTGACCCAGATCCTCTACCGCACCACCGACGGTCTCGGTCGGCCGACGGTGAACGTGACCTCGGTGATCAAGACGCCGGTACGGCACACCACGTCCCGGGCCATCGCCTACGGCTCGTTCTACGACTCGCTCAACCCCCAGGACGGCCCGTCGTACGGCGTCTCCGGCGGCACCAGCCCCGGCTCGGTCGTGGTCGATGTCGAGGCGGCCTTGATCATCCCGTTCCTGCTGCAGGGCTACAGCGTCGTGGTCGCCGACACCCAGGGCGCGACGGCCGACTTCGCCGATGGGCCTGAGTACGGACGCACGACCCTGGACTCGATCCGCGCGGTGCTCAAGACCTCGACCTCGGGGATCCGCCAGGACGCCCGGTTCGGACTGTTCGGCTACTCCGGCGGAGCGATCGCCACCGGCTGGGCCGCGGCGCTGGCCCCGTCGTACGCACCGGACGTGAGCAAACGGCTCGTCGGGGCTTCCGAGGGCGGCATCCTGGTCGACCCCGACCACAACCTGCACTACATCTCTGGCAGCCGGGTGTGGGCCGGCGTGATCGTGATGGCACTGATCGGCGCGTCCCGTGGCGGGGGCGTCTCGCTGCTGCCCTACCTCAACTCCTACGGGCTCTCGGTGTTCGCGAAGGTCAAGAACGCCTCGATCGCCAACGTGCTGGGCAAGTACCCGGGCCTGACCTGGAAGCAGATCGCGAAGCCGCAGTACGCGACGCCGGAGCAGATCCCGTTGTTCGTCCGGACAGTGAACCGGCTCAACCTCGCCCAGGCGCCGGCTCCGCGGATCCCGATGTTCATGGGGCAGGGCGGCAACGGGAACCTCGAGGGCACGACCGCGAAGATCGGCACCGGCGACGGCGTGATGGTCGCGGGCGATGTGCGCTCACTCGCGCGGCGCTACTGCAGCCTCGGCACGAAGGTGCTGTTCCGGCACTACGACGCCACCAGCCACTTCACCACGGTGCCGCTGTGGCTGCCGGAGGCGGTCAGCTGGATGGAGGCGCGGTTCGGCAAGGTCAAGTCGCGCACCGACTGCGGCAGCATCAAGCCCGGCAACTCGCTGGCGCCGCTGCCCGTCCCCTAGGGCTTGGTGGCCAGGGTCAGCGCGAAGTCGCCGTCCACGTCGGTCCAGACGCGGGTGATCCCGAAGCCGGCCGACTCGAGCTCGGCAGCGATTTTGCTGACCCTGAACTTCGTGGAGATCTCCACCCGGATCTCCTCGCCACTGGCCAGGTCGAGCACCAGGTCCGCGCCGGGGATGGTGATCCGCTGGGGCATCTCCGAGCGCAGCCGCAGGTCCATCCGCTCCATGTGGGCGTCCCAGAACGGGATGTAGGAGAAGCCGTCCAGGTCGAAGTCGGCGCCGAGCTCGCGGTTAAGCACCCGCAGCGAGTTGAGCACGAACTGCTCGGTAACGCCCTGGCTGTCGTTGTACGCCGCGATCAGCCGGTCGGAGCTCTTGACCAGGTCGGTGCCGAGCAGCAGCGAGTCGCCCGAGTCGAGGGAGTCGGCGAGCGCCCCGAGGAACGCGCCCCGCTCCTCGCGGTACAGGTTGCCGATGGTGCCGCCGAGGAAGGCCACCATCCGACGGCCGTCGCCCGAGCTCCGAGGCAGGTGCGCAAGGTGCAGGGTGAAGTCGCCGACGACCGCCTCGACCTGGACGCCGGGGTACGCCGTCGAGATCTGATCGGCTGCCTGGCGCAGGATCGCCTCGGAGACGTCGACCGGCGCGAAGCACTCCAGCCGCCCGCCCTCAGAGAACGCGTCGAGCAGGATCCGGGTCTTCTCGCTCGTGCCGCTGCCGAGCTCGACCAGCGTGGTCGCGCCGCTCGCCGTCACGATCTCGGCGGCGTGCTCTGTGAGGATCGCGTGCTCGCGGGAGAATGGGTAGTACTCCGGCAGCCGGGTGATCTCGTCGAAGAGCACCGAGCCGGCGTCGTCGTAGAGCCACTTCGGTGGTAGCGCTCGCGGGTGCGAGGCGAAGCCGCGGCGCACGTCGGTCACCAGCGAGCCGTTGGCCCAGTTGGGGTCCAGCAGGACCGATACAACGGGTTCCTTGATGCTCGGCATCACACTGCTCCTTGGGGCTGGCCGCCGTCGGCGAGACGGACTCCGGAGAGCGCCCAACGGGCGCCGGGTGGGAAGAAGTTGCGGTACGTCGCGCGGGTGTGGCCCGGGGGCGTGAGGGCGCAGCCGCCGCGCAGCACCATCTGGTTGGACATGAACTTGCCGTTGTACTCGCCGATCGCGCCTTCGGCCGGGTGGAAGCCCGGATAGGGCAGGTACGCCGAGTTGGTCCACTCCCAGCAGTCGCCGAACGCCTGGCGCAGACGGCCGGTGGCCGGTCCGGCCGACTGCGGGTGATACGTCGAGGTGTTCGCGAGGTTGCCGGCGACCTCGGCCGGCTGGTCGTTGCGCACCGCGTGCTCCCACTCGGCCTCGGTGGGCAGTCGCTTGCCGGCCCAGGAGGCGTACGCATCGGCCTCATAGTGGCTCACGTGGCAGGCGGGCAGCGCAGGGTCGACCGGCCAGGTCCCGTGCAGGGTGTGCTCGAACCAGACGCCGTCGAGCTCCTCCCAGTAGAACGGTGCCTGCCAGCCCTCGGCCTTGACGCGCGCCCAGCCGTCGGAGAGCCACAGCTCCGGGCGGGAGTAGCCGCCGGCGGCCATGAACTCCAGCCACTCGCCGTTGGTCACGAGCCGGTCCGCGAGCCGGTACGGCGCGAGCCAGGCCTGGTGCCGGGGCAGCTCGTTGTCGAAGCTGAACGTCTCGCCCTCGTGGCCGATCTCGACCAGGCCGCCGGGCACGTCGACCCAGCCGAGGGCGTCCGGCTCGGACGGGGCGCCCGGTCCGCCGGGCGTCTGGCGATAAGCCGGGCGCAGCGGGTTCAGCGACAGCACGTGCTTGATGTCCATCAGCAGCAGTTCCTGGTGCTGCTGCTCGTGGTGGAAGCCGAGCTCGATGGTCGGGGCGAGCTTGTCGATGGTGCCGTCGTCGAGCGAGGACACCAGATCGCGGAAGCGAGCGTCGACGTTGTCGCGGTAGACGCCGACGTCATGGGCTCCTGGGCGGGTGATCACACCGCGCTCGGCCCGGGCGAACCGCGGGCCCAGCGCCTCGTAGTAGCTGTTGAACAGGAACCAGTACTTGTCGCCGAATGGTTGGAAGCCGCTCTCGTTGTCCGCGAGCAGGAAGGTCTCGAAGAACCAGGTCACATGCGCCCGGTGCCACTTGGTCGGGGAGACGTCCGCCATCGACTGGACGGTCTGGTCCTCCGGCGAGAGCGGCGCTGCAAGCATCTCGGTATGGGAGCGGACCTCGTCGAAACGGCGTACCAGGGACGCTGCGTCGGTCATGTTCTCGAGCCTAGGCAGGTACACCGACAGTTTGCGAGCGGCCGAGGCCCTGCGTCAGCGATTGTTCATATTCGCGATACGGCACGATGGTCGGGTGATCGATCTCGCCGCCGAGCAGGCGCTCACCCCAGGTTGCGCCGACAAGGTGTTCCTCGACAGCGCCGGTTCGTCACTGTTCGCCCGACCTGTCCTGGACGCCGTCGTGGCGCACCTGCGTCGCGAGGCCGAGATCGGCGGGTACGCCGCTGCGGCCGAGCGCGCTGAGGACCTCGCCGCACTGCCGGTCGCGATCGGACGGCTGCTCGGCTGCGCTCCGGATCTGCTGGCGCTCAGCGATTCAGCGACCCGCTCGTGGAATCAGTTCGTCACCGCGATCAGCTGGCGTCCCGGCGACCGGGTGCTGATCTGCGGCAACGAGTACGCCAGCAACGCGATCTCGCTGCTCCAGCGTGCACGTCACGACGGCGTCTCGGTCGAGGTGGTGCCGACTGACCCGGCCGGCGATCCCGATCTCGATGCCCTCGCCGGCATGCTCGATGAGCGCGTGCGGCTGGTCTCGCTGGTGCACGTCGCGACCAACTCCGGGCATGTGAGCAAGGTGCGCGAGGTCGTGACGCTCGCGCACGCAGTCGGTGCACTGGTCCTCCTCGACGCCTGCCAGTCGGTCGGCCAACTGCAGGTCGACGTCACGGGCCTCGGGATCGATGCGCTCTCGGCGACCGGGCGCAAGTGGCTGCGCGGTCCGCGCGGCACCGGCGTCCTCTATGTCCGGCGCGAGGTGCTCGCCGGCCTGGAGCCGTTGGCGCCGGACCTGCGCGGAGCAGTCTGGTCGGCCGATGACGACTACCTGCTGCGCGAGGACGCTGCCCGCTTCGAGCTCTGGGAGAACGACGTCGCCGGCAGGCTGGGTCTGCTGGCCGCCGTCGAGCATCTGCTCTCGCTCGGTCCCGCGGAGGTGGAGACGGCAGTGCGGTCCGCGGGGGCGCTGCTGCGTGACGGCCTGGCCGCGACCGATGGGGTGTCGGTGCACGACCTCGGTGCGGATCTCGGCGGGATCGTCACGTTCACCGTTGCTGGACGGGACCCGGAGGCGGTCAAGGAGCAGTTGCTCGCTGCCGGTGTGACCGTGTCCGTCAGCCATGCCTCGTCGACCAGGCTCGATATGGCGCAGCGCGGGCTCGCGGCCGTCGTACGGGCCTCGCCGCACTACTTCGTCGGTCCCGAGCAGATCGCGGCGGCTCTCGAGGCGGTCGCCGCTATCGCTGGATCCGCTGCACCACCCCGGCGTACGTCCCGGTGACCCAGAGGGTGTGCCCGCCGGGAGCAACCGCGACGGTGTCGGGCTGACGGACGGTGGCGTAGGTGGCGATCCGCTGCGGGATGTCGGCCGCCAGGCTGAATCCGACGAGCTCGTTCCTGCCCGTCAGCGTGACCCAGACGTCCCCGGTGGAGGGGTCGCTGACGATGCCATAGGGGCTGCCGGGAAGGCTGATCGAGCCGACGACGGCGAGCGGGTCCAGGGACACGACGTACAGCCGACCGCCCCGGGTGTCGGTGACGACCATCCGATGCTGCGTCGTGAGCACGCCGTGGGTGGGGCCGGCCCCGAGGCTGATCTTGCCGGTGCGCCGCAGTGTGGCCCGGTCGAAGGCTTCGACCGCGAAGTCGTGGACGTCGACGGCAGCGACGACATCGCCATCGACGACCAGGCCCCCTGGCTGCCGTACGCCGGTGACGGTCCGGACCACACGGCCGTTCCGCACCAGGGAGATCGAGTGCGAGAACTCGTTGCCGACCAGGATGTCGCCGTTGGGCTCGGCAATCGAGTTGTGCGGGTGGTGGCCGACTTTGGTCGCGCGGGTGCCGCCGCCGGGGAGATCGACCTCGATCAGCTCGTCGGCGGTCTCGTCGGGGACGAGGATCGGCCCACCGGGAGCGGCGTCGGTCAGGTGTCGGGCCTTGCCCGGCAGGGACACTGACCTGCGCACCGCCAAGGTCGTGGGATCCAGGAGCAGGATCCTGTACGGATCGTGTACCGCGATGGCCAGGAGTCGGGTGCGGGCGTCGTACGCGATGCCCTGAGGGAGGGGCGCGACCGAGGTCACCGTGCCCGCGGGGGCCGCCACTAGGGGTGGCGAGGTCGCCGGCTCCGCGGCGCCGAGCCCTGCAGGAGGAGACGCCGTGCCGCACGCGGCCAGGACGACGAGCACTGCAGCCGTGATCAGGACAGCGGCGGTCCGACGCATGGAGTGCCCCCTGGGAGACGCCTTTGCAGACGATTGATTCAGATAGGAAATGGACGCTTGAATCGCTGGGAAAAGGGGATGAGCCCGACCTTGGAGGTCGGGCCCATCCACTATTTCACGCGAGATCTTCGGAGTTGATCAGCCGACGTTCACGGTGATGGTGGCGACGCCGACCAGGAGGTCTCCGGTGACGGCGGTGGTGCCGAAGGTCTTGTCGAGCAGGCCTGCTGCGACGGGGGAGATGAAGACCTTGGTGCCGGTGAGGATGGCGGTGCTGCC
>DASRRQ010000011.1:0-20045 GCA_035695505.1 Marmoricola sp. | reverse complement strand
CGTCGGATCTGACGTGGTCGTGGTGCCGGATCCGGGCTCCGCACCATGTGTTGCGGCAGAAGCGGTCGCGCAGGTCCAAGAACTCGGCGAGAGAGGCGGGGAACAGCCGCGCGTGCGAGTCCATCGAGATGAGCTCGCCCGTCGTCGGTGCCCGGAACAGTCGCTTGAGCCAGAGCTTGTGGCCGGCCTCGAGGCTCTCGGCGACCAGCAACCGGGCAAGGTCCGCGGGGATCGGGCCGTGCAGGTCGAGGTCGCCGGGCTCGTCGGCGCTGCCGAGGAGGGACTCGACCGGCATCGTCAGCCGTAGCGCCACCGGCTGCCCGTCGCTTGTCCCGGTGACCCGGCGGACGAGCTCGTCGGCCATGGCCTGACCGGTCCCGGTCGCTGCGCCGGTGCCGACCGCGGTCGCAGCGGCCCGGGTCAGAGCGGCATAGACGGCGACGCCTTGCGCGACCGGGAGCAGCGCAGTCAGATAGACCATCGTGTCGGGCGCAGGTCGGATCGTGACCCGTCGCTCGGACTCGGCGAGGCGCCGCCGCCGTGCGATCGAGGCGGCGTCGAGGCGGGCGGCCTCGCTGAGGACCAGCCGCCCCGTCTCGCGGTCGCTGCGCCCCGAGAGCGCGACGGGGTCCGCGGCGATCATCCGGTCGATGTGCTGCCGGTGCTCCAAGGTCAGGCAGGCGGTCTCGCGCACGATCACGGTCGCCCGCCACTCGCTGATCAGGCCGGCGTCGAACGCAGCCTGGGTGCTCGGCAGCTCGTCCAGCACCCGCGCAAGGGAGAGGAGTGCGCGCCCGCGGTGCGGGGAGACGCGACGGGCTAGCGCGATCTCGGCGTGGGCTCCCGCCTCGCGCTGCCGGTCGAGGACCAGGGCGAGCCGGGCCTGGCGCGCCTCGGCTGCGCACTTGAGCTCTTCTAGAGCGCGCAGCTCGTCGATCACCGCAGCGCCGTCCGCCGGCAGCGGATCGGTCCGGACAGCATCGATCGCCGCGCGAAGCGGAGACTGTACAGCCGGAGGTGATTCGAACATGTGTTCGATTCTAGGAGACTGTCACGGAGTTGTCAGTACCGAATTCAAATTTGTGGAGAACTATTTCCGCGCACGGGAACAGCGGCCCTCCGGTGCTGGTTGCCCCCGCATGACGACTCTTGCCGCGCGCACGATCGATGCCCTCCGCTACGAGCACGACGCCCTCGCCGGCCTCGTGCCCACCTATACCGATGCCCAGCTGACCGGAGGCTCAGGAGCCAGCGAGTGGTCGGTCGCCCAGGTGCTCTCGCACCTCGGCAGCGGCTCCGAGATCACCCACGCGAGCCTGAGGGCGGCGCTGGGTGAGGCCGAGGCTCCCGACGACGACTTCAACCGGTCCGTCTGGGATCGCTGGGACGCGATGGCGCCGACTGATCAGCGCGACGGGTTCCTCGAGCACAACCAGGTGCTGGTCGAGGCGCTCGAGGCGCTGACACCTGAGCAGCACGAGTCCCTCCAGGTGCCGATCGGCTTCCTGCCAGCGCCGCTCAGCGTCGCGTCGTACGCCGGGCTGCGGCTCAACGAGGTCGCCCATCACAGCTGGGATGTGCGGGTGGCGACCGACCCGGCTGCCGGCCTGCTCGGGTCCAGCGCCGACGTGCTGCCCGACCACATGCTCGGCGACCTCGGCTTTTTGCTGGGGTTCTTGGGCAAGGCCGACCAGGCCGACGAGCGGATCGTGCTCGCGCTCGGCGACACCGGCTACCGGCTTGTCGTCGACGACGCCGTGAGCGTCGGTTCTGCGGACGACGAGGTGACCGCAACGTTCTCCGGCGCGACCGAAGCCGCGCTCCGGCTGGTCAGCGGGCGGCTCGGACCGCAGTACACGCCGGCCGACGTCGCCGTCTCCGGCAACGTCAGCCTCGACGGGCTGCGGGCGGTCTTCCCGGGCTTCTGAACCAGACGCTGGGCTAGGAGTTCTGCGGGAACCCCAGGTTCAGGCCACCGTGGCTCGGGTCGAGCCAGCGCGCGGTCACGGCCTTCTCGCGGGTGAAGAAGTCGACGCCGTGGGTGCCGTAGGCCTTCGTGTCCCCGAACAGCGACGCTTTCCAGCCGCCGAAGGAGTGGTAGGCGACCGGCACCGGGATCGGCACGTTGACGCCGACCATGCCGACCTCGACCTCGCGCTGGAAGCGGCGGGCGGCACCACCGTCGTTGGTGAAGATCGCGGTGCCGTTGCCGTACTGGCTGGCGTTGATGATGCCGACGCCCTCGGTGTAGCCCGAGACCCGGACGATCGACAGCACCGGCCCGAAGATCTCGTCGGTGTAGACCTTCGACGTGGTGGGGACGTTGTCGATCAGGGTCGGGCCGAACCAGAAGCCGTCGGGCTCGCCGTCGACCTCAGGGCCGCGGCCGTCGACGACGACGGTGGCTCCGTCGGCGGTCGCGATGTCGACGTACGAGGCGACCTTGTCGCGGTGCTCGCGGGTGATCAGCGGTCCCATGTCGCAGGAGCGGCGGCCGTCGCCGGTCGTCAGGGTGGACATCCGCTCGCTGATCTTGCCGATCAGGGCGTCGGCGACCGCGTCCACGGCGAGCACGACGCTGATCGCCATGCAACGCTCGCCAGCCGATCCGAAGCCGGCGTTGACGGCAGCGTCGGCGACGAGGTCGAGGTCGGCGTCGGGGAGCACGAGCATGTGGTTCTTCGCCCCACCGAGCGCCTGCACGCGCTTGCCGTGCGCGGTACCGGTCTCGTAGATGTACTTCGCGATCGGGGTCGAGCCTACGAACGAGATCGAGGCGACGTCCGGGTGCACCAGGAGGGCGTCGACGGCCTCCTTGTCCCCGTGCACGACGTTGAAGACGCCGGCAGGCAGGCCCGCCTCCGCCCAGAGCTCGGCCATCCAGTTCGCGGCCGACGGGTCTTTCTCGCTGGGCTTGAGCACCACAGTGTTGCCAGCAGCGATCGCGATCGGGAAGAACCACATCGGGACCATCGCCGGGAAGTTGAACGGCGTGATCAGGCCGACGACACCGAGCGGCTGGCGCAGCGTGTAGACATCGACGTCGGTGGACACCTGGTCGCTCATCGCGCCCTTGAGAATGTGCGGCATCGAGCACGCGAACTCGACAACTTCCAGCCCACGGGCGATCTCGCCGGCGGCATCCGAGAGCACCTTGCCGTGCTCGGCAGTGAGGATCTCGGCCAGCTCGCCCTTGCGGGAGTTGAGCAGCTCGCGGAACGAGTAGAGCACTTGCTGACGACGAGCCATCGACGTCTGGCCCCAATCGGAGAAGGCCTTCGACGCGGCAGCGACCGCGGTGTCAACGTCCGCCGCGGAGGCGAACCGCACCTGCTTGGCGACGACGCCGCGTGCGGGGTCGAAGACGTCGCCGGTGCGCGTAGAGGTTCCAGGCGAGGTGCCGCCGTTGATCCAGTGGTCCAGGATGGTGTCGGTCAGGGGGGCGGTCATGAGTTTCCTCCAGCGTCGAGCAGGGTGAGTACGTCGTCGTAGGCCGTGACCGCCTCGGCTACCTCGTCCGGGGTGACGATGCAGGGCGGTACGACGTGGATGCGGTTGTCGGCGGTGAACGGCAGCAGGTTGCGCGCGAGCAGCTCGGACTTCGCTCTCGCCATCACAGCAGGTGCGACCGGCTCGCGGGTCTCCTGGTCGGCCACCAGCTCCAGCGCCCAGAAGACGCCGGTGCCGCGGACCTCGCCGATGATCGGGTGGTTTGACGCGAGCTTCTCCAACGCCGGCCCGAGGTGGTCGCGACCGATCGTGGCGGCGTTCTCGACGATGCCCTCGGACTCCATCGCCTCCAACGTGGCCACGATCGAGGCCATCGCCAGCGGGTGCCCGGAGTAGGTCAGGCCGCCGGGAAAGACCTGCTCATCGAAGTCGGCGGCGATCGGATCGGAGATGATCACGCCGCCGGCCGGGACATAGCCCGAGTTGACGCCCTTGGCGAAGGTGATCAGGTCGGGGGCCACATCGTGGGCGTCAAAGGCGAACCAGTCGCCAGTACGACCGAAGCCGGCCATCACCTCGTCCAGGATCAGCACGATCCCGTGCTTCGTCGCCAGCTCGCGCACACCCGCGAGATAGCCCGGCGGGGGAGTGAGGATGCCCGCTGTCCCCGGGATCGACTCCATCAGGATCGCAGCGATGTTCGTCGGGCCCTCGGACTCGATGACCCGGCGCAGGTGCCGCAGAGCGCGCTCGCCTTCCTGCTCGGGGGAGGCTGCCCAGAACTCGCTGCGGTAGAGGTACGGGCCGAAGAAGTGGGCATGCGCGTGCGCATACTCGTTCGGGATCCGACGCCAGTCCCCGGTCGCCACGATCGCTGCGCCGGTGTTGCCGTGATATGACCGGTACGTCGAGAGCACCTTGTCGCGGCCGGTATGGAGCCGCGCCATCCGGATCGCGTTCTCGTTGGCATCTGCGCCGCCGTTGGTGAAGAAGACCTTGTTCATGCCGTCGGGGGCGTGGGAGGTGATCCGGGCCGCGGCCTCGCCGCGGACCAGGTTCGCCGTCGCCGGTGCGATCGTCGTCAGTTGCTGTGCCTGCTCGACGATCGCCGCCACGACCTTCGGGTGCTGGTGGCCGATGTTGAGGTTGACCAACTGGCTGGAGAAATCCAGGTAGGTCCGCCCGGCGTGGTCCCACACCCGACAGCCCTCGCCGCCCGCGATCACGAACGGCTTGAGCGCGCCCTGGGCCGACCAGGAGTGGAAGACATGGGCGCGGTCGAGCTCGGCTGCGCGCTGGTCGAGGGCCGGGTCGTTCTGGGCGCTCATGCCTTCGCCGTCACGTGGTCGCGCAGGGCCGGGATGATCGTTTCGCCGTACTGGCGCATGGTCTCCTCCTTGTTGTCATGCTGGAGGTAGACCGCGAACTGGTCCACCCCGATCGCCTTGAGCTGCTCGAGCTTGGCGATGTGCTGCTCCGGTGTGCCGAGGATGCAGAAGCGGTCGACGATGTCGTCCGGCACGAACTCGGCATGGGTGTTCCCGGCTCGGCCGTGCTCGTTGTAGTCGTAGTCCTGGCGACCGGCGATGTAGTCGGTCAGGGCTTGCGGCACCGATCCGTCGCCGCCGTACCGGGAGACGATGTCGGCAACGTGGTTGCCGACCATCCCGCCGAACCAGCGGCACTGGTCGCGCATGTGCCCCAGCTCGTCCTCGGTCCCGACGTACGCCGGCGCCGCCACGCAGAACGTCAGCGCGTCCGGATCGCGGCCGGCGTTCGCGGCCGCGTCGCGGACCTGCTTGATCATCCAGGCCGCGATGTCGAGGTCGGCGAGCTGCAGGATGAAGCCGTCGCCGACCTCGCCCGCGGCCTTCAGTGCCAGCGGCCCATACGCCGCGATCCAGACCTCGACCGCCGAGGTACGCGCCCACGGGAAGGCCAGCGTCGCGCCGCCGTACTCGACGGACCGGCAGTTGGCGAGCTCGCGGATGACGTGGGTGGCCTCGCGGACGTCCTTGAGCGTGGTCGGCTTGCCGTTGAGCACCCGGACCGCCGAGTCGCCGCGTCCGATGCCGACGACCGTGCGATTGCCGTACATCTCGTTCAGGGTCGCGAACACCGACGCCGTCACGGTCCAGTCGCGCGTCGCTGGGTTGGTCACCATCGGGCCGACGATGATCCGGTCGGTAGCGCTGAGGATCGCTGAGTAGATGACGTAGGGCTCCTGCCAGAGCAGGTGGCTGTCGAAGGTCCACGCGTAGTCGAAGCCGTGCTCCTCAGCGAGCTTGGCCAGCGCGATCGTGCGCTGGGCGGGCGGGTTGGTCTGGATTACTACTCCGAAGTCCATGCTGATCTCCCTCAGACCAAGTACTGCGTCAGGTCGCGCTTGAGGAACCGGCCGCGGCCCTTGGTGCCCTTGTACTCGCCGTCTTCGACGAGGACGGCACCGCGGGAGATGGTGATGTCGACGTGGCCGTCGATCTCGAAGCCCTCCCAGGCGGAGTGGTCCATGTTCATGTGGTGCGTCTTGCCTTCGCCGACGCCGATCGAGGTGTGTCCGTGCGGGTCGTAGACCACGATGTCGGCGTCGGCGCCGGGCGCGATCACGCCCTTGCGTCCGTACAGCCCGAACATCCGCGCCGGGGTCGTCGAGACGATCTCGACCCAGCGCGGCAGCGTGATCTCTCCGGTGACCACACCCTGATAGATCAGGTCGACGCGGTGCTCGATCGAGCCGATCCCGTTGGGGATCGCGCGGAAGTCGCCCTGGCCCAGGGTCTTCTGGTCCTTCATGCAGAACGGGCAGTGGTCGGTCGAGACCATCTGCAGGTCATTGGTGCGCAGGCCCTGCCACATCGCTGCGAGATGGCCCTCCTCCTCGCTGCGGAGCGGCGTCGAGCAGACCCACTTCGCACCCTCGAAGTCGCCCCATTCGGCGCTGCGAGCGCCCAGCTGCTTCTCGAGAGAGAGGTAGAGGTACTGCGGGCAGGTCTCGGCGAAGACGTTCTTGCCACGGTCGCGGGCGGCGGCCAGCTGGGCGACGGCCTGCTTGGCGCTGACGTGCACGACGTAGAGGGGAGCGCTGGTGACGTCGGCCAGCATGATCGCGCGGTGCGTCGCCTCCTCCTCCATCTGCCAGGCGCGGGCGATGCCGTGGTAGTACGGCGTGTTCTTGCCCTGCTCGACCAGCTGGGCGGCGAGGACGTCGATCGCCGGGCCGTTCTCGGCGTGCATCATCGTCAGCAGGCCAGTCTCGCGCGCCTTCTGCATCGCCCGCAGGATCTGCGCGTCGTCGGAGTAGAACACCCCGGGGTAGGCCATGAAGAGCTTGTACGACGTGATGCCCTGATCGACGAGGGTCTCCATCGCCTTGAGCGACTCCTCGTCGACGCCGCCGACGATCTGGTGGAACCCGTAGTCGATGTGCGCCTCGCCGTCGGCCATCTCGTGCCATGTCGCGAGCCCGTCCTCGACCCGCTCGCCGTAGCGCTGCACAGCGAAGTCGATGACGCTCGTCGTACCGCCCCAGGCAGCCGCGCGGGTGCCGGTGTCGAAGTTGTCGGACGCCTCGGTCCCGCCGAACGGCAGGCTGAAGTGGGTGTGGGCGTCGATACCGCCGGGGATCACGTACTTCCCGGTCGCGTCGATGACGGTGTCGGCATCGATCGCACCCAGCGGCGTCGCGCCCGGGGCGATCAGCGCGACGATCCGCTCGCCGTCGACCAGGACGTCTGCCTGCGTGGTGCCGGTGGCGTTGACGATGGTTCCGTTCTTGATCAGCAGTGTCATCGGGTCCCTCCTGGACGTCGAGCGTGTCGAGACGCGTTCACGGCTGCGCAATTCTTGTGTAGGAGTCAGGCCGCCGGTCCCGGTAGAACTGCCAGTCGTCGCGCATCTCCCGGACCATGTCCAGCTCGAGGTCGCGCACCAGGAGCTCCTCGGACGAGCCGCTGCCGCGCTCGCCCACGAAGTTGCCGCGCGGGTCGATGACCTGGCTGGTGCCGTAGAAGTCGACCGCCTCGTCGCCGTACTCGTTGTCCTCCAGGCCGACCCGGTTGGGCTGCAGCACGAAGTAGCCGTTCGCGACGGCAGCGGCCGGGCCCTCGATCTCCCAGAGCCGGTTGGAGAGGCCCGGCTTGGTCGCGTTGGGGTTGAAGACGATATGCGCGCCGGCCAGGCCGAGCTCGCGCCAGCCCTCGGGGAAGTGCCGGTCGTAGCAGGTGTAGGTGCCGACCTTGCCGACTGCGGTCTCGAAGACGGGGTAGCCCAGGTTGCCGGGCCGGAAGTAGAACTTCTCCCAGAACTTCTCCACGTGCGGGATGTGGTGCTTGCGGTACCTGCCCAGCACGCTGCCGTCAGCATCGACCACGACGGTGGTGTTGTAGTAGACGCCGGTCTGCTCCTCCTCGTAGATCGGCAGCACCAGCACCTGGCCGAGCTCACGTGCCAGCGCGGCGAACCGCTGCACGATCGGGCCGTCGGCTGGCTCGGCGTAGTCGTAGTACTTCTTGTCCTGGGTGATCCCGAAGTACGGCCCGTAGAACAGCTCCTGGAAGCACATCACCTGCGCGCCCTGGGCTGCGGCGTCGCGCGCGAACTTCTCGTGCTTGTCCAGCATCGACGCCTTGTCGCCGGTCCACGTCGTCTGGCTGATTGCCGCTCTGATAGTCGTCATCGTGCCCTCCCCAGCCCTGCTGGTATTAGCTGCTGCCGCAGCCTCGATTTCTGTTATCTTCAGTCTTGAACATTTCGATCCCGTTACTCGGTGTATCACCGTCGTAAAGCCCGGCGCAAGGGGTTGTGGTGGCGAGGTTCGACGATTTGACCGACCGGGGTCCCCAGGGGATCGCCGGCGCGATCGCGCGCCAGATCAACACCGGCGAGCTCGCTCCCGGCGACCGGCTGCCGACGGTGCGCGACGTCGCCGCCGAGCTCGGGGTCAGCCCGGCAACGGTGAGCGGCGCCTGGCAGGCGCTGCGCCGGGCAGGCTTGGTCGACTCGCGCGGCCGCGCCGGCAGCTTCGTCCGCGCGGCACCGAGGCCATGGCTCAGTCCGCGCGTCCAGGGTCTCGTCGGGTACGTCGAGGGCACGGCTCTCGACCTGTCCCGCGGCACCCCCGATCCCGCCCTGCTGCCGGCACTCGCTCCGGCGCTGGCCCGGGTGCGGCCGACCGCGGGGACCGACGTCTACCAGGAGGCGCCGGTGGTGCCCGAGCTGCTCGCGACGCTGCAGGCGCTCTGGCCCTACGTCGCCGAGACGATCACCGTGGTCAACGGGGCGCAGGACGCGGTCGCGCTCACGCTCGAGCAGGTCGTCGGGTTCGGGGACCGGGTGGCGATCGAGAACCCGGTCTTCCCGCCGTTCCTGGACATGCTCGAGCTGCTGGGCGCAGAGATCGTGCCGCTCGAGCTCGATGCTGAAGGAGTCACGGTCGCGTCGCTGGGCCGGGCCCTGAAGAAGCGGCCTGTCGCCGTGGTGCTGCAGCCGCGGGCGCAGAACCCCACGGGGGTCTCGATGACGGCGCAGCGCGCCGAGGACCTGGCCCGGGCCTTGCGACGGACCCGCTCGGACGCGGTCGTCATCGAGGATGACCACTCGGGTGCGATCAGCGTCGGGCCGGACGTCTCCCTGGGGACGTGGATCCCCGACCAGGTCGTGCACGTGCGCGGCTTCTCCAAATCGCACGGGCCCGACCTGCGGATCGCCGCACTGGGCGGACCGGCACGGATCGTCGACCGGCTGGTCGCCCGTCGGATGCTCGGCAGCGGCTGGACCTCGCGGATGCTGCAGACGATCCTGCTCGACCTGCTCGTCGAGCCGCGGGCGGTGGCCGCGGTCGGCCGTGCGCGGGCGACGTACGCCGAACGGCAGGCCGCCGTGGTCGCCGGGCTCGCCGATCACGGGATCGACCTAGCGGTGCCCGACGGCATCAACCTCTGGCTCCCCGTCGCCGATCAGCGGGCGGCACTGGTCCAGCTGTCCACGGAGGGCATCCGGGCCGCCGGCGGCGACCCGTTCCTCGTGGCCGGCCTCGACGTCGACCACGTGCGGGTGACCACCGGGCTGGTGGATACCGGATCGGCGTCCCAGGTGGCGGTCGCCCTCGCGGCAGCGGCGCGGGCGGGGGCCGTACCCTACGAGCCGTGACCTCTGAAACGGCTGCCCCCGACCTGTCCACACTGACCATTGCTGTCCTCGGCGGCACCGGGCCACAGGGCCGCGGCCTCGCCCGGCGCTTCGCCCAGGCCGGCCTGAAGGTCGTGCTGGGCAGCCGTACGGCGGAGAAGGGCGCGGCCGCTGCCGCGGAGCTCTCCGAGGCGATCGGCGTGCCGGTGGCCGGCGAGGACAACCGTCGCGCCTCCGAGGCCGGCGACATCGTCCTGGTCGTCGTTCCCTGGGAAGGCCACGGGGAGCTGCTCGGCGACCTGAAGCCGGCGCTGGACGGCAAGATCGTCGTCGACTGCGTGAACCCGCTCGGCTTCGACAAGCAGGGTGCCTATGCGCTGACCGTCCAGGAGGGCTCGGCGACGCAGCAGGCTGCTGGGATCCTGACCGAGAGCACCGTGGTCGGCGCGTTCCACAACGTCAGCGCCGTGCTGCTGGAGGACCCCGAGGTCTCCGACCTCGGCACCGACGTACTGGTGCTCGGCGACGACCGCGAGGCGACCGACCTGGTCCAGGCGCTTGCCGACACCATCCCCGGCGTCCGGGGCGTGTACGGCGGCCGGATCCGCAACGCCCACCAGGTCGAGGCGCTCACCGCCAACCTGATCAGCATCAACCGCCGCTACAAGGCGCACGCAGGCGTCCGGGTCACCGATATCGGCAGCTAGATCTAAGAAGTGGTGGAACCCTCCGGTTCTGGATCTAAGATGGTGCCATGACCTCGGAGACAGCTGCCCCCACCACGACCGGCCTCGTGCTCACGCCGCGCCAGATCATCACCGCGATGAGCGGCCTGGTCGTCGCGATGCTGCTCGCCCAGCTCGACAACATGATCGTGGCGCCCGCGCTGCCGACGATCGCCGGCGACCTGGGCGGTGCGAACCACCTGTCCTGGGTGGTGACCGGCTACATCCTGGCGTCGGCGGTGGCGACACCGATCTGGGGGAAGCTCGGCGACCTCTTCGGCCACAAGTACACCTTCATGACCGCGATCGTGCTGTTCCTGATCGGGTCGGCGCTCTGCGGTCTCGCGCAGAACATGACGCAGCTGGTCTTCTTCCGCGCGTTCCAGGGCATCGGCGCCGGCGGGCTCCTGGTCGGCATCATGTCGGTGCTGGGCATGCTGGTCCCGCCGCGCGAGCGCGGCAAGTACATGGGCGTGATGATGGCGGTGATGCCGGTCTCGATGATCGGCGGGCCGTTGGTCGGCGGCTGGATCACCGACCACGTCTCGTGGCGCTGGAACTTCTACGTCAACCTGCCGCTCGGCGCACTGGCGCTGTTCGTGATCTGGTCGACCCTGCACCTGACCACCGAGACCAAGCGGACCGAGAAGGTCGTCATCGACTGGACCGGCATCTCGGTTCTGACGACCTGGATCGTGGCCTTGGTGCTGGCGATCACCTGGGGCGGCACCGAGTACCCGTGGGGCTCGTGGCAGATCATCACCCTGTTCGTGGTCGCCGCCGTCGGCCTGGTCTCGTTCATCCTGATCGAGCGCAAGGCGACCGAGCCGGTGATCGGGCTGCACCTGTTCGGCAACAAGAACTTCGTCCTCAGCTCGGTGATGGGCTTCATCGCCGGGTTCGGCATGTTCGGCACGATCACGTTCCTGCCGCAGTTCCAGCAGTTCGTGCAGGGCAAGTCGGCCACCAACTCGGGCTTGCTGCTGATGCCCCTGATGCTCGCGCTGATGACGACGTCGCTCGGTGGCGGTCAGCTCATCAGCCGGACCGGCAGGTACAAGGCCTTCCCGATCGTGGGGACGGCGCTGCTCGGTGTCGGGCTGTACCTGTTCTCGACGATGCACGTGGACACCGGCACCGGCAAGTCGGCCCTGTTCATGGTCGTGATGGGCCTGGGGCTGGGCTGCCTGATGCAGACGACCAACCTGATCGCACAGAACAGCGTCGAGATGAAGGACCTCGGTGCTGGTACCGGCACCTTCACCTTCGTCCGGACGCTCGGCGGCTCCATCGGTGTGGCGATCCTCGGCACGGTCTACACCCACCAACTGACCTCGTCGCTGCACAACCACGGCATCTCCTCGGCCGGCTCGTCCGGCACGGGGTCGATCGCGGACCTGACGCCCGAGAAGCTCCGCGCCCAGGGGGAGCCCTTCGTCGGGCTCTTCAAGCACGCCGTGATCTCCGGAACGCACTCGATCTTCCTGGTGGCCGCACTGATCACCATCGTCGGCTTCGCGGTCTCGTGGTTCATCAAGGAGGTGCCGCTGCGGGGCAGCGCACCGCAGGCGCAGCAAGAGGCTGTCGATGCCGTGGAGCTGGCCGACCCGATGACGATCAGCGGCCACTAGGCCGCGTCAGCCGAACTTCCTGTACAGCGCCTCCTGGGCGACGCTGGCGACCATCGTGCCGGAGGCGTCGAACAGCGAGCCGGTGTACATGCCCCGGTTTCCCGAGATCGCCCGCGCCGAGTAGTCGGTGAAGATCCAGTCATCGAGCCGCGCCGGGTGGTGGAACCAGACGGCGTGGTCCAGGCTTGCCGCCGGGATGAAGCCGTCGGTGGCGAAGCTGTGCATGTCGGCGGAGACGTCGGACAGATAGGTCAGCGCGGCGGCGTTCAGCAGCACGTCGTCGCCGATCGGGGTGGTGAACCGCGACCAGAAACGCGCCGGCCAGGCGGTGACGCCCTCCTCGGGCGGGATCCGTGCGTCGAGCGAGAACATCCGCGGCGCCACCCACGGCACGCACTCCTCGGGTCCGGTGACCTCGGGCAGGCTCGGGGCCTGGCGATCGAGTCCGTCGACCGGCGCTGTGAACGAGGTCGACGCGGAGAAGATCACCTCGCCGCGCTGGATCGCCACCACCCGACGGGCCGAGAACGAGCCGCCGTCCCGGTCGCGGTCGACGCGGAACATCGTCGGCCGGGAGGCATCGCCGCGGCGCAGGAAGTAGCCGTGCAGGGAGTGCGGGTGCCGCTCCGCAACGACCGTGAGGCCGGCGGCGAGCAACGCCTGAGCGGCGACCTGCCCGCCGTACAGGGGCCAGTCCTCCTCGAAGAGGAAGGTGCTCCGGAAGGTGTCCTCCTCGATCTGCTCGAGGTCCAGGAGATCGCGCAGATCGCCGGTCTGCGTCGGATCGAAGGCGGCCATGAGACGGCACGCTATCGGTCAGGACGCGGTGAGTGCGCCCTGCACGACGTTGTCGAACGTGTCGCTGTCCTCGAGCGTCTGGGGGAGCTTGCGGCCGTCCAGGGTCAGTCCGCGGCCGCGATCGCAGAGCGGAACGCCGGGATCAGCGACCAGGATGTGGCCCGGCCACCTGAAGGTGACCGTGTAGACGTCGACCTCACCGACCGGACTGCCGCAGGCGAAGCCGGCGACGTTCGCGTCATCACCGTGCAGGCCGTTGAACGCCGCGACGATCCTGGCGATCTCGGCCGGGTCCGTGACGCGTGCGGAATCGGGAGGCGCGGGTGTTGCGTTGAGCGCCTGCTTGTCGATCTCCACCTCGGTGAGGTTCGTCGGGGCCTTAGTGTCTGCCGCGCGGTCGTACCGCGCCGCGAGAGTGACGTCGGTGCGCAGCGCTGTGGCGTGCGGTCCCCGGCGCTTGTACGAGACGACGTACGCCGGCGCCGAGTACGCGTCGGATCCGCTCGCCGTCTCCCAGGTCAGGTCTCCTAGGGGCGACAGCTGCTTCTTCGCGATGTCGAAGAACGCGCCGCTGATGTTCGCCGGAGTGTGCGCTGCGTACCAGGCCACGGCCGCTCGCGCGGAGAGCGGCACTGTCCAGAACCGAGTCCTGGTCAGCGACCGGTCGACGTCACCGTCGAAGGCCCGGAGATGCTGGAGCCTCAGCACCGGGGTGCTCGCCTGTTCTCGCGCGCCTGGTGGCACCGGGAAGTCCCTGATCAGGCGGGCGGCTTCGGCGGTCGCCAGCGTCCTGTTCGCGGTGCCGGCGTGGTGGGTGCTGCCCGGCGCCGGCGAGGTTCTTGCGGGTGGTGCGGCCTGGCACCCGGTCGTGACCAGGACGGCAACAGCCACGAGCATCGGTGCACGCATGCTGCGACCCTACGGTGTATCCGGCGGCCCTCTAGGCTGCCGCCATGAGCACCTACGTCTCCTATGCCTTCGCTGCCGGCGTCGCCCGGATCACCTTGATCGACGGCGATCGGGGCAACCCGATCCACTCCGCGCAGATCGTCGAGCTCCAGGCCGCGGTCCGCCGGGCCGGGGTCGACGGGGCCCGGGTGATCCTGCTCGCCTCGACCGGCCGGTTCTTCTGCGTCGGCGGCGATGTCGCGTCGTTCGCCGCCCAGGACGACATCGCGGCGTACGTCGACGATCTGGCCGAGTCCCTGCACCGGGTGATCAGCGACCTGGTCCGCAACCCTGCGGTCGTGGTCTCGGTGGTGCACGGCGCCGCGGCAGGGGCCGGTTTCCCGCTGGCAGCTGCGGCCGACGTCGTCCTGGCCGGCCGGAAGGCGAAGTTCAGTCTCGGCTACACCAAGATCGGCTTGTCGGTCGACGGCGGCACCAGCCTGCTGGTCAACACGCTCGGTCTGCACCGGGTCCTGCGGCTCTCGCTTCTCAACGACGTCATGGACGCCGAGGAGGCGTTGGCCGCCGGCCTGGTCGCCCGGCTATGCGAGACCGAGGAGCTCGCCGAGGCGGCGGACGCCCTGGCTGCCTCGCTGGCGGCCGGCTCGGCGACCGCGTTCGCGGCCACCAAGAAGCTGATCCGGGACGCCGCTGAGAAGGCACCCGAATCGGCGATGCGCGCCGAGACGTTGTCGATCCGGCAGCGCTGCGCTGAACCCGACGGGCTCGAGGGAGTCCGCGCGTTCGTGGAGAAGCGGGCGCCGGTGTTCAGCTGATCAGGTCAGCCAAATATACCCAAGGGGGGTATAGTATTCGGCATGACCGACCATCAGCACTCGTATCTGGCTCACGGCACCAAGGACGACTACCTCAAGCGGCTGCGCCGCATCGAAGGCCAGGCGCGCGGCCTGCAGCGGATGGTCGACGAGGAGCAGTACTGCATCGACATCCTGACCCAGGTCTCGGCGATGACGAAAGCGCTCCAGGCGGTCTCGCTGAGCCTGCTGGCCGAGCACCTCGAGCACTGCGTCCTGGACGCCGCCCGGGCCGGCGGCCGTGAGGCCGAGGTGAAGCTCAAGGAAGCCTCCGACGCGATCGCCCGGCTGGTGCGGTCATGACCAGCGCGACCTACACCGTGGTCGGTATGACCTGCGGGCACTGCGTTGCCTCGGTCACCGAGGAGGTGTCTGAACTGGCGGGCGTGGACTCGGTCCGCGTGGAATTGGAGACCGGCCTGATGACGGTGATCAGTGCTGTGCCTCTCGACGCTGCGGCAGTGCTTGCGGCTGTCGTCGATGCCGGATACCTGCTGGGCTGAGTGATGACCGTCGATGTGGAGCTGGCGATCACAGGGATGACCTGTGCGTCCTGCGCGAACCGGATCGAGCGCAAGCTGAACAAGCTCAACGGTGTCGAGGCGTCGGTGAACTACGCGACCGAGAAGGCATGGATCAGCTATCCGGAGTCGGTGGTGCCGGGGGATCTGATCGCGGCGGTGGAGTCGGCGGGCTACGGGGCCTCGCTCTCGGCTCCGCCGTCGAGCGAGGCGAGCGGCGCCGCTCGCCTCGTCGTCGCATCGCTGCTGGCTCTTCCGGTGGTCGTGCTCGGCATGCTGCCTTCCTGGCGGTTCGACGGCTGGCAGTGGGTCTCGCTCGTGCTGTCGACGCCGGTCGTTGTCTGGGCGGGCTGGCCGTTTCACCGTGCAGCCGCGGTCAACGCGCGGCACGCCGCCAGCACGATGGACACGCTGGTATCGATGGGCACGATCGCCGCCTACGTCTGGTCGGTGGTGGCGGTGCTGCGCGGTGAGCTGATGAGCACCTACTTCGAGCCCGCCGCAGGGGTGACCGTGTTCCTGCTGGCCGGCCGGTACGTCGAGGCACGGGCCAAGCGCCGGTCCGGAGCCGCGCTGGCGGCTTTGATCGAGCTCGGTGCGAAGGATGTCGCGGTAGTGCGCGATGGTGTCGAGATGCGGGTGCCGATCGGGGAGCTTGCTCTCGGCGAGAGGTTCGTGGTCCGGCCCGGCGAGAAGGTGGCCACCGATGGCGTCGTGATCAGCGGGAGCTCGTCGATCGACGCTTCGCTGATCACCGGCGAGTCGGTCCCGCTCGAGGTCGGGCCCGGGGACGCGGTCGTCGGGGCGACGGTCAATGTCGGCGGCCGGGTGACGGTCGAGGCGACCCGTGTCGGCAGTGGCACCCAGCTTGCGCAGCTCTCCCGCCTGGTCACCGAGGCCCAGCACGGCAAGGCCCAGGTCCAGCGTCTGGCCGACCGGATCTCGGGCTTCTTCGTGCCGGTCGTCCTCGGGATCGCGCTGTTCACCCTCGCTGCCTGGCTGCTGCTCGGAGGCAGTGCCGACAACGCGTTCACCGCAGCGGTGGCGGTGCTCATCATCGCCTGCCCGTGCGCTCTCGGGCTGGCGACGCCGACGGCGCTGATGGTCGGCACCGGCCGCGGTGCGCAGCTTGGGATCTTGATCAAGGGGCCGGAGGTACTCGAGTCGACGCGCGCCGTGGATGTCGTCGTGCTGGACAAGACCGGGACCGTGACGACCGGCGAGATGGCGGTGCAGGAGGTGCTGCCGGCTCCCGGGTACGAGGCCACCGAGGTGCTGCGCCTGGCTGGGGCGGTCGAGCGGGCCTCCGAGCACCCGATCGCCCGGGCCATCGTCGCGGCCGCCGGCACGGTGCCGCCGGTCGAGGGCTTCGTGAGCACGCCGGGGGTCGGGGTGCGGGGCGTCGTCGACGGCGCGGATGTCGCGGTACGGCGAGGCACGGGTGCTGGGACGAACGTGGAGGTGGTGGTCGAGGGCACAGTGGTCGGGAGCATCGTTGTTGCCGACCAGGTGAAGGCCTCGTCGGCTGCTGCGGTGGCGGGCCTGAGGTCTCTCGGCTTGCGGCCTTACCTCCTGACCGGGGACAGCGCGTCGGTGGCTCAGGCTGTCGCTGCCCAGGTCGGTATCGATGCCGCGGACGTGATCGCCGAGGTGCTGCCGGCCGACAAGGTCCAGGTCGTGAAGAGGCTCCAGGATCAGGGCAGCACGGTGGCGATGGTGGGCGACGGCGTCAACGATGCCGCCGCGCTCGCGCAGGCCGACCTGGGGCTCGCGATGGGCACCGGATCCGATGTTGCGATCGAGGCTTCCGATCTGACGCTGGTCCGCGGCGACCTGAGGACCGCGGTCGACGCGATCCGGTTGTCCCGGCGTACGTTGGCGATCATCCGGGGCAACCTGTTCTGGGCGTTCGCCTACAACGTCGCCGGGCTGCCGCTCGCCGCCGCCGGCCTGCTCAACCCGATGTTCGCGGGCGCGGCGATGGCGTTGTCCTCGGTCTTCGTGGTCACCAACAGCCTGCGCCTACGGTCGTTCAGCTGACCACCAGCGCCAGACCGGAGCCGATCAGCTCGGTCTGGTACGCCGCGTAGGCCGACCGCAGCGCCTGGGCGATCCAGTCCTCGGGCAGCAGCTCGGCAGGCAGGGCGGGGTCATCGCGCAGGTGCCGCACCACCGCGGCAGCCACCGTCAGGCGCTCCGCCGCGGTGCGAGCGGCGGCGATGTCCTCGATCAGATGCAGTCCGGCCCGGTTCCAGCCGTCGAGGTCCCAGAGCCGTCGGACCAGTCCACTTGACCCCTCCTCGGGGGTGCTGGTGAAGGTCCGGATCAGGCCCTCGCGCCAGGCCGGCAGCCTGCGCGCCAGGTTCGCCGGGCGCATCCAGACGCCCTCGCGGAGCTCGGCGAGGCGGAGGTCGGCGAGCTCGGCACGCAGACCGGCTCGGTCGGTGGCGCTGCGGCCGACGGAGGTGACCACCACCATCTCCCAGCTGCCGTCCCACGGTCCTGCCGTCTGCAGGGCCTGGTCCTGCCGGCGCTGCCGCTCGAGCAGCCGTGAGCTGAGCCGGTAGGTGCGATCGGTCCGCTCCAGGTCGCCGTTGGCCACCATCCGGGTCAGCGCGACGCGCAAGGTCGGCTCGGCGATGTCGAACATCTCGCCGGCATCGACCAGCGCGCTGACCTGCAGCTCGGGCGGATGCGCGCCGAGCAGCAGGCTCAGGACGACCGAGCGGGCGCTGAGAGTTCTCACATCGTGCACCTTACACTCTTGAAACAGTTGTCGAGATCGCGTAATACTACGCGTATGACGACCAGCATCGAACGTCCGGGTAGTCCGAGCGCCGCGACCCACGAGGTCACCAACCAGCCGCCGCCCCATGCGCCGTACGACGCGTCGGCGGATGCCGCGTTGATCGAGGGCCTGCACCGCGAGGGTGCCGGCTGGGCCGAGGCCGACGTACGCCGACTCGGCCAGCTCGCCGGCTCCGAGGAAGCGCAGCGCTGGGCCGAGGATGCCAACCGCTTCGAGCCCGAGCTCAAGGTCGTCGACCGCTACGGCAACCGGATCGACGAGGTCGAGTTCCACCCGTCCTGGCACAACCTGATGCGCACCTCGGTCGCCGAGGGCGGCGCCGGCGCCGCCTGGATCGACCCGCGCCCAGGAGCCCACGTCGCCCGTACCGCGGGCGGCCTGGCCTGGCAGCACACCGAGGCCGGCCACGGCTGCCCGATCACCATGACGTACGCCGTGATCCCGGCGCTGCGGCATTCACCGGAGCTCGCGGCGATCTACGAGCCCGGCCTGACCAGCCGCGTCTACGACCCGGGCCTGCGGATCCCGACCACCAAGCGCGGCCTGCTCGCCGGGATGGGGATGACCGAGAAGCAGGGTGGCTCGGACGTCCGGACCAACTCCACGGTCGCGACCCCAACCGGCGAGGCGGGAGTCTTCACGTTGACGGGTCACAAGTGGTTCACCTCGGCGCCGATGTGCGACTTGTTCCTCGTGCTGGCCAACTCACCCGGTGGCCTGTCCTGCTTCCTGGTGCCCCGGATCCTGCCCGACGGGACCCGCAACACCTTCCGGATCGTCCGGCTCAAGGACAAGCTCGGCAACCGGTCCAATGCCAGCTCCGAGCCCGAGTTCGACGGCACCGTCGCCTGGCTGGTCGGCGAGGAAGGTCGCGGCGTCAAGACGATCATCGACATGGTGTCCTGCACCCGGCTGGACTGCGTCACCGGCTCGGCTGGGATGATGCGCAAGGCGCTCGTCGAGGCCGGCCACCACGTCAAGCACCGCGCGGCGTTCGGCAGGACGCTGATCGACCAGCCGCTGATGCGCAACGTCGTCGCCGACCTGGCTGTCGAGTCTGAGGCGGCGACCACCCTGGCGCTGCGGCTGGCCGGTGCCGCCGACCGGGCGCTGGGTGGTGCGAACGGGGGCGGCGACGAGGGCGAGCAGGCCTTCCGCAGGATCGCCACCGCGATCGGCAAGTACTGGGTCACCAAGCGCGGCGCCGCGTTCACCGCCGAGGCGATGGAGTGCTTCGGCGGCAACGGCTACGTCGAGGACTCGGGGATGCCGCGGCTCTACCGTGAGGCCCCGCTCAACTCGATCTGGGAGGGCTCCGGCAACGTCAACGCGCTCGACGTGCTCCGTGCGCTCGGCCGCGAGCCGGCATCGCTGGAAGCCCTGATGGGCGAGCTGGAGCTCTCGCGTGGTGCTGATGCTCGGTTGGATGCTGCCGTGGGCCGGCTCGGTAGCCAGCTCGGCGATCTGGACGGCATCGAGTTCAGGTCCCGGGCCCTGGTCGAGCAGATGGCGCTGGTGCTGCAGGGGTCGTTGCTGGTCCGGAATGCGCCGACCGCTGTCGCTGATGCGTTCATCGCCTCGCGTCTGGACGGTCGCGGCGGGCTGGCGTTCGGGACGCTGCCGGCCGGCACCGACGTAGACGCGATCCTGGACCGGGCACTGCCCGAAGGCTCCTGAGGTGGGCGAGTACCGGACGCTGACCTACGAGGTCGACGGCCGGGTCGCCCGGATCACCTTCGACCGCCCCGAGCAGGGCAACGCGATCACCTCCGACACCCCGGGCGAGCTCGCGGACGCCGTCGAGCGGGCGGACGTCGACAGGCGGGTGCACGTGATGCTGGTGTCGGGTCGGGGGAAGGGGTTCTGCGGGGGGTATGACCTCGGGCTGTTTGCTGAGGGGGATATGGGGGCGAGCGGGGGTGCCGGCCAGGACTCCGTCCTGGATCCGGCCGTTCAGCTCGCTAACCACGATCCTGGTTCGACCTGGGACCCGATGATCGACTACCAGATGATGAGCCGCTTCAACCGCGGCTACGCGAGCCTGCTGCACGCCAACAAGCCGACCGTGGCGAAGCTGCACGGCTTCGCCATCGCCGGCGGCACCGACATCGCGCTGCACTGCGACCAGGTCATCTGCGCCGACGACACCCGGATCGGCTACCCGCCGACCCGCGTCTGGGGCGTCCCGGCCACCGGGTTGTGGGCGCACCGGCTCGGCGACG
>DASRRQ010000010.1:0-9796 GCA_035695505.1 Marmoricola sp. | reverse complement strand
TGACGCGCACCGTCTCGGCGTACAGCCAGGCACCGCCGTCGGGCAGGTCGTCGCGGGCGACGCCGGTGATCGTGGCGTACTTCAGGCCCATCTTCTGGACGCTCTCGGCCACCCGGCGCGGCTCGTCGCGGTCCAGCGGCTGCGGTTTGCCGGTGTCGATCTGGCAGAAGTCGCAGCGCCGGGTGCACTGGTCGCCGCCGATGAGGAAGGTGGCATCGCGGTCCTCCCAGCACTCGAAGATGTTGGGGCAGCCGGCTTCCTGGCAGACCGTGTGCAGGCCCTCGGACTTCACCAGCTGCTGCAGCTCGCGGTACTGCGGGCCCATCTTTGCGCGGGTCTTGATCCACTCCGGTTTGCGCTCGATCGGGGTCTCCGCGTTGCGGACCTCCAGGCGCAGCAGCTTGCGGCCCTCAGGGGCCGACGGGGAGGCAGGGGAGCGCAACTCAGTCACCCCTCCAGCCTACGCCGGTGCGGGTGGCGTCCGTGCCGGGCGTACGTCGGCTGAGCCGCTCAGATGTCGCGGCGGCGGAAGGCCGCCCACGACAGCCCGCAGGAGATGGCCAGCAGCACCAGCAGATAGAGCCCCGAGTCGAGGTGGCTGATGTGCTCAGGCCCCGAGCATGAGCCGGATTGGACGCAGTGCGAGGTTGGATCGAAGAACTCCAGCCGCGTCTCCAGCCAACCGAAGACGTTGTTGCCTGGCGACCAACGCCCGATCCCGTCGAAGGGCAGCAGGTAGAGCAGGATCTCGCCGCCGATGCTGTAGGCGAACAGGACGCCGATGGTCGCCGCGGTGCTGCGGAACAGCATCGTCAGGGCGTACGCGCCGACGCCGGCGCCCATCGCCAGTGCGACGACCCGGAGCAGGTGCCAGCCGACGTCGCCCATCGGCCCGGACCCATGCGGTACGCCGCGCTCCGCGGCGACGAGGTAGAGGCTGAGCCAGAACCCGCCGAGGATCACGAACGCCGCGACGCCGCTGGAGATCGCGACCGCGATCGCCTTCGCCGCCCAGAGCCGCGATCTCCGCGGCTCGAAGACGACCTGGTTGCGGATCGCGCCGGAGGTCCAGTCGGCCCCGGCGAAGCTGGCGCCGGCGATGATCAGGATCGCGATCACCAGCAGCGCGAGCCCGATGCCGTTGCCCTTGACTGTCTTAGACAGCGAGAGCGGCTTGCGCGGCAGATAGCTGTTGGTCGCCGAGGTGAGCGAGTCCTTGCATTCCGCGACGGTGGTGCCGGGGCCGAGGTACTGCGTCGGGTCCTTCTCGCAGCTGGCGATGTCGGCCTTGATGTCGGACCGGCCGGCGTCCTCGGCCGCCCGCGCCTGGGCGGTGCCGATCTCGGTCTTCGTGAGAGGCCGCGTGTCCCACGCAGACTCGAAGGCGACGAACGCCGCCAGCAGGGCCGCGAGGACCAGCAGCAGGACGATCACCTGGCGCGAGCGGTAGCGGGCCAGCTCAACCCGGATCAAGCCGTTCATGCGTCATCCCCCGGCTCGGTGGGCTCGTCAGGGGTCGCGGTGGGCTCCGGATCCGGCACCGGCACTGGCTCCGGCACTGACTCCGGCTCCGGCCCCGCGGCTGCGCGCTCCATGTCGGTCAACTCGCCGTCGACGATGTGCTCGGCGGTCTCGTCCGCAGCCCGCTCGGACGGATCAGTGGACGTGGTCGGCCGATGGCCGGTGAGCTTGAGGAAGAACGACTCCAGCGTTGGCCGGATCGCGGACAGCTCGGAGACGAACAGGTTCTCCGCAGCCAGGGCCCGGGTGACCTGCTCCGGGTGGTCGTGGCCCTCGACGACGAGGTGGCCGGCGTCCTTGGTCACCTCATAGCCGGCGCGCGAGAGTACGGCGGCTGCGAGGTCGGGGTCGGAGACGCGCACCCGGGTCCTGGTCACGCTGGCGCCGAGCAAGTCCTTGACCCGGCCCTCCTTGAGCAGCACGCCCTCGCTGATGATCGAGACCGAGGAGCAGACCTGCTGGACCTCGGCGAGGATGTGCGAGCTCAGCACGACGCTGACGCCGGACTCGGCCAGACGCGGGATCACCTCGCGCATGTCGCGGATGCCGGCCGGGTCCAGGCCGTTGGACGGCTCATCGAGGATGACCAGCTCGGGCTGCTTGAGCAGCGCCGAGGCGAGGCCGAGACGACGGCGCATGCCCAGGGAGTACCCGCGGTAGCGGCGCTTGGCCACCCCGGTCAGGTCGACGCGCTCGAGGACCTCCTCGACTCGGGCCTTGGGCAGGTCGGCCGAGCGGGCCAGCAGCTCCAGGTTGCGGCGGCCGGAGAGATCGGGCGCGAACTGGCCGTCCTCCAGGACGGCGCCGACCCGGGCCATCGCCGAGGGGACCGCGGCGGGGTAGTGCTCGCCGAGCACCGTCACCGTGCCCGAGTCCGGACGGGCAAGGCCGAGCAGGATCTGGATGGTGGTGGTCTTGCCGGAGCCGTTGGGCCCGAGGAAGCCGTGCACGCCGCCGCGCTCGACGGAGAGATCGAGCCCGTCGACTGCGACCACCCGGCGACCGCGGTCGCGGTAGACCTTGCGCAATCCGCGCGTCTCCACGACCAGGTCAGTCATCGGGTTCGCTCGCCTCATTCCGAGTCAGCAGGTGCCGGCCATCGTCGCGATGGCGGATCGGACCAGCATGTCGCAGATCGCCCTCAGGCCAGCGGATTGAGCACCGGGACACGCAGGGCCGGGACGGGCTCCCGTCCGGGTTCCGGCCTAGGCTCGTAGTCCGGGGTCGCGGCGTACGGGTGCCAGGCGAGCAGGCGGTCGAGGTGCCTGGTGACGATCGGCAGCGCCTCGTCGACGCTGACCTCGCGGCCCAGCTCAGCCGAGAGCGAGGTGACGCCGGCGTCGGCGATGCCGCACGGGACGAACCGGTCGTACCAGCCAAGGTCGACGTCGCAGTTCAGGGCGAAGCCGTGCATCGTCACGCCGCGGCTGACCCGGATGCCGAGCGCTGCGATCTTGCGCTCGGGACGGCCGCCGGCGGCGTGCAGCCAGACGCCGCTGCGGCCGGGCACCCGTGCCGTGGCCAGTCCGAAGTCGGCACACGCTCCGATCAGGGCCTCCTCGATGCGGCGTACGTAGTCGACGACCAGGACGTGGTCCGGCAGCCGCACGATCGGGTAGCCGACCAGCTGGCCCGGGCCATGGAAGGTGATCTTGCCGCCGCGGTCGACGTCGACGACCTCGGCGCCGCCCGCGTCGCTGGGTCGCTCGTCGGCGGTGGTGCGCTTGCCGCAGGTGAAGACGGGCGGGTGTTCCAGCAGCAAGACCGCCTCGCGGTCGCCGCCGACGACATCGGCGTGGACCTGGCGTTGCAGCTCCCACGCTTCGCGGTAGTCGACCAGCCCGAGAGTGCGGTGATCGAGGATGGCGGTTTCGCTACGGCTCACAGGATCGAGCGTACGCCGACCGGGTCGGTCGGAGGCCTGTGGATCTCGCTGACGCGGACGATCCGCAGTGGTCCAGGGTGGCCCGATGGCAGTCAGGCTGGCGTTCTCCGCGCTCGCGCTCTGCCTGCTGGCTGGCTGCGGCCGCTCGATCGTCCCGGATCGACCTCACCCGACTCCGATGTCCGCGCCGGTCAGTGCCCTCGACGTACTGCACGCCTGGGACTCCGATCGGGCCTCAGCCTGGGAGTCCTCGGACCCGGCTGCCCTCGGCCGTCTGTACCTACCCGGGTCGGTGGCCGGGCGGCGGGACGTGACGCTGCTGGCGGACTACCTGCGGCGGGGGCTGAGGGTGCACGGGATGCAGATGCAGGTGCTCTCTGCACGGGTCGTGCTCGACGAGGCCACGGTGCTCCGGCTCGAGGTCACCGATCGGCTCGGCCCGACGTCGGTCGGCTCGTCGTCGGGCTGGCAGCTGCTGCCCGCCGATCGCGCCTCGCGCCGGATGGTCGAGCTGCGCCGGTATCAGGGGCGCTGGGTGGTCGCGGCCGTCCACGACTCCTGAGTACGCCGCTCAGGCGGTCGCCGAGGCGAGGACCGCGGTCACGTCGTGATCGGCGAACCGGAACCCGGCGTCGAGCAGCAGCTGCGGGACCGCACGTACCGAGCCGAGCAGCTCCGGCGCCATCCGCCCGGCGGTCGGCTTGAGCACCGCTGCCGGTACGGCGAAGAACGCCGGCCGGTGCACCAGGTCGGCCAGCGCACGGGTGAACTCGGCGTTCGTGGGCACCCTGGGGCAGCACAGGTTGACCGGGCCCCGGACGTCGTCGTGCTCCCCGAGAAAGGTGACCGCAGCGACCCAGTCCTCGGCGGAGATGATCGGGAAGTACTGCGTGCCCGACCCGAGCCGTCCGCCGAGACCGGCCTTGAACTGGAGCAGCTGCTGCTTGAGCGGGGCGCTGCGGCGGTCCAGCACCGGCGCGGTCCGCAGGATGCAGACCCGCGCGCCCGCGTCGCTCGCGGCAGTCGTGACCGCCTGCCACTGCTTGGTGACCTCAGTCAAGAACGCGTCGCCAAGCGAGGAGGCGGTCTCGTCCAGCTCGGCCGCGCCGTGGTCGCCGTAGTAGGAGATGCCGTTGCCGGCCAGGAAGGCGGGCCGGCGGCCGCTTGCGGCGATCGCCTCGGCGAGCACCCGGGTCGTGGTGACGCGGCTCCGCAGCAGGTCGGTCGCCCATTTCTCCGAGTGCGGGTTGCCCAGGGTGGGGGAGCCGGCGAGGTTGACTACGACGTCGGTGCTCTCGAGCACTGCCGGGTCCAGGGTCCCGGCGTACGGGTCCCAGGTGGCCTCTCCCGGACCGGCTTGGCGGCGTACCAGCCGGGTGACGTCGTGACCCGCGGTGACCAGGTTGTCGTGCAGCCGCGAACCGAGGAATCCGGAGGCGCCGGCGATCAGGAAGCGCATGCCTCCACCATGACATGCACGTGCCAACCGAGCCCCCGGCCGGGCTCGGTAGGCTTGCCCGGTGAGCGATTTCGATGTCCTCGTCCTTGGTGCCGGCCCCGGCGGCTACGTAGCCGCGATCCGCGCTTCCCAGCTCGGCCTGAAGGCCGCTGTGGTGGAGCTCGAGTACTGGGGAGGTGTCTGCCTCAACGTCGGGTGCATCCCCTCGAAGGCGCTGCTCAAGAACGCCGAGCTCGCGCACACGCTGAACCATGAGAAGGACAAGTACGGCATCGTCGGCGACGCCACGATGGAGTTCGGCCCGACGCACGCGCGGAGCCGCCAGGTCTCTGACGGCATCGTCAAGGGCGTCCACTTCCTCATGAAGAAGAACAAGATCGAGGAGATCCACGGCTGGGGCACCTTCACCGGGTCGCTGGCCGGTGGCGAGAAGGCGATCGAGGTCAAGGGCGACGACGGCTCGGTCCGCACCGTCACCGCCGACAAGGTCATCATCGCGACTGGCGCGACCGTGCGGCTCGTCCCCGGTGTCGAGCTCTCGCCGAACGTGGTCACCTACGAGGAGCAGATCCTCGACAGCAACCTGCCGCGCTCGATCATCATCGGCGGCTCGGGCGCGATCGGGGTCGAGTTCGCCTATGTGCTGAAGAACTTCGGCGTTGACGTGACGATCGTGGAGTTCGTCGACCGGATGGTGCCGACCGAGGACGCCGAGGTGTCCAAAGAGCTGGCCAAGCACTACAAGAAGCTCGGCATCAACGTGCTGACCTCGACGGCCGTCAAGGGCGTGGAGGACACCGGGTCCGGCGTACGGGTGCGGATCGCTCCGGCGGCCGGCGGCGACGAGCAGGTCCTCGAGGCCGACCGGTTCCTGGCAGCCTTCGGGTTCGCGCCGAGGCTGACCGGCTACGGCCTGGAGAACACCGGCGTTGCGACCACCGAGCGCGGCGCCATCGCCATCGACGAGCGCGGCCGCACCAACGTCGACGGCGTCTACGCGATCGGCGACGTCACCGGCAAGCTGATGCTCGCGCACACGGCCGAGGCGATGGGCGTCGTAGCGGCCGAGACGATGGTCGGCGCCGAGACGATCGAGATCGACTTCGACATGATCCCGCGGGCGACGTACTGCCAGCCGCAGATCGCGTCGTTCGGCTACACCGAGGCGCAGGCGGTCGAGAAGGGGTACGACGTCAAGACGGCCAAGTTCCCGTTCTCGGCGAACGGCAAGGCGATGGGGCTCGGCGAGCCGGTCGGCTTCGTCAAGATCGTCGCGGACGGCCAGTACAACGAGATCATCGGCGCCCACCTGATCGGCCCCGATGTCACCGAGCTGCTGCCGGCCCTGACTCTCGCCCAGAAGTGGGACCTGACCGCCGACGAGATCGCCCGCAACGTCTTCGCCCACCCGACACTCTCCGAGGCCGTCAAGGAAGCCGTCGAGGGCATCGCCGGCCACATGATCAACCTCTAACCCGAACTCGTTGAGTTAGGCCTTCTGGCTCGTTGAGTTCGGGGTTGTGGCTCGTTGAATTGGGGCTCGTAGTCGGTTAGCCCGGTGTGTCGAGGAGCGGCCACACCTCGACAACGCCCTCAGCGATAGCGCAAGGTGCGCGGCCCGCTATCTCCACCGCTTCGTCCAACGAGTCAGCCTCGATGATCGAGAAGCCGGCAAGCGGGAGCGGGGCCCGACCGTACGGGCCCTCGGACCGTTCGACCCCGGCGCCTGAGGGGTTGCGGACCTGTACCGGTACGCCGGCCACACCCATCACCACCCCTGCTTTGCGTTGGCGCGCGTCATCGGCGTGCGCCGCGTCGAGCAACTGCTGGTCGGTGCGCTCGTAGCCCTCAGCGTCGCCGTACCCGATCGTCACGAACCTGGCCATCAGGGATCCCTTCGTCGCGTGATTCACCAGTGCCCGACCATGGCCGGATCAAACGACCACGAGCCCCAACTGAAACGACCACAACCCCGAACTCAACGAGCCACGGGGCCGAACTCAACGGGTGGCGGTGGCGAGGACGGTCTCGGCGACGGCTTGGGGGTCGCGGTACTGCGGGATGTGGTCGACGGGCATCCGGACCAGGTCGGCTCCGGGGATGCGGGCGGCGAGGTCGAGGCTCGCCTGGAGTGAGTCCGCTGGGTCGAGCTCGCCGGAGATCACGGTGGTCGGGACGGTCAGCGACTCGAGGTGCGACCACTGCTCCGGGTTGTCCTGCTCGTACGCCGCGGCAGGGGACTGGCTCAGGGTGGCGCTGGCGAGGAGCTGCTCGTCGAGGTAGTCGTCGGTGCCGTTGGCGTACCAGACCCGGCGCTGTACGTCGGCGAGCCCGGCGAGGTCTCCCGACTCCTTGGCCCGCAGCCAGTCCGCCTCGAGCTCGGGATCCTCGTCGACCTCAGGCCAGGGGTAGCCGTTGATACCGGGGCAGAGCAGCGTCATCGAGGCGACTCGCTCCGGCGCCGAGACCGCGAGGGCCAGCGACGTCTCGCCGCCCATGCTGTTGCCGACCAGGTGCGCCCGCTCGACCGTGAGGGCGTCGAGCAACGCGATCAGGTCGCCGAGGGCGAAGTAGTCCTCGGTGGCATGCGGCGAGCGCCCGTAGCCGCGCCGGTCGAACCGGATCACCCGGTGGGCGCCGAGCAACGGCAGCATCGGATCCCAGATGCGCGAGTCGGCGATCCCGGGGTGAAGCAGCACGAGCGGGACGCCCTCGCCGCCGCTGTCCTCGTACCAGAGCCGGTCTGTGCCAGCGGTGATGAAGGCGTCCATGCCCGGGATCCGCTCAGACCTCGAACTGAGCCGCTTCGAGCCGCGCCTTGACGTCGGAGAGGAACCGGCCGGCGTCCGCGCCGTCGACGAGGCGGTGGTCGTAGGTCAGTGCGAGGTTGACCATGTACCGGATCGCGATCGTCTCGCCCAAGTTCGGGTCGTCGATCACGACTGGACGCTTGACCACGGCGCCGGGCCCGAGGATCGCGACCTGGGGCTGGTTGATGATCGGCGTGTCGAACAGGGCGCCGAACGTGCCCAGGTTGGTGATCGTGAAGGTGCCGCCGGTCAGGTCGTCCGGGGTGATCTTGTTGGTGCGGGTGCGCTCGGCCAGGTCGGCGATCTTCTTCGCCAGCCCGGCGATCGACAGGTCGCCGGCGTCCTTGACGACAGGGGTGAGCAGGCCGCGGTCGGTATCGACGGCGAACGCGATGTTCTCCCGGTCGAAGAAGGTGACCTCGCCCGCATCGGTGTCGATCGCGGCGTTCAGCTTGGGGTGCTGCTTGAGCGCGTCGATCGCCGCCTTCGCGAAGAACGGCAGGTAGGTCAGCTTGACGCCCTCGCGGGACTGGAAGCCCGCCTTCGCGCTCTCCCGGAGCCGGGCCACGTTGGTCATGTCGATCTCCATGACCTGGGTCAGCTGGGCTGAGGTCTGCAGCGACTCGACCATCCGGGTCGCGATGACCTTGCGCAGCCGCGACAGCTTCTCCGTGGTGCCGCGCAGAGGGCTCGGCGCCGCCGGAGCAGCAGCGGCCGCGGGCGCAGCACTTGCGGGTGCGGCAGCGGGTCGCCCGGCCTCGGCTGCCGCGATCACGTCCTGCTTCCGGATGCGGCCACCGACGCCGGTGCCGGTGACCGTGGCCAGGTCGACGCCACGCTCGGCCGCCATTTTGCGGACCAGCGGGGTCACGTAGCCGCCGCTGTCCGAGGACGGGGCGGGAGTCGACGCCGTCGGCGCAGCAGCAGCAGCCGATGTAGGAGCAGTTGGTACAGGAGCAGCCGGTGCCGGAGCCTCGGCAGGAGGAGCAGGAGGAGCCGGTTCGGGCACGGTCTCAGGAGCCGCCGGAGCCTCGGCAGCAGGGGCCGGAGCCGCCGGGGCAGGGGCGGCCGCGGGCGCATCACCGGCTGCGCCGATCACGGCAAGCTCGGCACCGACCTCGACGGTCTCGTCCTCATTGACCTTGATCTCCAGCAGGGTGCCCGCCACCGGCGAGGGGATCTCGGTGTCGACCTTGTCGGTCGAAACTTCGAGCAGCGGCTCGTCGACCGCGACGGCGTCGCCGACCTGCTTGAGCCAGCGGGTGACGGTGCCCTCGGTGACCGATTCGCCGAGCGCCGGGAGGGTGATCGACGTACCGGAGCCCCCGCCGGAGGCGGCCGGTGCAGCAGCGGGTGCGGCGGCGGGAGCAGGGGCTTCGGGGGCTTCCTCTGCGGGTGCGGGCGTCTCGACAGGCTCGACGTCCGGGGCTTCGGGAGCCGACGCCTCGGCGGTCTCAGCAGCCGGAGCCGGGGCGGACGCGCTTCCCTCGCCCTGGTCGCCGATCACGCAGAGCACCGCGCCGATCTCGACCGTGTCATCCTCGTTCGCGCTGATCTCCAGGATCACGCCGGCGACCGGTGAGGGGATCTCGGTGTCGACCTTGTCCGTGGAGACCTCCAGCAACGGCTCGTCGACCGCGACCGTGTCACCAACCTGCTTGAGCCAGCGCGTGACGGTGCCCTCGGTGACGGATTCGCCGAGGGCGGGAAGGGTGACGGGAGTCGACATGTGCGTCCTTCGGGTCAGTGGTGGAGCTCAGGAGTGGGCGTGGAGCGGTTTGCCGGCGAGGGCCAGGTGGGCTTCGCCGAGGGCTTCGTTCTGGGTCGGGTGGGCATGGACCAGCGGGGCGACGTCGTCGGGGAACGCCTCCCAGTTGAAGATCAGCTGCGCCTCACCGATCAGCTCACCGACACGGGCGCCGACCAGGTGCACCCCGATCACGGGCCCGTCGGTACGCCGGACCAGCTTGACGTTGCCTTGGGTCTTGAGGATCTGGCTCTTGCCGTTGCCGCCGAGGTCGTAGACGAGTGTCTCGACCTGGTCGGCGCCGTGCAGCTCGACCGCCTGGGCCTCGGTCAGGCCCACCGAAGCGAGCTCGGGGTCGCAGTAGGTGACCCGCG
>DASRRQ010000009.1:0-9795 GCA_035695505.1 Marmoricola sp. | reverse complement strand
GCCGTAGCGGCTGCGGGCCTGCTTGCGGTTCTTGACACCCTGGGTGTCGAGCGTGCCGCGGATGATCTTGTAACGGACACCGGGAAGGTCCTTCACCCGGCCGCCGCGGACGAGCACGATCGAGTGCTCCTGGAGGTTGTGTCCCACGCCCGGGATGTAGGCCGTGACCTCGACGCCGCTGGAAAGGCGCACACGGGCGACCTTGCGCAGAGCGGAGTTCGGCTTCTTCGGGGTGGTGGTGTAGACGCGGGTGCAGACACCGCGTCGCTGGGGCGAACCCTTCAGGGCAGGCGTCTTGTTCTTCGACACCTTGTCCTGGCGGCCCTTGCGGACCAGCTGGTTGATAGTGGGCACCTGTGTGGTTCCCTTTCTTTTCTGCTCTCTGTACCGGCGCTCTGCCGGACACGGTGATGTTGCACGTGCTGTGGTGCTGTAGCGGCCGCCCGGGGACGAGCCCAGGTACGTGCACTGCCCCGGGCATGGCCGAGGCGTCTGGGATGCCCAGACACAAGGATTGAGATTACCGGCTACGGTACCGAGGGTCAAAACGCGTTCCGCGCGCCCTCAACCGGTGCACCGACGTTCACCTCCGCGTCGCCTGCCGGTCAACGAGCCCGGTCATCCTCGGCGTCATGGCGGAGCGGTTCGTGGCTCTCGGCGACTCGTTCACCGAAGGCGTCGGCGACTGGGACGAGCGGTTCCCCAACGGTGTCCGCGGCTGGGCCGACCGGGTCGCCAAACAGCTCTCCAAGTCCGACCCGGAGACCGAGTACGTCAACCTCGCGCTGCGCAGCCGGGTCCTCGACGACGTGATCGAGCACCAGGTCGACAAGGCGGTCAGGCTCGACCCGACGCTCGTCTCCTTCTTCGCCGGCGGCAACGACATCCTGCAGATCAGGATCGACCTCGACGACGTGCTGGCGCGCTACGAGAAGGCTGTAGCGCGGCTGGCTGACACGGGGGCCCGGGTAGTGCTGTTCACGAGCTATGACGTCCGGCTCTCGCCGCTGCTGGAGCCCCTCCGGCTGCGCAACAACCAGTTCAACCGTCGGGTCCGCGAGGTCGCGCTGGCCTACGACGCCCTGCTCGTCGACCATTGGGCGATGCGGGAGTACCTGCACCCGCGGATGTGGGAGCCCGATCGGCTGCACATGTCCCGGCACGGGCACCGCTACCTGGCAGCCGCCGTGCTGCGCACGCTGCAGGTCGATCACACGATCACCTTGCGCGACCTCGGCTCGATCCCGCGGCGTACCTGGCGCGAGGCACTGGCCGACGAGCGGGACTGGTGGCAGGGCTGGGTGCTCCCTGCGGCACTGCGCCGCTACCGGGGTACGCCGATCGGCGGCAGCCTGACCCCGAAGTGGCCGGAGCCGATGCGACCGGCGTCAGGCATGAAGCGTGCGGCTGCGATCGGCACCGTTCAGTAGCTCCGCGAGGTGCAGCGCCCGGACGCCGGCAAGATCGGCGAGCTGGATGCGGCATGACATGCCGTCGGCGAGCACTACCGTGTCCGTGCCTGCCGCCCGGACCGCCGGCAGCAGGGTGTGCTCGGCGACCGCCACGCTGGTCTCGTAGTGCCCAGTCTCGACGCCGAAGTTGCCGGCCAGACCGCAGCAGCCACCCAGCCGGGTGATCCTCGCCCCGGTCGCGGCCAGCAGCGCCGCGTCGGGGTCGAACCCGAGCACGCTGGAGTGGTGGCAATGCGGCTGCACCAGCACCTCGGTACCGCTCAGGTCGGGCGGGGCGTACCGGCCCGCAGCGATCATCGCGTTCAGGAACTCCGCGAACGTCGAGACCGATCCGGCCAGCTCGTGCGCACGCGGCTCGTCGACGAGACCGGAGAGCAGTTCGGCGGCGTCGCTGCGCAGACTGGCCAGGCAGCTCGGCTCGAGCCCGATCACCGGGACCCCGCTGGCGACGTAAGGGTAGAGCGTGCGCACCGAGCTGCTGATGATCTTCCGGGCCTGGTCGAGCTGGCCGGTGGTGACCCAGGTCAAGGCGCAGCAGGCGCGCTCGGGGATCACCTTGGCCTCGATCCCGGCGTCCGCCAGCAGCGCCAGCGCGGCTTGGCCGGTCGCCGAGGCGAAGTGGTCGGTGAAGCTGTCCGCCCAGATCCAGACGTCCGGCGTCCCTGCCGGGCGGACCCGAGCCGGCTGGGAGAACGAGCGGAGCCGCTTGGGGCTGAACTCCGGCAGCCCACGCCGGGGGTCGATCCCGGCGGTCTTCTTCGCGATCCCGGCAACGGCCTTGCTGCGCAGCATGAAGTTGGCCAGTCGCGGCGGGGTCATCGCAGCCCACTTCGGCAGCCGGCCCAGCGCGTAGTGCGACCGGGGGCGGCGCTTGCCGGCGTACTTGGCGGCCAGCACCTTGGACTTGTACGTCGCCATGTCCACGCCCGTCGGGCAGTCGTGCAGGCAGCCCTTGCAGGACAGGCACAGGTCCAGCGCGTCGGTGACGGCAGGATCGCTGATCGGCAGGTGGCCGGCCACGACGTCCTGCAGCACCCGGGAGCGGCCGCGGGTGCTGTCCTTCTCGTCGTGGCTGGCCAGATACGACGGGCACATCACGCCCCCGTTGGCACCGCCGACCCGCGGCCCGGTGTCCGCGACGCACTTGCCGACGCCGGTGCACCGGTGCACCTCGCTGAACAGCTCGGCCAGCGGCCCGGCGGGCTTCGCGGCCAGCCGGAGCGAGGCGTCGAACGGCTCCGGGTCGATCAGGACACCGGCGTTCAGGACGTTCTGCGGGTCCAGCGCGTGCTTGACCGCGCCCATCAGCGCGATCGCCTCGGCGGAGTACATCCGGCCCAGGAGCTCTGAGCGTGCCCGGCCGTCGCCATGCTCGCCGCTCATCGAGCCGCCGTAGGAGGCGACCAGGTCGGCAGCGGCCTCGGTGAAGCTGCGGAAACGGCCGCGCCCGCCGTCGTCGTCGAGCTCGAAGTCGATCCGGGCGTGCACGCAGCCGTCGCCGAAATGGCCGTAGGGCACAGTGTCGAGGCCGTAGGAGTCGAGCAGTGCCTCGAAGTCGCGCAGGTAGTCCCCCAGCCGCGCAGGCGGCACGGCTGCGTCCTCCCAACCCGAGTGCGCCGGCCGGCTCAGCGAGCGGGCGGCCAGCCCGGCGCCGTCCTCACGGATCCGCCACAGGGCGGCCTGCTCGGCGGGGTCGGTCACGATCCGGAACGGCACGCCGAGCGCGGCCGCGACCAGACCAGCCGCCGCCTCCGCCTGGGCCCCCGTGTCGCCGGTGACCTCCGCGAAGAGCCAGCCGCTGCCCGCCGGCAGCTCGGGAGCGTTGGCCACCAGGCTGGTGATCCGCTGGTCCAGGCCCTCGCACGCGGTCAGCATCCCGTCCATGCCCTCGGCCGCAGCGAGGACCGTCGGGACGGCGTCCGCCGCCCGGGCCATCGACTCGAAGCCCAGCACAGCGACGGCGCGGAACGGCGCGTCCTGGACCAGCCGGACGGTCGCCTCGAGGACGACCGCGAGGGTGCCCTCGGTGCCGACCAGGAAGCGGTCGAAGCGGCGCCCGTTCTCGGGGAGCAGCTGCTCGAGGGAGTAACCGGAGACCTGGCGGGAGAAGGTACCGAACTCGGTGCGGATCAGGGCGAGGTTGGCATCGACCAGCGACGTCACGCCCGCCAGCAGCGCGGACTCGCTGGCAGGATCGACTGCGAACCCGCGGAGGCCGCGTTCCTCCTCCACGGAGAATCCGTTGCCGGCGACGCTTCCGCGTGGCCCGATCACCGAGCCATCAGCCAACGCCACCTTCAGCGACATCACGTTGTCCGAGGTTCGCCCATAGGCGAGCGCCCGCGAGCCGCAGGCGTTGTTGCCGATCATCCCGCCGATCGTGCACCGGGTGTGGGTCGACGGGTCCGGCCCGAAGCGCAAGCCGTGGCGCACCGCGGACCGCTGCAGCGCAGCGTGCACGATGCCGGGCTGGACGGTCGCAGTGCGGGTCTCCGGATCGATCCGGACGAGCTTGTTGAGGTGCCTGGTCGTGTCCACGACGATCCCAGGACCGATCGCGTTGCCCGCGATCGACGTGCCAGCACCGCGCATCGTCACGGTCCCGGAGAACTCCCGGGCGACGGCGAGGACGGCGAGGACGTCGTCGGCGTCGCGGGGGTAGGCGACCACCTGCGGCGGGATCCGGTACAGCGAGGCATCGGTCGCGTAGAGCGAGCGGGCCAGCGAGGAGTCGTCGGTCTCGAGACCGGCCTGGTGCAGCGCGGCGGCGATCCCCGCAGCGGCAGTGTCGGGGTTCGTGGTCACCACAGCTCCAGAGACCGCGTCAGGATGCCGGCTGCGTCGTCCTCGGTGACCTCGCGCGGTGCGGTCGCGAGCAGTCGCTGCTGCTTCATCGTGCCCTCGACGAGGTCGGTGATGTCGCCCTCGACGTACCCGACCTCGCCGAGGCCGTTCGGGATCGCGATGTCGCGCATCAGGTCCGCGAGCACCGCAGGCAGCGCGTCCGGCCCGGCATCGTGCCCGTGACCGGGTGCGAGCAGGTCGGCGGCACGCAGATGCCGCTCCGGGCTGGACGAGAAGGTCCACCGGAAGGCCTCCGGCGCGGTCAGCGAGACGGCCATCCCATGCGGCACCATCGCCTCGTCGGGGTAGCCGGCCGGCCGGAACTCCGGGCACGACGCGTGCACCCGGCCGGCGATCGGGTAGGCGTTCGCATGCGGGATGTGCACGCCGGCATTGCCGAAGCCGAGGCCGGCCACGGTCGCTGCGAGCGCCATCTGCTCGCGGGCGACGGCATCGTCGCCGTGCTGGACCGCGCGCCGGAACGCCGAGGCCAGCAGTGTCATCGCCTGCTCGGACCACAGATCCGAGATCGGGTTCGAGCCGCAGTACGGAACGCGCTGCTCGGGGGTCTTGGCGTCGTAGGAGGTGAACGGGCGAGCAGTGTAGGACTCCAGGGCGTGGCAGAGGATGTCCATCCCGGCGGCGGCGGTCACGCCCGACGGCTGGGTCATCGTCAGCACCGGGTCGACGACGGCCAGCGTCGGGCGCAGCCTCGCGTGGCTGATGCCGGTCTTCACCTGGAGTGCGAGCACGTCGAGGACGCAGATCGTGGTCGACTCCGCGCCGGTGCCCGTGGTGGTCGGTACGGCGACCAATGGCCGGAGCGGGTTCTTCGGCGCCTGCGCCTTGCCGACCGGCGCGTTGATGTAGTCCATCAGGTCGCCGTCGTTGGTGGTCAGCAGGTTGACGGCCTTCGCGGTGTCGATCGAGGAGCCGCCGCCGACCGCGACGTAGGCGTCCCACGGCCCGCTCTCGCGGGCGAAGTCGATGGCGGCGTTGAAACTGGCGTCGGTCGGCTCGACCTGCACCTGGTCGAACACGCGGGCCTCGATGCCGAACTGAGCCATCTGATCGGCGACGCGCTGCGGGTGGCCGGTCGCGGCGACGCCGGGATCGGTGAGCACGAGGACGCGGCGTACGGCGTACTGACTGAGGTCGTAGCCGATCTCATTGGACGCTCCGGTGCCGAACTTCAGGCCGGGAGCGCCGTAGGTGAAGATCGTCTCTGCGGCCGCACTCATGGGGCAGACGCTAACGCGTGCCGGACCACGTCGGTGACCTCGACCACCCCTGAAGAAATCTCGGCGAGATCGATCCACGCGACGTCGTCGGTGGTACCGCCCTCCTCGGTCACCCGCGGCTCCGCGTCGTACGGCACGGTGACCTCGAAGAGCAGGTTCACGGCGTGGAAGTCCTCGTGCCGCCCGTTCGGCGCCGTCCCGGTCAGGTGCAGGTCATGGACGCCGAGCAGCGGACCGACCTCGGCGACCAGCCCGGTCTCCTCGAGCATCTCGCGCACCAACGCGTCGGCCGGGCGCTCGCCGTGGTCCACACCGCCGCCGGGCAGCGTCCAGTGGCCGCTCTCCAGGGCGTACCGGCTCAACCGGGCGAGCAGGATCTCCTCGACTCCACCGACGACCCGCCGGACGACCGCCTTGGCTGCCAGCCGCTGCACCCGGGTCGCCTCGTGATCCTCGATCGCCGCGCGCACCCACGGCAGCACCGGCCAGGTGCCGTCGAGCACAGCCCGCAGTGGGACCCAGCGCGCGTCGACGGTCGATCCGTCCTCCTCGATCACCCGTGGCTCTGGACTGTCGACCGGCGCCCACCCTTCGAACACCATCCGCACCGAGTGCATGTCGGTCCCCGGGGCGTCAGCCTCGGTCGGTGCGGTCGGCCGTCGCGCCGAGTCGATCCACGCACGGTCGCCGACCTCGATCTGGAGCCCGGTCTCCTCGTAGGCCTCACGAAGGACCGCATCGCGCGGGTCCTCGCCGAAATCGATGCCTCCGCCGGGCAGGGTCCACTGCTCGTCGGGGCCGAGGTACGGCGCGAGCCGGCTGAGCAGGATGGCATCGTCGCGCAGCACCACCGCGTACGCCGCGACCCGCTGCCTGCGAGGCAGATCACTGGCTCCTCCGGGCATACGCACAGGGTCAGTGGGTAGTCCAGACACATGACGACTCTACGCAGCGAAGCCGTCCTCGACTGGGCCGCCGTCCCAGATCCGGCGCCCGCGGCGAGGCAGCGGACCCGGGAGCCGTGGTTCGACAACATCAAGATGGCGCTGGTGACGCTGGTCGTCGTCGGGCACTGCTGGGCTCTGCTGCCGAGGACCACCGGCACCACCTGGGCCTACGACTTCCTGTACTCCTGGCACATGCCGGCGTTCGCGATCATCACCGGCTACTTCTCGCGCAGCTTCACCTGGACCCCGCGCAAGCTCCTCAGCCTGGTCACCGCGGTCGCCGTCCCGTACGTCGTCTTCGAGTACGCGCTGAGCTGGTTCCGCGACAGTGTCGGCTCGATGTCACTGCATAACCTGTTCTTCGATCCGCATTGGCCGATGTGGTATATCTGCGCCCTGTTCTTCTGGCGCCTGGCCGCTCCAGCGTTCTTGGGGCTGCCGCGTCCGGCCGCCCTCGGGCTCGCCGTTGCGATCAGCCTCTCGGCGGGGTTCTTCGCCCCGACCACCTTCGACTTCGGGCGCATCCTGGGCTTCCTACCGTTCTTCGTCCTCGGCCTGCACGTCGGCAGCCGGGAGTGGCGCCGGGTCCGCGCGACTTCTGCGGTCCCCTGGGCGCTCGGCGGCCTGGCGGCCGTGTTCGTATTGGCCCGGTTCACCGACGCCTGGATCAGCAAGGACTGGTACTACTACACGGCCCAGTACCACGTGCTCGGTGCCAGCGGCCTGACTGCGGTGATCGATCGCGCCGGCGTGATAGCGGTCGGCCTGGTCGGCGCACTCTGCTTCTTCGCCCTCGTCCCGCGGCGGCGGAGCTGGTTCAGCACTCTGGGCTCGGCGACGTTGGTGGTCTACCTGTTCCACGGCTTCTTCGTGCAGTACGCGAAGTACCAGGGTTTCGGCGACTGGGCCGGCGGGCACGTGCTGCTGGCCTTCACGCTCGGCACCGCGAGCGCGGTCTGCTTGGCGCTCGCTCTTGCTGCTCCCCCGGTCTCGCGCCGGCTCAGCGTGGCAACGGATCCGTGGGGGGCTCTGCAACGGCGCCTCCGAGCGCCGGACCCCACGTCGGCCTGACAGCGCTGGACGGCACGAGGTCGTACTCGGCCGCGAGCGCTCGATCAGGCGCGTGCCCGCCGAGGTGGGCCGGGTACCAGGTCGCGTGCTCGCCAGGTCGGGGCCGATGCTCGGGCATCAGCTGCAGGCCCTCGAGCAGGCTGGTCAGGGTGGCGCCGAGGTCTCGGGTCGCCGCGACAAGGTCGGTCCCAGGCGCCACGTGGACGGGCTCGCCGAAGCGCACGTCCACCCGGCGTCCGCGGGTGAGGTCCGGCGGCGGCTCCGGTACCCCGACCGAGGCGATCCGCTGGGACCCCCAGATCCCGACCGGGACCAGGGGCGCGCCGGTCTCCGCGGCCAGGGCCGCAGCGCCACGCATCAGCGAGCGCACCGTGAACGAGTAGCTGATCCCTGCTTCGGGGAACACCCCGACCGCCTCGCCGGCCCGGAGCAGCTGGCGAGCCCGCAGGTACGCCGCCGCCGGCACCGTGCGGTCCACCGGGATGTGCTGCATCCGGTCCATCACCCAGGCCACCGCACCGGGCCGCCACACGTCGTGCCGGGTCATGAAACGGACGTAGCGGCCACGCTCGACCGCGGCCTTCTCGAGGCAGACGAAGTCGAGGTAGGAGACGTGGTTCGAGGCGATCACCACCGGACCGCTCGTCGGAAGGTTCTCCCGTCCGTGGGAGACGACGGAGACGTCCAGCGCGCCAAGAGCGAGACGGCCGAGCGCGTTGACCCCGCGGTAGACGCCGTCCATGGGAGTGGTTCGTCGCGGGGTGGACAACGGATGCCCTAGCGCGGCGAGAAGACCGGGAGGTCGACGAGCGCGGCAGCCTCGGCCATGCGTACGTCGTAGGTCAGGAAGGCCGTCACGTCGCGCGCCTGGACCGCCGAAGCGACGTGCAAAGCATCCAACGTGCGCAACGACACGGGCGGCAGGTCCGCGGCGAGGGCGTAGGTCGCACCAAGAACCTCCAGCCGATCGACCCGAGCAAGTACCAGAACCGCCGCAGATAGCGCCTCGGAGTCGATCCGCGCTGCGACCCGTTTGGTTTCCACGATGCCGACCATATTCGTCACCATCTGCTCTGATCTGTTCTCGTTGAGCCACTGCTGCAAGGCACGGCTCTCTTGCTCCTCGGTGATCAGCTTCACCAACGCGGACGAATCCAGGTAGATCAACGGTCTCCACGCAACTCGTCGAGGATCGCTGAAGCAGAGACTCCTTCACGACGTGGAGGCGACGGAAGATCGGCCAAGCTCCCACGGCCCGGGATCAAGAGCCTGCGAGCAATGAGGTCCTCGCGACTCATCGCGGCGGCAGATCGCGACGCAGGCGTCAGCAGGGCGACCAGCCGGCCGCGGTTGGTGATCTCGACAGTCTCGCCCGCTTCGACGAGCTCGAGGTACTGGCTGGCGTTCTGACGCAGCTCACGCACGCCGATCGTGGTCATGTAGCACATGGTAGCACTTGCGGGGTGGTCGTCCTCAGCTGAAGGGAGGCCTGTGGTCGAGCCTGACCGAGCGCCGGCCGGCCCACCGCCAGACGCGGGCCGAGCGGTCACGGTCCTCCTCGGTGACCAGGTTGCCCATCCAGCGCAGGGCGAGCGTCATCATCCAGTCCGACCGCATCCCGACCGGCCCGAGCGCAGCGAGCGTGCGCGGGACCGTGATGATCCCGGCCAGCCGGCGGGCGATCGAGAACGCCTCCCCGTAGTGGTCGCTCAGCAGCGCCGGCCACACGGTCGCCAGGTCAGCTTCAGGGGTCTCGGTCAGGAGCTCGACCAGCAGCCGGCCGGTCTCCATGCCGTAGTCGATGCCCTCGCCGTTGAGCGGGTTCACGCAGGCCGCGGCGTCGCCGATCAGCGCCCAGTTCGGGCCGGCCACATTGCTGACCGCTCCGCCCATCGGCAGCAGCGCCGAGGTCGGTCGGCGGAGCTCGCCGGACAGTGCAAAGTCCTCGCGACGCTGCGCGGCATAGTGCTTCATCAACGGCTTGATTGCGATGTCCGCCGGGCGCTTGGCCGTCGCCAGAGTGCCGACGCCGAGGTTCACCGACCCGTCGCCGAGCGGGAAGATCCAGCCGTACCCGGACAGGATCTCGCCGGCCTCTCCGCGCAGCTCGAGGTGCGAGCTGATCCACGGGTCGTCGGCCATCGCAGAGTCGACGTACGAGCGTCCGGCGACGCCATAGACGGTGTCGCGGTGCCAGGTGCGGCCGAGCACCTTGCCGAG
>DASRRQ010000008.1:0-17433 GCA_035695505.1 Marmoricola sp. | reverse complement strand
CGCCCGAACGCCGAGGTGCTCGCTCCGGCGCGCCCGCGACCCGATGCTGTCCTCGCGCCCGAGCCGTTCACGCTGCTGATCAGCACCTACGGCAACGACGACCCGGGCTACCCGCGCGACGCGTTCCTGTCCTCGACCGCGCGCCAGACCCGGCCCCCGGCCGAGGTGGTGCTGGTCCAGGACGGACCGGTTCCCGCGGAGCTGGCGGCCGAGATCGCCAGCATCGTGGCGACCAGCGAGATCCCGGTCAAGCACCTCGCCCTGGTCGACAACATCGGCCTCGGGCCGGCGCTGGACGCCGGCCTGGCAGCGAGCAGCAACGAGATCGTCGCCCGGATGGACGCCGACGACGTGAGTCGACCCGACCGGTTCGCCCGGCAGCTCCCGCTGATCGAGGAGGGCGCCGACATCGTCGGGTCCGGGCTGGTCGAGTTCGGCTCCTCGATCGAGGACGTGGTCGGTACCCGGACGCCGCCGGTCGACCCGGCCGAGATCCGCAAGGTGATCCGGTTCCGCGACCCTTTCAACCACCCGACCGTGGTCTACCGGCGCAGCGCGGTCCTGGCGGCCGGTGGCTACACCGACATGGCCCTGCTCGAGGACTACCTGCTCTTCACCCGGATGGTCGAGGGGGGAGCAGTGCCGGCCAACCTGGCCGAGCCCCTGGTCTACTACCGCGTCGGGGCCGGCGCGTACGCGCGGCGCGGGGGCAAAGACCTGCTGCGCAGCGAGATCCGGCTGCAGCGGCGCTTCCGCCAGCTCGGAATTACCTCGCGTACCGAATTCCTGCGCAACGTCGCCGTCCGGGGCGGCTACCGGCTGGTTCCGGAGGGTGTGAGAAAGGTCGCCTACCGCCGCCTGTTGGCGAACAGGTCAGGTGCCGCGCGCGGCTAGACTCCAGGTTGGCTCCGTGCGCCGTTGCTCGGGCCTGCCCGTGTGTGCGAACAGGAGTGTGTGTGGACCCCGATCTCGTCGTCGTCGGATCCGGTTTCTTCGGACTGACCGTCGCTGAGCGCTGCGCCGAGGAGCTCGGTCTCCGGGTACTCATCCTCGAGCGCCGCCACCACCTCGGCGGCAACGCCTACTCCGAGCGCGACGCAGCGACCGGAGTCGAGGTGCATAAGTACGGTGCGCACCTGTTCCACACCTCGAACGAGAAGGTCTGGGAGTACGTCAACCGGTTCACCACCTTCACCGACTACCGGCACAAGGTCTTCGGCAAGTACCAAGGCCAGGTCTACTCGCTGCCGATGAACCTGGCGCTGATCAACCAGTTCTTCGGCCACTCCCACACCCCCGACGAGGCGCGGGCGCTGATCGCCGAGCAGGCCTCGGAGTTCAGCACCGCCGAGGCCGCCAACCTCGAGGAGAAGGCGATCAGCCTGATCGGGCGCCCGCTGTACGAGGCGTTCATCAAGGGCTACACGGCCAAGCAATGGCAGACCGACCCCAAGGAGCTGAGCGCGGACATCATCACGCGCCTCCCGGTCCGCTACACCTTCGCCAACGGCTGGTTCTCCGACACCTATGAGGGCCTGCCCACCGAGGGCTACACCGCATGGCTGACGAAGATGGCCGAGCACCCGAACATCGAGGTCAGGCTGGAGACCGACTTCTTCGCCGTGGCTGAGGAGTACCGCGGCAAGGTCCCGATCGTCTACACCGGTCCGGTCGACGAGTACTTCGGCAACTCCGCTGGCCGGCTGTCGTGGCGCACGGTGGACCTGAAGGAATCGGTCGAGGACGTCGAGGACTTCCAGGGCACCGGGGTGGTCAACTACAACGACTCCGACGTGCCGTTCACGCGGATCATCGAGGTCAAGCACTTCCACCCTGAGCGGGTCAAGACCCACCTGCCCGGTAAGACGGTGATCGTGCACGAGTACTCGCGCTTCGCCGAGGAGGGCGATGAGCCGTACTACCCGATCAACACCGCGGAGGACCGCGAGAAGCTGCTGAAGTACCGCGAGCTGGCCAAGGCAGAGCCGATGACCCTGTTCGGCGGCCGGCTCGGCACCTACAAGTACCTCGACATGCACATGGCGATCGGGTCTGCGCTGTCGATGTTCGAGAACAAGCTCCGGCCGTATTTCAAGGATGGCGCCGAGCTCAAGTCCGGAGGCGTCGATGAGTAAGAGTCCGAGCGACAACCCCAGCGGCCACACCACGGTCCGCCGTGTCCTGCAGCGCTTCGTACTGCCGATCGACCGCGACCTCGACGTAGTGCCCCTGTACGTCGACACCGAGGCTGCGCTGCTCGATGCCGATAAGGACGCCATCGGCGCCGACAAGGGCGCCCAGCGGCTCAACAAGGCGGCCGCCCGCCAGGCGATCTCCTCAGGGACATCACTGCACCCCGACGCGATCCTGGACCGCCGCCGGCTGCGCGTCGAGGAGGCCAGCAGGATCTCGCTCGGCACCTATTTCAACGCCTTCCCGGCCAGTTACTGGCGCCGCTGGACGATCGTTGAGGAGGTCCGGCTGGACCTGACCGTCAGCGGCCTCGGCGCCAGCGTGATCATCTACCGTTCGATGGCCAATGGCCGCTCGCAGCGGGTCGACGGCTGGACCAACGAGACCACGGGCTCCGGCTCGGCGTCCTTCGACCTGACACTGCAGCCGTTCGTGGACGGCGGCTGGTACTGGATCGACGTGGTCGCCGGCGACGAGGCCGCGATCATCGAGGAAGCCACCTGGAGCGCGGAGGTCCCGGCCGACCGCGCCGAGGTCGGCTCGATCACTGTGGGCATCACGACGATGAACCGGCCGGACTTCTGCTCAGCGCTGGTCGCCCAGATCGGTGAAGACCCCGATGTGCACGCGCTGCTCGATGAGGTCCTCGTCATGGAGCAGGGCACCCAGAAGGTCGTCGACGACCCCGGGTTCGCCAAGGCCGAGGCATCGTTGGGCGCCAAGCTCCGAGTCATCGAGCAGGGCAACATCGGCGGCTCCGGTGGTTTCGCGCGCGCCCAGTACGAGTCGCTGAAGGCGGATCAGTCGAAGTACGTGCTCTTCCTCGACGATGACATCGTCGCTGAGCCCGAGAGCATCCTGCGCGCGGTGACCTTCGGCGACCTCGCCCGCAAGCCGACGATCGTCGGCGGCCACATGTTCTCGATCTTCGCCAAGAGCCAGCTGCACAGCTTCGGCGAGATCATCAACCGCTACCGGTTCTGGTGGATGTCCCCGAAGTCCTCGGAGGACCAGTGGGACCTCGGCTCGCGCAACCTGCGCAGTACTCGCTGGCTGCACCGCCGGGTCGACGTGGACTTCAACCCGTGGTTCATGTGCCTGATCCCGCTCCAGGTGGTCCGCGATATCGGCCTGAGCCTGCCGCTCTTCATCAAGTGGGACGACTCCGAGTACGGACTGCGCGCTCAGGCCGCCGGGTACCCGACGGTCTCGATGCCGGGCGCCGCTGTGTGGCACGTGCCGTGGACCGACAAGAACGACGCCCTGGACTGGCAGGCGTACTTCCACCAGCGCAACCGTTTCGTTGCGGCCTTCCTGCACTCGCCGTTCGAGCACGGCGGCCGGATCATCCGCGAGAGCCTGAACCACCAGCTCAAGCACCTGTTCTCGATGCAGTACTCCACCGTCGAGCTGCGCCACCTCGCTCTGGAGGATGCGCTCGCCGGACCGGAGGGGCTGCACGCCCAGCTCGGCAGCCGACTCGGCGATGTGCGCGAGTTCCGCAAGGGCTTCGACGATGCCCGGCTCTCCGCCGACCCGGACGCGTTCCCGCCGGTCCGGCACTCCAAGCCGCGCCGCAAGGCCGACACCTCCGAGATCCCGCCGAAGTCGGCCCAGCTGCTCTCGGCGGCCCTCGGGGGGCTGCGTCAGTTCCGCGGCACCCGGGCGCTGTCCCGGGAGTTCCCGGAGGCGACGATCCCGGCGATGGACGCGCGTTGGTACCACCTGGCTACTCTCGACTCGGCGATCGTGAGCATGCCCGACGGGGCCTCGGCTGCCTTCTACAAACGCGAGCCCGACCAGTTCAAGGAACTGTTCAGGAAAACGATCGAGATCCACGAGCGGCTGTACCGGGAATGGCCGGTCATGGCGCACAGGTACCGTGAGGCCCTGGCGGACATCACTTCGCCGGAGACTTGGGGACCCACGTTCGAGGCGTCACTAAAGGAAGAACGATGAAGGCGGCTGACAAAGCACTCCAGCAGGACAAGCTGCAGGCCGAGATCGACGAGCGTGGGCGGCGCGAGAACGCCGCGGCACGGGCGCGCGCTCTGGCCGAGCGCAAGGCCGACTCGATGCCCGTCGTGCACGGCTTCGACGGCCCGCGCCTCGAGCGCCACGTCGACGCCGAGATGATCGACCCGGCCCCGACCGGCGGCATCGTCGAGGTCTTCCAGCAGCGCTATCTGCTGCGGCTGATCGTCGGCCGCCAGCTGGCTCAGCAGTACGCCGCCTCGGTGCTCGGCCTGCTGTGGTCCTACATCCAGCCCGGGATGCGCTTCCTGGTCTACTTCTTCATCTTCGGAGTCGTGCTGAAGACCCACCAGGGCACGCCGAACTTCGCACTGCGCCTGTTCACCGGCATGGTGTTCATGCACTTCTTCACCGAGACTTGGACGAAGGCGACCCAGTCGATCTGGTCCAACCGGGCGCTGGTGCTGAAGATGCGGATGCCGCGCGAGGTGTTCCCGCTGGCCTCGATGCTCACGGCGCTGTACCACACCGGCCCGCAGATCGTGATCCTCGTGGTGACGGCCGCGATCGTCGGCTGGCACTTCTCGATGACCGCGATCGCCGCAGGCGTGCTCGGCCTGCTGATCCTGCTCGCCTTCTCGACCGCGATGGCGCTGTTGTTCTCGGCCCTGAACGTGCTGTACAAAGATTTCCAGAACATCGTCGCGACGATCGTGCAGTTCATGCACTTCCTGGTGCCGATGATGTACTCGTACCAGGTCATCCACAACCTCGGCGAGGACCACCAAGCGGTCTACCAGCTGTACATGGCCAACCCGTTGGCCGAGGCGGTGCTGCTCATGCAGCGGTGCTTCTGGCTGCCGTCGGTGCACAACCCGTCCGCGTACTCGGACATGTTCCCCGCTGATCTGTGGGAGCGCGGCCTGATCATGCTGGTCCTGTGCTTGGGCCTCCTGTTCCTGTCCCAGAAGTTCTTCTCGCGTGTCGAGTCCAAGTTCCCGGAGCGTCTGTGATGTCGACTGAATCCATCGTTGTAGAGCACGTGACCAAGGACTTCACGATGCACTACCACCGCACGCTGAAGCAGATGGCCGTGGCGACGCTGCGCGGGCTCCCCCTCAAGGAGGAGTTCCAGGCCGTGAACGACGTCTCGTTCACCGTCGAGCAGGGTGAGTCGGTGGGCCTGATGGGCCTCAACGGCTCCGGCAAGAGCACGCTGCTCAAGCTGATCAACGGCGTGATGCGGCCTGACCATGGCGTGATCCGCACCCGTGGCCGGATCGCCGGCCTGATCGCGACCGGCGCCGGTTTCCACCCGCAGATGACCGGGCGCGACAACCTGTTCCTCAACGGCGCGATCCTGGGCATGTCCGAGCCCGAGATCAACCGCAAGTTCGATGAGATCGTCGACTTCGCCGGAATCGGCAAGTTCCTCGAGACCCCGGTCTCGCACTACTCCTCGGGCATGTTCGCCCGCCTCGGCTTCTCGATCGCGATCCACGTTGACGCCGACATCTTCCTCGCCGACGAGGTGCTCGCGGTGGGGGACCGGCCATTCAAGAAGAAGTGCGTCGAGAAGATGCAGGAGATCCGCCAGCAGGGCACCACGATCTTCTACGTCAGCCACGCCACCGCCTCGGTGCGCTCCATGTGCGACCGGGTACTCGTCTTGGAGTCGGGCCACCTCAACTACGACGGCAACGTCGACGACGGCATCCGTTACCTCCAGTACGACGATGACGACGATGAGGAGAACGGCCTCGAGGGGCTCGTCGACTCCGAGCTTGGCGCCGACATCTAGAGCGGCCTGCACGGCGCCCGCCACCCGATCTGGTGGCGGGCGTTCGCATTTCCACAACATCTAGGAATGCATTTAAATAACACCCATGTAATTCTCTAATTACAGATCTGTAATTAGAAGGAATGCCTATCTTTACTTCTGTTGCTGGTGTGAAACTTGGGACTCGTGTGAATAACTTCCCCCTCACATGGAGTCCCCGAAATGCGTTTGACCCGAGCTCGCTACATCACCATCTGCCAGCAGTTCCTCGTCACGGCCGTCGTCGTGGCCGTCGGACTGTCTGCTGCTGGCGTGATGACGCTGCAGATCGTCGACCCCGAGTCCAAGGCGCCCGCTCTCGGCGCCAAGGCGCTCGGGATCGCGCCTGCGATCACGGTCACCGACGGCTACGCGGCGACCGCCCCGGTCACGCCGACCATCCGCGAGGTGAAGGTCGCTGCGCTCGTCGCCGACGTCACGCACGGGGTGGCCGACAAGCCCACCAAGATCACCACGGCGTCGTCCTCGGCAGTAGCCAAGACGACCGCGACGCGGACCCTCGCTGCCGAGTCGGCGCCCGCCACGGTGCACGGCTACGGCACCGTCGGCGTCACCTGGTCGGCGGCCACGCACCTGAGCGAAGACGCGATCGCGGTCCAGATCCGGACTGAGAAGAACGGCACCTGGTCGGGGTGGACCAAGGCGGCGTACCACGATGACCACGGGCCTGACGCCGGTACCGAGGAGGCTGCGAAGGCAGGTCGCCCGGGCACAGACCCGGTCGTGGTCGGCAACGTCGACAAAGTCCAGATGCGGGTCGAGACCCTGTCCGGCACGGCGCCCGCCGACCTGGAGCTCGCGGTCATCGACCCGGGCGCCGACAAGGTCGTCAAGGAGCCAGCGGCGATCGACACCGCGATGCTTCCCGCATCAGACCGCGACGCGACGAGCTCCGCGCCGATCGAGTCGACAGCGGGATTGAGGGGGACCAGTGAGGCTGCGGCCACCGGGGATGGGGCCGCAGCCGATCTGGATCTCGCCGCGATGAAGACCGCGCCGAAGCCGGTGATCTACTCGCGTGCCCAGTGGGGCGCCAACGAGAACCTGCGCGACAAGAGCTCGCTGCACTACGGCACGATCGAGACCGGCTTCATCCACCACACGGTCAATGCCAACAACTACACCCCCGAGCAGGTACCGGCGCTGATCCGCGGTATCTACGCGTACCACACCCAGTCTCGGGGCTGGAGTGACATCGGCTACAACTTCCTCGTCGACCGGTTCGGCCGGATCTGGGAGGGACGGTACGGCGGGGTGGACCGCCCCGTGGTCGGCGCGCACACGCTGGGCTACAACGAGTACTCGTTCGCGATGTCGGCGATCGGCAACTACGACATCGCCCAGCCGCCGCAGGCCGTCCTGGACGCATACGCCGCGCTCTTCGCCTGGAAGCTCTCGCTCTACAACATCCCGGCCAACGCGACCCACCTGTGGGTCAAGGACCGCTATCTCAATGCGATCAACGGCCACCGCGACGTCGGCCAGACGGCCTGCCCGGGCAAGTACCTGTACGCGAAGATCCCTTCGATCCGGGTCGCCGCTGCGGCGATCCAGGCGAAGGCGCAGATCCCGCCCGACCCTGTGAACCAACCCATCATCGCGGCTCCGGCAGGCTTGAAGTCGCCGCAGACCCAACCGGCACCGGCCGCGGTCCAACCCAGGCTGACCCTGCCCTTGCGCACGTCGGTCGCGGGCGACAGTTGGCCCGACCTGCTGGTGAAGTCGACGACGGGCGTCATCTCCGTAGTCCCGACCGAAGGTCAGCTGTCCTACGCCGGACCGATCGCCAGTACCGGGAACTGGAAGGCCATGAGCGTGATCGCTGCGATCGGCGACGTCACCGGCGACGGCAAGTCCGACATCTTGGCCAAGAACCGCAAGACCCAGGTCACCCGCGTGTTCCCCGGCGACGGCTCGGGCCATGTCTCTGCGAAGGGCATCGACCCGACGACGGCGTTCGCGCGGGTCAACAAGATCATCGGCGTCGGCGATATGAACCACGATGGCCGACGCGACGTGCTCGGTATCGACAAGAAGACGACAGCGCTGCTGTTCTACCGCGGCACCGGGGCCGGCACCTTCGCGGCGCCGACCACGCTGCGGCGTAAGTGGCCGTACCCGACCACGATCGGCGTCGGCCAGTTCAACAGCGACAAGCTGGTCGATCTCGTCGTCGCCTCGACGGACGGCAAGACGCTGTTCCTGGTGCCCGGCAAGAAGGGCGGCGCCGACCTCGGCCCGGCGGTCCGGCTGCGGACCCTGACCACGCCGGCCGCTGCCCTGCTCGGCTGGGGGGACCTGAACGCCGATGGGCACTCCGATCTCATGGTGCGCAGCTCCGGCACCGGGCTGGCCACCCTCTACACCGGCACCGGCGCCAGCACCCTGAGCACCCAACCGCTCGGCTCGTTCACCAGCCTGATCGGGCTCACCAAACTGTCGATGGCCCCGATGGCGGGCACCAGCGCCGCCGACGCAGTCGGCGTCGACTCTGCCGGTCGCCTGGTCGTCGTGCCGAACAACGGCCGGAAGAACCTCGGTACGCCGCTGCCCAGCAACCTGAAGGTCCCGTGGGCCACGCAGGTGCTCAGCCCAGGAGACTGGAACAGGGACGGTGCGGCCGACGTGATCGTCCGTTCAGCCGACCGGAAGTCGTTGATCCTGTACCCGGGGATGGGCAACGGGAAGTTCGGCCGGCCGCGCTCGCTCGGCCTGGGCTGGCTGCCGATCACCCGGCTCACGGCTGTCGGTGACGTGACCGGTGACGGCTTCCCGGATCTGATGGGCAAGGTCGGGAGCGGGCCTATGACGATCTTCCCGGGCAACGGCAGCGGCGCGTTCAAGCCACCAGTACTCGCCCCTGCGGCGTTGCGGACGTACAACCAGATCGGGAGCGCTGCGTGGTCGCCCCTGGGTTCGGCGTTCGTCTCCGCCGACGGCTCGTTCGTGCCGTCGACGGGCGTCGCCACGGGGGACGCCCTGCGGGCGGCGGACGGGACGGCAAGCACCGTCTACGACACCTACGTCGGCGTCGGGGACGTCAACGGGGATGGCGTGGCGGACCTGCTGGCGCGAGAGAAGGGAACCGGCACGCTCTGGTTGCTCCCGGGGAAGACGTCTGGTGGGTTCGCCCCCCGGATGTGGGTAGCAAACGGATTCGGCTCCTACTCGCTGATCGGCTAGTCAGCCGGTCGGCAGGTCCGCCCGTACGGCGGCGGTGGTCCGCTCACTCTGGGAGTGGGCGGACCACCGGCTGCTGTCGCTGTTTGCGACGATGACCAGTGAGCCGGTGCCGGCAAGCAGTCCGGCCAGCAGGTCCCGCCCCGGTACGCCGGCCGGGTCCAGATCGGTGATCACCCGGCGGTCATCGGGCTCGGGCGTGCCCAGGTCGCTAGGGCCGGTGGGGGAGAACACGTCGCTCTGCCCGGCCCAGAGCACCCCGTGGTCGAGGATGGGGTCCGGCAACGGCTCGGCGAAGCGGACGGCGAACGGGCGCAGCGCGCACGCCAGCACCGCGTCCGCCGTCGAGTCCAGGCCGTCGGGGCCGACCACCGCGACCGGCGCATCGTTGACGAGGTCCAGCCCGCAGGCCCAGGCTCCGCCGACGAACACAGCGCCGAGCCAGTGCGGCGGCAGGTCGATGGTGAGCTGGTCGCCGGGATCGAGCATGAGCTCGTCGAGGAACAGATTGGCGGTCTTGGAGACCCAGTTGGCGTAGGTCTTCACCGACAGCTCGGTGCGCTCGCCGGTCGCGTCGTCGTAGAACGTGATCAGCGGCTGGGCCGGGTCGGAGGCGAGGCGGCGCGCGAGGAGATCGAGGAGGGTGCTCACCGGGCGAGGCTATTTCACCCCGGTTGGCCCATGACACCGAGGACCCCGGCATGATTCACCCCATGGATGAGCAGCTCTGGGCCGTCGTACCTGCTGGTGGCGCCGGCACGCGGCTATGGCCGCTCTCGCGCGCCGGGTCGCCGAAGTTCCTGCATGACCTGGCCGGCGACGGCCGCACGCTGCTGCAGGCGACCTACGACCGGCTGACACCGCTGGTCGGGGAGCGGCTGCTGGTGGTCACCGGCGTCCGGCACCAGGACGCCGTACGCGGGCAGCTGGACGCGCTCGCTGCCGGCAACGTCATCGCCGAGCCCAGTCCGCGTGACTCGATGGCAGCGATCGGGCTGGCGGCCGCGATCGTCGAGCGGCAGGACCCTGATGCCGTGATCGGCTCCTTCGCCGCCGACCACGTCATCGCCGATCCCGACGCCTTCGGTGCCTGCGTCGCCGAGGCTGCGCAGGTCGCGCGCACCGGCGTGCTGGTGACCCTCGGCATCGAGCCCGACTTCCCGAGCACGGGTTTCGGCTACATCCACCTCGGCGACCGGCTCACCGACTTCCCGACCGCACACGCGGTGGCGTCGTTCGTGGAGAAGCCGGACCTCGCCACTGCCACTGCCTACGTCGCGACCGGGCAGTACCGCTGGAACGCCGGGATGTTCGTGGCCAAGGCTTCGGTGATCCTCGACCTGCTCGCCGTCGAGCACCCCGACCTGGCCCGCGACCTGCGGGCGATCGCAGCCGCGCCCGAGCGTCTCGAGGAGCTGTGGGACGGGCTGCTGAAGATCGCGATCGACCACGCCATCGCCGAGCCGGCGGCCGCCGCAGGCCAGGTCGCGGTGGTGCCCGGCTCTTTCGGCTGGGAGGACATCGGCGACTTCGAGGCGCTGTCGGATCTGCTGCCGGTCGGGCCGCAAGGCCTCAAGGTGCTGGGGAACGCCGGCCAGGTGCTCGCCCAGGACAGCAGCGGCCTCGTCGTGGCCGGCACCGACCGCACCGTTGCCGTCCTCGGCCTGGAGAACGTGGTCGTCGTCGACACCGGCGACGCGCTGTTGGTCACGACCACCGAGCACGCTCAGGGCGTCAAGGCCGTGGTCGAGGCCCTCAAAGCCTCGGGTCGCGCAGACCTGACCTGACGAGCCGCCTTTAGAACAGCCCGACCTCGGGCGACTCCGAGTTCGGCCACTTGCCGAAGAAGCTGCTGATCACGCTGCCGCTGACCGAGGAGCAGTACTGCCAGTTGCCGCGCTGCTTGGACTCGTCGCTCGGGTTGGAGGCGTCGGCGGACCAGCGGGTCAGGGCGATGTGCTTGCCCGACGGGAACGCAGCGCCGTCGCTGGGGTGCCAGGGCGCTGCGATGAACCGCTCGTTGGCTGCGACGTACTTATCGCCGATGGTCTTGAGCTCTGCCATCTCGCTCTTGTCCTTGGCGGCCGTGTCGTCGTACCAGGCGATCACGTAGCCGTGCTCGAGGTTGTGGACCAGGGTCGCGACCTCAGGACGGTCGTCGCTGTAGAACGCCCGGCCGAAGGCTGCCGGCTGCGGACGGTGCGGTCCGAACGAAGGCGGCGCGTCCTTGTAGGTGATCGTGCCCGTCGGGATGTGGCTCTGGTTGTGATCGGTGACCGTGGTCTTGATCGGATCGCAGCCGGCGGCACTCGCGGCCTTGCCGAGCTGGGTGATCTTCTTGCCGGCCAGCTTCTCGTTGCGCCGGTGGTCGTTGTAGGCGACGACGCCGGCGGATCCGACCAGCGCCAGGACGATCAGCACGCAGACGCCGAGGATCGCGAGGCTGCGGGTGCGCTCCTTGCGCGCCTGCTCGGCGCGCATCTTCTCGACCATCTCGCGACGTTCGGTGTTCTTGGAGTTCTTCTTGGCCACTGGCAGTGCTCTCTAGTCGGTCGACGCGGTCGGCTGCCCCGACGGGGGCGCGACCGGCGGCTCGGCGGGCGATCGGGGCAAGTCTACGAAAGGGGCGTGAGCAGTGTGCGGGTGTCCGCAGATCCGACTCCGGGAGCAGCGACCTCGATGCTCCAGCCGAAGGCGTGCAGCAGGACGCCGAGCCGAGGATCCTCGGCTGTAGCCGCTACCGCCACGGCGTCCCGCGTAGCCTCCGCCTCGAACCCGCAGGTGGCGAGCGCGTCCAGCAGGTCGGCCGACGAGGCCGGTGCTCCGAAGGCAGCCCGCTCGCTCGCGGAGAGCGCTGCCACCACCGCCTCCCGGCTGCCGAGCCCGAACATATCGGTCCCCACAGCCCGTACGACGCTCCTCGCCCCGCTGCCGTGAGCGCCGGGGGCCAGCACCCGTTCGCGCAGGCCCCGTACGACGGTCACTGGCCGCCCGCCGAGCTTGCCGCTGACGACCTCGGCGATGCCCGCGAGCTGATCGGCCACCGCTGGCTCGGTGACCGCGAGCTCGTTGCCGTAGGAGTCGGTGCGGCCCTCGAAGGAGTGCAGCGGGTCCAGGCCGGCGCAGCCGATCGCGATGTCGGTCTGGCCGTGCCTCCACGCGCGTCCGGCGGTGTCGCTGATCAGAACAGCAACGTTGTGGCCGGTGGCGGCGTGCAGGGCCTCCCGGACCGCGCGTGCCGTCGCGTCGGGATCCAGGGGAAGCAGCACCAGCAGGCCCGGCTCGACGTTGGAGGCATCGATACCCGCTGCTGCCATCACCAGCCCGAGGTGGTTCTCCACGATGCTGGTCGGTCCGCGGCGGGCGACCAGGCGGACCGTCTCGGCGCGGATCGCCTCGTCCCGGTCGCCCACGACGACCCGTCCTTCGGCTTTGCTGACGACCTTGCTGGTGATCACCACGACGTCGCCGTCAGCGACGTGCTCGGCGCAGAGCGCGGCCAGGTCGGTCCCGACGACGACCTCGCCGATGCCGTCGGGGGCGAAGACCTCCAGGGCGCTCCTGGTCACAAGCCCGCGAGCCCCAGGACCGCAGCGACCATGTCGGCGGTCGCGTCATGGTCGGTCATCATCAGCGGGACGGCGCGTGCCGGGATCCCCGCTGCCTCGATCCGAGCAACCGAGCCGGCGTCGACCGTGTCGACCAGCCAGCCGTCGAGCAGGCCGTCGGAACCGGTGCTACGCGAGCCGTAGTGCTCGGCGACCGCGGCCGCCGAGACCTCGACGCCGATGATCCCGAGCAGCTGGCGCGCCATCCCGCGGACGTGGTCGTCGCCAACGATGCCGGAGACTCCGATGACCGGCGCGCTGGTCGCGCGCAGGGCGTCTCGGACGCCGGGGACGGCGAGGATCGTGCCTACCGAGACGACCGGGTTCGACGGGGGCAGGATCACCAGGTCAGCCCCGGTGATCGCCTCGATCACGCCCGGCGCGGGCGTGGACTCCTCGGCGCCGATCGGCACCACGGCGTACGCCGGAACTGATGCCTGGTGGCGGATCCAGTACTCCTGGAAGTGCACTGCGCGCCGTTCGCCGGAGTCCGGGTCGTCGATAACGACGTGGGTCTCGACGCGGTCATCCGACATCGGCAGCAGCCGCACCCCGGGCTGCCAGCGCTTGCAGAGTGCCTCGGTCACCGCGGACAGGGGGAAGCCGGCGTCGAGCATCTGGGTCCGCACCAGGTGGGTAGCCAGGTCGCGGTCGCCGAGGCCGAACCAGGTGGGCTCCACGCCGTACGCCGCGAGCTCCTCCTTCGCGTGCCAGGTCTCGCCCTTCCTGCCCCAGCCGCGCTCGGTGTCGATGCCGTCGCCCAGGGTGTACATGACGGTGTCGAGATCGGGGCAGACTTTCAGCCCGTGCAGCCAGATGTCGTCACCGGTGTTGGCCACGACGGTGACCTCGGTGGCCGCACCGGCCCGCTCGACGTAGCGCAGGACGCCTTGGATGAACCGGGCTCCGCCGACACCGCCGGAGAGCACCGTGATCCGCTCGGGAGCCGTGCTGCGCGGGGTGCCGGAGGTGGCCGAGGTGTCGTTCGTCATGGCTGAAGTCTGCCGTGCGGGCGATGTCTGCCCCGATACGGGGGGCTAGCGCGGCTCACGGTAATAGCACGATCGGGCTTGACTTCGTGGGTACGACAGGCATGTAATCACATCAGTGTGGTTTTCAACTCCGACGCACGTCGGTGAGGAACATCACCCCACACACACATGCGCGGCTCGTCAGGGTCGCAGGGTCGAAGGGGAACACAATGCGCGAGCTCTACCTGCTCGAGGGGGACGCTGACGAGAGTGGTTGGCAGGAGCGTGCCCTGTGCGCTCAGACCGACCCGGAGGCGTTCTTCCCGGAGAAGGGCGGTTCCACCCGCGAGGCCAAGCGCGTCTGCCTGACGTGCGACGTCCGCGGTGACTGCCTGGAGTACGCCCTGCACAACGACGAGCGCTTCGGCATCTGGGGCGGCCTGTCGGAGCGGGAGCGGCGCAAGCTCAAGAAAAGGGCTGTGTGACGCTTGCGAATTCGGGGATGACCAGCCTGCCCCTAGGCTGACCCCTCGTGAAGGTCACCGCGCTCCTGGTCAGCCATAACGGTGCCCGCTGGCTTCCCGCGGTGCTCACCGGCCTGGCGACCTCGACCCGGAAGATCGACGCGATCGTCGCCGTGGACACCGGCTCGACCGACGAGTCGGTCGAGATCGTCGAGCGTGCCACCGGCGCCCCGGCTGTCCGCCTCGACCCGCGGACGCCGTACGCCGAGGCCGTCCGGGTAGCGCTGGAGAACGCCGCGCCCGCCGAGCCCGGTGAGTGGGTCTGGCTGCTGCACGACGACTCCAACCCCTCGCAGGAGTGTCTCGAGCACCTGGTCGCCGCTGCCGAGGCCGCGCCAGACGACCTCGCCGTCCTCGGACCGAAGATCCGGGAGTGGCCCTCGCTCAAGCGGCTGCTCGAGGTGGGAGTGACGCTGACCGGCACCGGCCAACGGGAGACCGGCCTGGAGCGCGGCGAATACGACCAGGGCCAGCACGACGAACCGCACCGGGTGCTCGCGGTCAACACCGCCGGCATGCTGGTGCGCCGCGAGGTCCTGGCGAAGGTCGGCCTGGACCAGTACCTGCCGGTCTTCGGCACCGACGTGGACTTCGGCTGGCGGGTCGCTCGCGCGGGCTACGCCACCCGGGTCGTCCCGGATGCCATCGTCTTCCACCTCGAGGCATCCCGTGCCGGCCGCCGCGACTCCGAGCTGGTCGAGCACCCGGGACGCCAGGAGCGGGCTGGCGCACAGTACACGCTGCTGGTCAACAGCCCCGGGTGGACGATCCCGTTCCGCTCGGCGCGGATGATCGCCGGCGGACTCCTCCGTGCCCTCGGACTGCTGCTGGTGCGTGCGCCCGGCGAGGCCGCCGACGAGGTCGCCGCGCTGCTCGACATCTTCATGCACCCCGGCCGGATCGCCCGGTCGCGCAGGGCGCGGGCCGGCACCGCGAGGGTCGAGCACGCTGAGGTGCGGCCATTGCTCGCCCCGTTCTGGCTGCCCTACCGGCACGGTCTGGACTACGTGATCGATGTCGGCGTCGCCGTCGCGCACAGCGTCCGGGACGAGGCGGCCCGCCGCCGGCCGCCCGGAGTCACCGACGAGACACCGTGGACCGAGCGGCTGCTCCGGTCGCCGGCGTTGTGGGCCATCGTCGTCGCGCTGATCGCCGGGCGCTCGTTCGTCTCAGGATCGCCGCTGCACGGTGGCGCCCTGCTCCCGGTCCCCAGCGACGTCGGGCACTGGTGGCACACCTGGGGGTCGTGGCGCAGCACGCTCGGCACGGGGTCGCATGCGCCGGGGCCGGCGTACCTGCTCCCGCTGGCGCTGCTCGGCACTCTGTTCTTCGGCCACGTCGAGCTCGTCGTGGATCTGATCTTCCTGCTGGCCGTCCCGGTCGCGTTCCTCGGCGCGCTGCGGCTCGGCCGCCGACTGTGCACCGGTGTCTGGGCGCCGTTGTGGGCCGCTGCGACGTACGCTCTGCTGCCGGTCGTCTCCGGCGCGATGGGCCAGGGCCGGATCGGTACCGTCGTCGGCGCCGCGATCCTTCCGTGGCTGGCAACAGCAGCGCTCGGCTTCGGCAGCGCCGGGGTGGCAACCGGCGAAGGCGCGCCCTCGCCGGAGGTACGCCGCTGGCGCGCCGCTTGGCGCACAGCGCTGCTCAGCGGGCTGCTGATCTCCTTCGTCCCACCGGCGTGGCTGGTGATCGTGCTGCTGGTCGTCTTCGCTGCGGTCGGCGGCAAGACGTCCGGCCGGGTCCGCGAGATGGTCGTGGTCGTCGTGGTGCCGGTCCTGACCGTGCTGCCGTGGGCGATCGGCACCCTGCGCGCGCCGGGGGCCTGGCTGGTCGAGGCCGGCCGGGCAGCGGCACTCCCGTCCGACCCCAACTTCCTCGACCTGCTGCTGGGCCGCACCCACGGCGTGATCGAGGCGCCCGGCTGGATCGGGATCGGCCTGCCGATCGCCGCTGTAGTCGCCTTCCTGCGCTCGGACACCCGTGCCAAGGTCCTCCAGGTGTGGATCGTGATCCTGACGGCCACGGTGGTCCTCGCGGCGACCTCCCGGGTGCCGGTCTCGCTGCCCGGCGTACCGGTGGAGTTCCGGCCGTGGCCCGGCTTCCTGCTGGTGCTCGTCCAGGGCGGGTTCGTCCTCGCGGCGATGATCGCTGCGGACGGCGCGAGCGGGCCGCTGCGGGAGGCCAGCTTCAGCTGGCGCCAGCCCGTCGCGGCGCTCACGGTCACCCTCGCCCTGGCGGCGCCGGTGCTCGGCACCGGCTGGTGGCTTGCTCGCAGCGACGCGGGCCCGGTGCATGGAGGGGAGTCCAAGCAGATCCCGACGTACATGCAGGAGCTCGCGGACGGCAATGGCGTCAACGGCGTGCTGAGGATCAATGGGGGAGCGGCGCACGGGATCGAGTACCAGCTGCTCCGCTCGGGCCCGCAGCGCCTCGGTGACGACGGCGTGTTGGCACTGACCCCTCAGAACAACAGCTTCCGCTCCCTGGTCGAGCGGCTGCTGTCCTCGGCCAAGCCCGGCGACGCCACGCTGCTCGCCTCGTACGGCGTGAAATACGTCTACGCGCCGGCGCCGGTTGCAAGTGTCGTGAGCGGCGGCTTCGATGCCGCCTACGGCTTCCTCCCGGCCAGTGCGCCCGCGCGCGGATCCCGCGCCTGGATGGTCCAGCCGACCACCTCGCTGAGCCATGTCGTTGTTCAGCGTGCCTGGCTGCGCCCCGGCTGGATCGCGATCAGCCTGCTCACCATCCTGGTCGGCCTGGTGCTGGCCGCGCCCGAGCGGAGGCGTCGATGAGCCGCCCAGGAAGCCGCCCAGGAAGCCGGGCCGGAAGCCGCGCCGGCGGCCGCCGGGCGATCACCCGGACCAGCACCCGGCGGGCGGGCGTGCTCGGCCTCGTCGTGGTCGGCCTGACGCTCGGCATGCTCACCCTGTCGGGGACGACGCCGCTGGGCATCGGCCGCCCGGTCGACAAGCCGTCGGTAGTCAGCCTGAGCACCCGCACGTTCAGCTGCACCGGCGGCATCGCGGGCACCACCACCGTGTCAGGCGATGTCGAGAACGGGGTGTCGGCCCCGCGCGCAGTGACCACGACGCCGGCGACGATCACCGTGGACCGCGATCTCGCCCGCGACGCCTTCGCCGGCC
>DASRRQ010000007.1:0-48319 GCA_035695505.1 Marmoricola sp. | reverse complement strand
TCGCGCTCGGGGTGGCGATCGGAGCCGGGCCGCTCCAGAAGAGCAGTCAGCGGCGCGGCGAGGAGCTCGCTGCAGTCAAGCGCCAGGTCACCGCGAAGCAGCAGCGAATCGCTTCCCTGGAGGCGGCCGAGAAGTACAGCGCCGACTACGCCGAAGCCACGGCACCGGCCCTGGTGAGGGGATCACTGAAGGGCAGATCGGTGGCGGTGCTCGCGCTTCCCGGGGCCGATCGGGAGTCGGTGGACGGCGTGCGCGGGCTGATCTCGGCTGCCGGCGGGACAGTGACCACTACGGTCACCTTCCAGCCCGTGATGGCCAAGGCCTCCAGCCGACAGCTGGTAGAGGCCCTGACCAGTCAGATGGCCACCCAGAACCCCGATATCGAGTTCCCCGCCGACGCCAGCGGCTACCAGCGGTTCGGGGTGCTGCTGGCGCGCGCGGTCGCGCTGCCGAGGAAGACGGACAAGGCCTCAGCGGCGTACGACGACGTAGCGGTGGGCATCGTCTCCGGACTGGAGACGGCCGGGCTGCTGACGACCACCGACATCGACGCCCGCGCGGCCCTGACCGTCGTGGTGACCGGGCCGGCGGCTGCCGACGCGGAAGCGGCCGGCGCGAACGCAGTGCCGACCACGATCCTTCGCGCCTTCGCCACCCGGGGCCCGGTGGTCGTTGCCGGTCCGGCGAGCGCTGCCGGTCAGCTCGGGATCATCGCCGCTCTGCGCACCGGAGGGTCGGTCACGGACCTCAGCACCGTGGACACCGTGGAAGCGGTCTCGGGGCAGGTCACCGCGGTCCTCGCCCTCGCGGCGCTGGCGCACGGGACCACCGGCGCCTGGGGCGGCGTGGACGCCGCGGCCGGCCCGGTGCCGCCGCTCTCCTGAAGCCGTATGTCGGCATCGCCGGAGAGTCGTCGGGACAACGCCAGAATTCTTGATAGGGTTGAACCCCGTGGAGATGACGGAGCCGCGAGGCTCGGAGTCACCGCAGACCTAGTGCGACAACACCACGGGAGTCACCTTGGCACCGAGCCAGCCGACCAAGCACGTTTTCGTCACCGGCGGAGTCGCCTCCTCCCTCGGCAAGGGACTCACCGCCTCCAGCCTCGGCAACCTGCTCAAGTCGCGCGGCCTCCGGGTCACGATGCAGAAGCTCGACCCGTACCTGAACGTCGACCCCGGCACGATGAACCCGTTCCAGCACGGCGAGGTGTTCGTCACCAACGACGGCGCTGAGACCGACCTCGACGTCGGCCACTACGAGCGGTTCCTCGACACCGACCTCAACCAGATCGCCAACGTCACCACCGGGCAGGTCTACTCGACGGTGATCGCGAAGGAGCGCCGCGGCGACTACCTCGGCGACACGGTCCAGGTGATCCCGCACATCACCAACGAGATCAAGGACCGGATCCGGGCCATGGGAGGCACCGGCTCCGACGGCGAGCACATCGACGTCGTGATCACCGAGATCGGCGGCACCGTCGGCGACATCGAGTCGCTGCCCTTCCTCGAGGCCGCACGGCAGGTGCGCCATGACCTCGGCCGCGACAACTGCTTCTTCCTGCACGTCTCGCTGGTTCCGTGGATCGGGCCCAGCCAAGAGTTGAAGACCAAGCCGACCCAGCACTCGGTGGCCGCTTTGCGCTCCATCGGCATCCAGCCCGACGCGATCGTCTGCCGTGCCGATCGCCAGCTGCCGGAGAGCATCAAGAAGAAGATCTCGCTGATGTGCGACGTCGACCAGGACGCGGTGGTCACGGCCGCCGATGCGCCGTCGATCTATGACATTCCCAAGGTGCTGCACAAGGAAGGCCTCGACGCCTACGTCGTACGCCGCCTGAACCTGCCGTTCCGCGACGTCGACTGGACCGCCTGGGACGACCTGCTCGAGCGAGTCCACCACCCCGACGAGGAGGTCACCGTCGGCCTTGTCGGCAAATACGTCGACCTGCCGGACGCCTACCTCTCCGTGGTCGAGGCACTGCGGGCGGGCGGTTTCGCACACAAGGCCAAGGTCAACGTCACCTGGATCCCCTCGGACCTGTGCGAGTCGCACGAGGGTGCCGCCAAGCACCTCGCCGACGTCGACGCGGTCTGCGTGCCGGGCGGCTTCGGCATCCGTGGCATCGAGGGCAAGCTCGGCGCGCTCACCTATGCCCGCGCCAACCGGATCCCAACGCTGGGCCTGTGCCTCGGGCTGCAGTGCATGGTTATCGAGTACGCCCGCAACGAAGCCGGACTACTCGAGGCAGCCTCGACCGAGTTCGACCCCGACTGCGCCGAGCCGGTGATCGCCACGATGGCCGAGCAGACGGCGTTCGTCGACGGAGCCGGCGACCTCGGCGGCACCATGCGCCTGGGCCTGTATCCGGCCAACCTGGCCGAAGGCTCGATCGTCCGGGCGACGTACGGCGCGGCGACCGTGGAGGAGCGTCACCGTCACCGCTACGAGGTCAACAACTCCTACCGCGACAAGCTCGAGCAGGCCGGCCTCGTCTTCTCCGGCCTCTCGCCCGACCACAACCTCGTCGAGTACGTGGAGCTGCCCGCCGACGTGCACCCGTACTACGTCGCCACCCAGGCACACCCGGAGCTGCGGTCCCGGCCGACGCGCCCGCACCCGCTGTTCGTCGGCCTGGTCGGCGCGGCGATCACCCGTCAGCGCGAGCTGCGGATCCCGATCGACGAGACCGGACTGCGCCGGCACTCGGACGGCGAGTGACAGCGGGCCCCCACGGGCCGGCTGACGAGCCGCTGAGCTGGCCGGTCGCCGAGTCGCGGGTGATCCACGCCGACGACTGGGTCGTCTCGGTACGCCGCGACACGATCAGCCGACCGGGACACCCCGACGAGCTCTTCGGGCGGCTGGTGGTCGCGGATCCCGGCGCTGTGGTCGTCCTCGCCATCGACGAGGACGATCGGGTCGTCGTCGTTCGCCAATACCGGCACCCGGCCCAGATGCGCTTGGTCGAGCTGCCGGCCGGCAAGCTGGACAAGCCAGGCGAGGATCCGCTCGTCGCCGCGCAGCGCGAGTTGCGCGAGGAGGCTGCGCTCGAGGCAGCCGACTGGCTCCACCTGATGACGACCTGGGCTTCGCCGGGGATCACCTCCGAGACGCACGCGTTGTTCCTCGCACGCGGCCTGCGCGAGATCCCTCGGGATTTCGATCCGCACCACGAGGAGGCCGACATGATCCTCGAGCGGGTGCCGCGCGAAGACCTCGTCACCGCCGTGCTGGACGGTCGGGTCGCGGATGCTCCGCTGGTCACGGCGCTTCTCGCCTACGAGACACTCCGGACCCGCGGCCGGCTCTGAGGTCGGCGGTCGGGCTTAAACTCCGGGAACCGGCACAACGTCGTGCCGCCGAATACTGGGAGGACCGCTGTGAGGGTCGGCGTACCGAAGGAAGTCAAGAACCACGAGTACCGGGTGGCGATCACGCCGATCGGCGTCCATGAGCTGGTGGCGCATGGCCACGAGGTGTTCGTCGAGCGCTCCGCCGGGCTGGGGTCGTCGATCCCGGACAGCGAGTACGAGGCGGCCGGGGCCAAGATCGTCCAGGCCGCGGACGAGGTCTGGGGCAATGCCGAGATGGTGCTCAAGGTCAAGGAGCCGGTCGCCGAGGAGTATCACCGGCTGCGGCCTGATCTGGTGCTGTTCACCTACCTGCACCTCGCTGCCGACCGGCCGTTGACCGAGGAGCTCGTCGCGCGCGGGACGACCGGGATCGCGTACGAGACCGTCCAGCTGCCCTCGGGCGGGCTGCCATTGCTGTACCCGATGTCGGAGGTCGCCGGCTGCCTCGCACCGCAGGTTGGGGCCTACTCGCTGCTCAAGGCCCAGGGCGGCCGCGGTGTGCTGATGGGCGGAGTCGGTGGTGTGGCCAACGCCAAGGTCGTGATCATCGGAGCCGGGGTCTCGGGCCAGAACGCTGCGAACATCGCGTTGGGTATGGGTGCGGATGTGACGCTGCTGGACACCGATCTCGACAAGCTGCGGATGTCGTTCTGGCGCTACAGCAACCGGGTGCACGGCCTGGCTTCTTCCAAGCTCGCCATCCGGCAGCAGGTGCTGGAGGCCGACATGGTCATCGGTGCCGTGCTGATCCCTGGGGCGAAGGCGCCCAAGCTGGTCACCAACGACCTGGTCGCGGAGATGAAGCCCGGCTCGGTGCTGGTCGACATCGCGGTCGATCAGGGCGGGTGCTTCGAGGACACCCGCCCGACGACCCATGCCGACCCGACGTTCACAGTGCACAACTCGACGTTCTACTGCGTGGCGAACATGCCCGGAGCGGTGCCGAACACCTCGACCTACGCGCTGACCAACGCGACCCTGCCGTACGCCGTGGCGCTGGCTGACAAGGGCTGGGCGCAGGCCTGCCGCGACGACCGGTCGCTCGCGCTCGGCCTGAACACGCACGCAGGTGCTGTGACCAACGCCCCGGTCGCCGAGGCCCACATGATGGCAGCGGCGTCCCTGGAGGACGCGATCGCCGGGGGCATGCCCTGACGGAGCAGCCGACCACGGCGAAGGTCAGTCCGCTGGGCCGCGCAGTGCGGACCTATCTCGACCATCTCGGGGTCGAGCGCGGCCTGGCGGCCAACACACTCTCCTCTTACCGCCGCGACCTGCGGCGCTACCTCGGCTACCTCGATGGGCTCGGCGTCGCCGACCTCGATGCGATCACGGAGCAGACGGTCCTCGGCTTCCTGATGGCGCTGCGCGAAGGTGACAGCGAGCACCCAGCGTTGAGCGCGACCTCGGCAGGACGCACGGTGGTGGCGGTGCGGGGGTTCCACAAGTTCGCGGTCAAGGACGGACTGGCTCGACTGGACCCGTCGGTCGCCGTCCGGCCGCCGAGCCCGGCCAAGCGGCTGCCGAAGGCTCTTGCGTTGGCCGACGTCGAGGCGATCCTCGAGGCCTCCGGTGCTCCGGGAACCGTGCTGGCGCTGCGTGATCGGGCGCTGCTCGAGGTCCTGTACGGCACCGGCGCGCGGATCTCCGAGGCGGTCGGCCTCGACATCGACGACATCACCTTCGAGGCAGCTACCAGCACCGGTTCGGTGCTGCTGCGCGGTAAGGGCAGCAAGGAGCGCGTCGTGCCCCTGGGCAGGTTCGCACGCGAGGCGTTGGAGGCCTACCTGACCCGGGCCCGGCCGGACTTGGTCTCGGCGGGCGCCGGCGGACCGGCGGTCTTCCTCAACGCGCGCGGGGGGCGGCTGTCCCGGCAGAGTGCCTGGACCGTCATCGTGCGTTCGGCGGAGCGCGCTGGGGTGAAGGCCGACGTCTCGCCGCACACGATGCGGCACTCGTATGCGACCCACTTGCTCGAGGGCGGCGCCGACGTCCGGGTCGTCCAGGAGTTGCTCGGGCACGCGTCTGTCACGACCACCCAGGTCTACACCTTGGTGACCGTTGACAGCCTGCGCGAGGTGTACGCCGCCGCCCACCCGAGGGCTCTCGGCTGAGGTCTCAGCGGCGATCCACCGCGTCTCGACAAGCTCGACGAACGATCGTCGTGAACACACAGGTTTATGCACAGGGCAGGGCGCTCCTGTGCATCTGAGCGGGGCTCCGTACACACGGTTTCCCCAGATTTCAGATCCCGTCCACCAGTCTCCGCTCCCGGCTTGTGAGCCCTGCTCCGACGGGCCTAGAGTCGCGGCCACTGCACGACTTGACGCCATGTCGACAAATACCGGCGACCACCACCGGATGTGCGGCACCACCTAGCGAAGGGGAACCGACCATGAGCGGTGCTGACGGATTCGGCGGGCAGTCGAGGGGCGCATCGGAGATGCCCCCCCTGATGCGCAACCCGGTCAACGCGGGTGAGCATGACGCGACGATCCTGCGCCACGAGGCGTTCAAGAAGGCGGTGGCGGGACAGTCGGAGGCCGAGGGCACACTGGGGGCCCGCACCGTCAAGCAGTCCGAGGAGTCCTCCGTGATCGGTCCCACCGGTCGTCCGATGCCGGACTTCCCCGAGCCCGGCCCGGTCGGCGCTCGTGGCAAGGCGCGCATCATCGCGATGTGCAACCAGAAGGGCGGAGTCGGCAAGACGACGACCACGATCAACCTGGGTGCTTCGCTCGCTGAGTTCGGCCGCAAGGTGCTGCTCGTCGACTTCGACCCCCAAGGATCCCTCTCGGTCGGGCTGGGACTGAACCCGCACCAGATGGAGTTCACCATCTACAACCTGCTGATGCAGCGCGACGTGGGCCTGGAGGAGGTCATCGTGCCGACCGGCGTCGCCGGGCTCGACCTGCTGCCCTCCAACATCGACCTGTCCGCCGCCGAGGTCCAGCTGGTCCACGAGGTCGCCCGCGAACAGACCCTCCAGAGGGTGCTCGCGCCTGCACTCGAGCTCTACGACATCATCCTGATCGACTGTCAGCCCTCGCTGGGTCTGCTGACCGTTAACGCGCTGACCGCCTCGGATGGCGTGATCGTGCCGTTGGAGTGCGAGTACTTCGCGCTGCGTGGTGTGGCCCTTCTCAAGACCACCATCGATAAGGTCAAGGAGCGGCTGAACCCGCGCCTGGAGGTCGAGGGCATCCTCGGCACCATGTACGACGGCCGCACGCTGCACGGGCGCGAGGTGATGGAGCGCCTGGTCGAGGCCTGGGGCGACACCGTGTTCCATACCGTGATCCGGCGTACGGTGAAGTTCTCCGACTCCACCGTGGCCGGCGAGCCGATCACCAGCTATGCGTCCGCATCGGCCGGAGCCGACTCCTACCGGCAGCTGGCCAAGGAGGTGCTGGCTCGTTGGCAAGACGCGTGAGCCTGCCGGCCGCTGACGACCTGTTCCGGCCGACCAGCGACGAGAACGAGCCCGAGGAGACCCCGGCGGTCAAGGCCGTCCCCGAACCAGCCAAGGGTGTCCGGAAGACCGCATCCCGGGCTGCCGCGAAGCCGGTGAAGGCGGTCGAGGCTGCTCCGAAGACCTCCAGCGGGCGGGTGCGGCACGACGAGAAGATGACGGTGTACGTGACCGCTGACGAGCTCGTCGACATCGAGCATGCCCGTCTCAACCTGCGCCGCCACCATGGCCTGGCCGTCGACCGCGGCCGCCTGGTCCGCGAGGCGCTGGCGATCGTGCTGGCCGACCTCGAGAAGCACGGCGACGACAGCGAGCTCGTGCGCCGGTTGCTCGGGTGAGCGCCACAACGACCGAGACATCGGCCGCCGAGTCGCTGGCGACCGAAGGCCTCGACACCGCGTTCGCAGTCCGCCTCGACAACTTCGAGGGTCCGTTCGACCTGCTGCTGAGCCTGATCAGCAAGCACAAGATGGACGTCACCGAGGTGGCGTTATCGACGGTCACGAACGAGTTCATCGAGCACATCCGATTTCGACAGGCTCAATCAACGGGTTCTGATGGCTGGGATCTCGAGCAGACCACCTCGTTCCTGCTGATCGCCTCGACCCTGCTCGACCTCAAGGCCGCTCGGCTGCTGCCCTCCGGCGACGTCGAGGACGAAGAGGACCTGGCCCTGCTCGAGGCCCGCGACCTGCTCTTCGCACGGCTGCTGCAGTACCGGGCTTTCAAGCAGGTTGCGACCGTCCTGGAGACGCGTATCGGTGTCGAGGCGCTGCGGTTCCCGCGCGCGGTCGGCCTCGATGAACGATTCGCGACGCTGCTGCCCGAGGTGCTGATCGGGCTCGGCCTTGCGGAGTTCGCGGGCCTGGCAGCGCGGGCGCTCGAGCCGAAGGCCGAGCCGGAACTGTCGTTGGCGCACATCCACGCTCCGGCGGTCAGTGTGCGCGAGCAGGCGCACCTGGTTGTCGAGCGGCTCCGCGTGCACGGCACGCTGACGTTCCGCAAGCTGGCCGCCGACGCCCCCGACACGATGACCCGGGTCGCGCGGTTCCTGGCACTGCTCGAGCTCTTCCGCGAAGGTGTCCTCGCCTTCGACCAGATGACGCCGCTGGGCGAGCTCACCGTCCGCTGGACCGGTGGGGAGGACCAGGAAGTCGAGATCAACGACGAGTTCGACGGCACCCCGTTGTCGCCGGACCCCGGGACCCCGATCCCGGCAACCGACATGAACGACGTAGAAGGTGACCGAGCATGACTGAGACCCACACCGACGAGTCCGACCTCTACCCCGGGGCAGAGGTCGAGGAGGCGGTCGAGCAGGCGGTCGAAGAGGCCCAGGCTGAGGAGCCACGCGAGTCGGAGGGGGAGACCCTGTCAATCCCGCTCGCCGATCTGCGCCCGGCCCTCGAGGCCGTCTTGATGGTCTCTGACCAGCCGCTGGACGACGTCAGCCTGGCGACGGCCGTCGGCTACCCGGTGGGCGAGGTCACCAGTGCGCTGACCGACCTCGCTGCCGAGTACGACGAGGCCGTCCGCGGGTTCGAGCTGCGCAACGTCGCGGGGGGCTGGCGTTACTACACGCGCGAGGAGTTCGCCCCGGTCGTGGAGAAGTTCGTGCTCGACGGCCAGCAGGCGCGGCTGACTCAGGCCGCGCTGGAGACGCTCGCCGTGGTCGCCTATAAGCAGCCGGTGAGCCGCAGCCGGGTTTCGGCGATCCGCGGCGTCAACGTCGACGGCGTGATGCGCACCCTGCTCACTCGCGGCCTGGTCGAGGAGGCCGGCACCGACATCGAGACCGGCGCGCACCTGTACCGCACCACGACCTACTTCCTGGAGCGGATCGGGATCACCTCGCTCGACGAGCTACCCGAGCTGGCGCCGTTCGTCCCGGACATGGACGAGTTCGACCTGGACGAAGAGCTCGCTGGCCCGGCGTTCAGCACCGTCGGTGGAGCCGAGGCCGAGGGCCAGGACGCGAACGAGGACGACCCGGAACCCGACGACGGTGAGTGATGACGGCACCGGCGGCTTCCCGGGCATCGACGAGGACGGGTTGATCCGACTGCAGAAGCTGCTCGCCACCTCCGGAGTGGCCAGCCGTCGCAAGTGCGAGGAGCTGATGCTGGCCGGCGAGGTCGAGGTGGACGGCGAGGTCGTCACCCGGCTCGGGACCAAGGTCGACCCGCGGGTGGCGGTGATCCGGGTCTCCGGCAAGCGGCTGCCGCCGATCAGCCCCCACGTCTACCTGGTCCTCAACAAGCCGCGCGGGGTCGTCTCGACGATGTCGGACCCCGAGGGCCGCCGGAGTCTCGGCGACTTCGTGGCCGACCGGCCAGAGCGGCTCTTCCACGTCGGGCGGCTCGACACCGACACCGACGGCTTGATCATGCTCACCAACGACGGCGACTTCGCCCAGCGGCTGGCACACCCGTCGTATGAGATGGAGAAGACGTATGTCGCCGAGGTGTCCGGCGCCGTTGACAAGGGCACCGTGAAGACACTGCTGGCCGGCGTCACCCTCGAGGACGGGTCGGTCGAGGTACGCCGCGCCAAGGTCATCTCCACCACCGCCGACCGCGGCATCGTCGAGCTCGTGATCCACGAGGGTCGCAACAGGATCGTGCGGCGCCTGCTGGCCGAGATCGGCCACCCCGTACAGCGTTTGAGTCGTACGGCGATCGGCCCGGTCCTCCTCGGCCGGTTGCGCAGCGGCTCGTTGCGCGAGCTGACCAGCGACGAGGTCGGGTCCCTACTCGACACCGCCGGCCTATAAAGTCGCGGGCATGTCGGTTCGTGCAATTCGTGGTGCCACCCAGCTGACCTCCGACACCCGCGAGCAGATGCTCGAGCGGGTCTCCGAGATGGTCACGCAGGTGATGACAGTGAACCGCCTCGAGGTCGACGACTTCATCTCGGTCATCTTCACGGCGACCTCCGACCTGGTCGCCGAGTTCCCGGCGTACGCCGCGCGCGGTCTCGGCTTCGGCGAGGTCCCGCTCATCTGCGCGCGCGAGCTCGAGATCGACGGGTCGATGCCCCGGGTAGTGCGGATGATGGCGCACGTCGAGACCGACCTTGCCCGCGCTGAGGTCACCCATGTCTACCTGCACGGGGCGGCCGCGCTCCGCTCGGACCTGACCAAGGTCCGGTCGATGCCGGATGAGTGACGCGTTGACCGGCCCGGTGCATGTGATCGGGTCAGGGCTGCTGGGCACGTCCATCGGCCTCGCGTTGTCGGCGCGTGGGATCCCGGTCTGGCTCAGCGACGCCAACCCGGAGCACGTCCGGACCGCGGTCAGCCTGGGCGCGGGGGACCTCCCTGCGGTCGACGGCGTCGCTCAGCTCGTCGTGGTCGCCGTTCCGCCTGTGCACATCGCCGAGGTCGTGGTGGAGGCGCTCGGGACCGGCGCCATCGTCACCGACATCGGCAGCGTCAAGGCCCAGCCGCTCGACCAGATCTCCGACCGGGTCGACGACGAGGCGCTGGCCCGCTACCTGGGAAGCCACCCGATGGCCGGCAGTGAGCGGTCGGGCCCGCTGGCCGCGACGTCGTCGCTGTTCGACGGCCGTCCTTGGGCGATCACTCCGCATGTGCACACCGCGCCGACAGCCGTCGACCTGGTCGAGTCGCTGATCGAGATCTGCGGCGCGGTCCCGGTCCGGCTCTCACCCGTCGAGCACGATCTCGCCGTGGCGCGCACCTCGCACCTGCCGCACCTGCTTGCCGTCCTCGCCGCCGGCCAGCTCACTGAGGCGGTTCCGGAGCACCTCTCGCTGTCGGGACAGGGAGTGCGGGACGTGACCAGGGTCGCTGGCGGCGACCCCGACCTCTACGGTCAGATCATCAGAGCCAACGCGCCCGTGGTCGGTGACCTGCTGCGCTCGCTGCGCGGGCAGCTCGACGCACTGATCACAGCGGTGGACGACCCGTCGCAGGATGCCCTGGTCGAGATCCTCAACCGCGGCAATGCGGGGACCCAGATCATCCCGGGCAAGCACGGTGGTGCCCCGATCGAGACCGGCCCGGTGTTCGTCCTGGTCCCCGACCACCCCGGCGAGCTGGCCCGGCTCTTTGCCGATGTCGGCGAGATCGGCGTCAACATCGAGGACATCCGGATCGATCACGACCCCGGTCGACCGGCAGGTTTGGTCGAGGTCCTCGTCGAGGCGAGCGCGGCCGAGGGGCTGCGCACGGCTCTCGAAGCAAGGAACTGGACCGCACACCGGTAGGCTGCTCGTTGGCGCGATGCCGTGCGCGGATCGATCTGGGTCCGCGAAACATGGTGGATGAGCGTGATCGATGGGTACGAGCCGTGGGGCAGGAGCGCAGTTTTCTCGTGAGCAGAGTCGTGAGCAGCATCGTGGTGGCGATGGACGGGCCCTCGGGTTCGGGCAAGTCGAGCACCTCCCGGGGAGCAGCCGACCGGCTCGGCCTGCGCTACCTCGACACCGGCGCCCAGTTCCGAGCGATGACGCTCTGGATGCTCCGCCACGGAGTCGACGTCCACGACCCGGCAGCCGTGGCTGCGAAGTCCGCGGCGCCGGCTCTGGAGTCCGGCACCGACCCGCTGGTGCCGACGATCACCGTGGACGGCGAAGATGTGGCCGAGGCGATCCGGTCCGATGAGGTCACCGCCGCGGTCAGTCCGGTCGCGACCGTGCCCGAGGTCCGGGCCCGGCTCCTGGAGCTGCAGCGCGCGATCATCGCCGACGCGCTGCCCGCTGGCGGCATCGTCGTCGAAGGCCGCGACATCGGCTCGGTGGTCTGGCCTGAGTCTGAGGTCAAGCTGTACCTGACTGCCGACGCAGCGGCCCGCGCGGCCCGGCGTACGGCGGAGACCGGCGCCGCATCGGTTGCGGCTACCGAGGCCGACCTGCTCCGGCGCGACGCCATCGACTCCTCGCGCGCGACCGCCCCGCTGGTCGTCCCCGAGGGTGCGATCCACCTCGACACGACGCCGTACGGGCTCGATGAAGTGATCGGCCTGGTCGTCGGCATCGTCGAGGAGGCATCACACAAGCTCGCGCAGGAGCCGGCCCAGGAAGCCGCCCCGTGACAACGACCCAGCACTCGCCGCACCTCGATCTGCCCCGCACGATCGAGGTCCGGCACCCGTCCCGGATGATGCTGCACCGGCTCCGGCCGGCGTTCGCTGCTGCGATCCGCCGGCTCTGGGACCTCGAGGTGCGCGGGGCGGACAACGTGCCGGCCACCGGCCCGGTGGTCTTGGTGTCGAACCACATCGGATTCATGGACGGTCCGCTGCTGGCGATCGTCGGTCCACGGCCAGTGCATGCGCTGACCAAGCGAGAGCTGTACTCCGGCCCGCTTGGCGCGTTCCTGACGGCCTCGGGCCAGATCCCGACCACGCGCGGGGAGGCCGATCCGCTCGCGCTGAAGACGGCGCTCCGAGTGCTGCGTGATGGGGGAGTTGCAGGGCTGTTCCCCGAGAGCACCCGCGGCGCCGGTCTGATGGAATCGGCAGCAGGTGGAGCGGCATACCTGGCGATGGCCACGGGCGCCACGATCGTGCCGGTGTCGTTCCTCGGCACCCGGCTCCCGGGGTCGGCTGCGACCTTCCCGCCGTCGGGCGCGAGGATCGTGTTGAGTCACGGGTCGCCGTTCGCCGTGGAACAGCAGTCCTGGCCTCGGCGTTCAGCCGAGGTGCGCGCCGTGACCGAGCGGATCAGGCAGGCCGTCATCGCGACGTCGGACGAGGCGGCCCGGGCGACCGGCATGGAACTCCCGGGACCGATCCCGGAAACGGACGGAACTAGCCCCGATGTGGGGCCGGCGTCCGAGAGCAGCAAGGAAAGCTAGTGACAGAGCAGGACGGGTCCTCCGTGGACCCCGAGCAGGAGACCCGCACGCCGATCCTGGCGGTCGTCGGCCGCCCCAACGTGGGCAAGTCGACCCTGGTCAACCGGATCATCGGGCGCCGCGAGGCGGTCGTCGAGGACAAGCCAGGGGTGACCCGGGACCGCGTCTCCTACGAGGCCACCTGGAACGGCCGGGCGTTCACGGTCGTCGACACCGGCGGCTGGGACCCTGAGGCCGAGGGCCTCGCGGAGCGGATCTCGGCGCAGGCCGAGGTCGCTGTCTCGTTGGCCGACGCAGTGCTGTTCGTCGTCGACGCGACCGTCGGCATCACCGACGCCGACGAGGCCGTGGTGAAGGTGCTGCGCAAGAGCGGCCGGCCGGTGATCCTGGCGGCGAACAAGGTCGACGACCAGCGCACCGAGGCGGAGGCGTTCGGGCTCTGGAACCTGGGCCTGGGGGAGCCGTACCCGGTCTCGGCACTGCACGGTCGCGGTTCAGGCGACATGCTCGACGCGATCCTCGAGGCCCTGCCCGACGCTCCGGAGGAGCAGATCGGCCAGGAGCTCGGAGGCCCGCGGCGGATCGCCATCATCGGCCGCCCGAATGTGGGCAAGTCCTCACTCCTCAACAAGCTCGCCGGCGAGGACCGGGTCGTCGTCGACGACGCGTCGGGGACGACGGTCGACCCGGTCGACGAGCTCGTCGAGCTCGGGGGCCGGATCTGGAAGTTCATCGACACCGCCGGCATCCGCAAGCGCGTGAAGACCGCCTCGGGACACGAGTACTACGCCTCGTTGCGAACGGCGACCGCGATGGAGCGGGCCGAGGTCGCGGTGCTCGTGATCGACGGCAGCCAGTCGATCTCCGAGCAGGACATGCGCATCATCCAGACCGTCCGCGACTCCGGGCGCGCGCTGGTGATCTGCTTCAACAAGTGGGACCTCGTCGACGAGGAGCGCCGCTACTACCTCGAGCGGGAGTACGAGCGGGAGCTCGTGCAGGTCCAGTGGGCGCCCCGGATCAACATCACCGCCCGGACCGGCTGGCACATCGACCGGCTGCTGCCCGCGTTGGACGCCGCGCTGGGCGGGTGGGAGACCCGGATCTCGACCGGAGCGCTGAACTCGTTCCTCGGCAGGCTCGTCGCCGAGCACCCGCACCCCGTCCGCGGTGGCAAGCAGCCCCGGATCCTGTTCGGCACCCAAGCCCAGACCTCGCCGCCGACGTTCGCGCTGTTCACCTCCGGCAAGCTCGACGCCGGATACGAGCGCTACATCGAGCGACGGTTGCGTGAGGAATTCGGTTTCATCGGGACTCCGATCTCGTTGTCGGTCCGGCCGCGGGAGAAGCGCAAGCGCTGATCCCGAACTCCTGGTCCGGGCGAGATCGAACGACCAGGCGCAACGGACATCCGTTACGAGCATGGTGCGATCACCGGCAGTCACCTCCTCCGGCCAGCCAGGCATGTCGCGGGATCGCCGAGCAGAACGCGCTGTGGCCCGACATGCTGATCGCAGTCCTCAAGAAGATTCCGGCGTCGGGGGTTCGAGGTCGTCGACGCATCCTCACGGGTGGCCTGACGCCTCAACGGGCAGGCGCTGATCAGCCACGGGATCCGGCGGCTTATCCTTCTCCTGGAGGGTCTTCCCGGACCGCCGACGATCGGAGGAGCACCCATGGACGCCCAGCAGCAGGCCGAGTCACAGGCCCCCTCGCAGGTTGAGATCCACGACGGCAAGGAGATGCTCGTCGCTGGTGCGATCTCGCTGGTAGTCAATCTGGGCTTCCTGCTCATCGCCAAGGGCGACCAGCGGATGATCCTGCTGCTGATCCTCACGACGGTGGTCGGCCTGGTCCTGCTGATCACGCCGAAGGGTGCCTACGGTATGGGCGCGATCCTCGGGGCCATCGTGGCCGTGATCATCGCCTTGTGCCTGGCTGGCTTCGCGCACTGGAGCCCGCTGACGAGCAACGGTCCGAGCGCCCCGCCGCCGGGCAAGGTCAGCGGCGCGCCCGATTCCTCCGTGACGCTCCTCCTGGGGTAGTCTTCGGGTCGCTCGCGCAGGCGGGCACTCGGGCTGTGGCGCAGCTTGGTAGCGCACTTGACTGGGGGTCAAGGGGTCGCAGGTTCAAATCCTGTCAGCCCGACCGAGTGATCGACCGTGGCCGGTCCCGGATCCGTCCGGGCCGGCCCGGACGCTCGCAGCAACACGGGTGGTGTGCCGAGTGGCGCACATCTCGTTCAGGTTCTGGCATTTCGGGGCAACCTCAGGCCGTGCTGGAGCGTCTACTTGATAAGGGCGAAACGCCCGGGTCGAAGGGCAATCCGCTTGCGCGCGCCAGTTAGATTGGGTGCTCAGTGCGGTCCCAGCCCCCGAGTCCCGACATCAGGCACGTGCGCCGAAGGGCACAGGAAGGACCACATCATCATGGAGCACCCGCGGAGCGTTCGCGTGCCGTTCGCCCTCGTCCTGGCAGGCGCGTTGCTCACGGCCGCTGGATGTGGCGGTTCCGACGCCACGTCGAACACGGCCGACACATCCCCGGCGTCGACCACGTCGACGTCGACGTCGACGCCGACCGACGGCGCGAGCGACGTGACGTCCTCGCCGTCGCCGACCCCGACCAAGAAGGTCTACCCGAAGGGCCCGCCGATGCTGATCGACAGCATCGCGCCCCTCAGCGGCACGACGGTCGGCGTCGCGATGCCGATCTCGATTGTCTTCAGCGACCCGGTCAAGATCTCGGCCCGCAAGAAGATCGAGCAGGCCATCAAGCTCACCACCTCGGTGCCGGTCACTGGCGCGTGGCACTGGTTCGGCTCGCAGCGGGTCGACTTCCGCCCGCGCGGGTTCTGGAAGCCCGGCACCAAGATCTCGATGGTTGCGGCGTTCAAGCATGTCGGCAACGGCTTCGGCCGCTACGGCACGCACAGCTACACGCGCTCGATCACCATCGGTGCCGACGTCCGCACCCACGTCTACGTCAAGGACCACAAGACGGTCGTGACCCGCAACGGCAAGGTGCTGCGGACCATGCCGAGTGACGCCGGTAGCCCCGAGTTCCCGTCGTGGGACGGGACGATGGCCGTCGTCGGCGTCTCGCGGACGGTCCGGATGACCTCGTGCAGCGTGCAGATCGCCTGCGATCCCAAGGACCCGAACTTCTACGACCTGGTCCTGCCGTGGGACGTGCGGATCACCAACTCCGGCACCTTCCTGCACTACTCGACCGGTGACCCGTACCCGGGCCACAGTTACGGCTCGCACGGCTGCGTGCACCTGTCCTACAAGGACGCCGAGTGGTACTACAACCTGTCCAAGCAGGGCGACCCGGTCACGATCACGGGCTCGCCTCGGGGCAAGGCTTCGGGCGACAACGGGTACGCCGACTATGACGTGCCGTGGACCGAGTGGCTGGCCGGCAGCGGGCTGAAGGAGTTCACGACGCAAGCGGCGTAAAGCGTCAGGGTCATCTTGACGATCGAATGTCGTCAATCTAATGTTGACGCGTGAAGGAATTCCCTGTCTCGCTCGACACGCTGATCACCTTCGTGCGCACCATCCATCCGGAGGGCGGTGCGCTCGAGGCGCTCTCCGATGCGGTCCGGGTCTCTGGCCGGGTCGAGGAGCAGGCCGACGCCCTGATCGGTCACTTCGTCGACCAGGCCCGCCGGTCGGGTTCGTCGTGGAGCCAGATCGGCGAGAGCATGGGCGTCTCGAAACAGGCCGCGCAGCAGCGCTTCGTGGCACGACCCGGGGGCATGGCGCCAGGGCAGCGGATGTTCGAGCGGTTCGCGCCGCGGGCCCGAAACGCGCTGGTGATGGCACGACGACTCGCCGCCGAGGACGATTCCGCCACCGAGACCGAGCCGCGCCACCTGGTGGGAGGACTGCTCAGCGAGCCCGACGGGATCGCGTGCCTGGCCGTCGCAGCGCTCGGGGTCGAGGTGGCCGACGTCTACCGGGTGCTCTCGCTGCCTCCGTTGCCCCGCCGCCTTGCGGACGCGGCGTCCCCGGCCGATGTCCAAGCCGATCTACCCGGTGCCGCCTTCGGTACGGAGGCGAAGGAGACCATCGCCAACGCGCTCGACGTGGCGCTGCACTACCGGCACAACTACATCGGCACCGAGCACCTGATCCTCGCGGCGGCCGCTCAAGGCCCGGCTGCGGGACCGCTGGAGGCTGCCGGCTTGGAGCTCGAACGGCTGAGAGCCGAAGTAGAACGACAGATCGAGACCGTTCGCGCGTCAGCGCGGTCGGGAGACAACGCTCAGCGCGAGACGTAGGCAGCCAGGTGCTCGCCCGTCAGCGTCCGCCTGTGTGCGACCAGGTCGGTTGGCGTGCCCTCGAAGACCACCGTGCCGCCATCGTGCCCGGCGCCCGGGCCGAGATCGATGATCCAGTCAGCGTGCGCCATCACCGCCTGGTGATGCTCGATGACGATCACCGACTTGCCGGCATCGACCAGTCGGTCCAGCAGGTCCAAAAGGTTCTCGACGTCCGCGAGGTGCAGGCCGGTCGTCGGCTCGTCGAGCACTAGGACGCCGCCCTTGTCGCCGAGATGGGTCGCCAGCTTGAGGCGCTGCCGCTCGCCGCCCGACAAGGTCGTAAGCGGTTGGCCGATGGTGAGGTAGCCGAGGCCGACCTGGCCCAGCCGCTCGAGGATCCGGTACGCCGCGGGCAGGGCGCCCGGCCCGTCGGTGAAGAACTCCTCGGCCTCGCTGACCGACATCGCCAGGACTTCGCTGATGTCCTTGCCTGCATAGGTGTACTCGAGGATCGAGGCGTCGAACCGCTTGCCCTCGCAGAGCTCGCAGGGGGTGGAGACGCCAGCCATCATGCCGAGGTCGGTGTAGAACACCCCGGCGCCGGTGCAGTGCGGGCAGGCGCCCTCGGAGTTCGCACTGAACAGCGCGGGCTTGACGCCGTTCTCCTTCGCGAACGCCTTGCGGATCGGGTCCAGCAGGCCGGTGTACGTCGCGGGGTTGCTTCGTCGCGAGCCCTTGATCGGAGTCTGATCGACCGAGACGACGCCCTCACGGCCCTCGACGGAGCCGTGGATCAGCGAGCTCTTCCCGGAGCCGGCGACGCCCGTCACGACGACCAGCACGCCGAGCGGGATGTCAACGTCGACGTCGGCCAGGTTGTTCGCTCTCGCTCCGCGGATCTCCATCACCTCGCTGGAGTCGCGCACCGTCTCCTTGAGCTGTGCCCGGTCGTCAAGATGCCGGCCGGTGATCGTGCCGCTGCTGCGCAGTCCGTCGACACTGCCCTCGAAGCAGATCGTGCCGCCACCGGAGCCGGCACCCGGCCCAAGGTCGACGACGTGGTCGGCGATCGCGATCGTCTCGGGCTTGTGCTCGACGACCAGCACGGTGTTGCCCTTGTCGCGCAGCCTGAGGAGCAGGTCGTTCATCCGGGCGATGTCGTGCGGGTGCAGTCCGACGGTGGGCTCGTCGAAGACGTAGGTGACGTCGGTCAGGGCTGAGCCGAGATGCCGGACCATCTTGACCCGCTGGGCCTCTCCGCCGGAGAGCGTCCCGGCGGTCCGGTGCAGCGAGAGGTAGCCCAGGCCGATCTCGACGAAGGAGTCGAGCAGGTCGGCGAGCGCCGCGACGAGAGGCGCGACCGAGTCGTCGGTCACCGTGCGGACCCAGCCGGCGAGGTCGCGGACCTCCATCGAGCATGCATCAGCGATCGAGGTGCCGTCGATGGTCGAGCCCCGGGTCTCGGGGGTGAGCCGGGTGCCGTCGCACTCCGGGCAGACGGCGAAGGTGATGGCCCGCCCGACGAACGCCCGTATATGCGGTTGCAGCGACTCGACGTCCTTGGACAGCATCGACTTCTGAATCTTGGGGATCAGGCCCTCGTAGGTGAGATTGATGCCCTCGACTTTGATCTTCGTCGGCGCCTTATAGAGCAGGTCCTCGAGCTCGCGCTTGCTGTAGGTCGCGATCGGCTTGTCCATGTCGAAGAACCCGCAGCCCGAGAAGATGCGGCCGTACCAGCCGTCCATCGTGTACCCGGGGATCTTCAGGGCGCCCGTCGCCAGGGTCAGGCTGGCGTCGTACAGGGCGGTGAGATCGAAGTCGGAGACCGACCCGCGGCCCTCGCAGCGGGTGCATCTCCCGCCCAGGACCGAGAACGTCCGGCGTTCCTTGACCTGGCGCCCGCCGCGCTCGAAAGTGACCGCTCCGCCGCCGCTGATCGACGCCACGTTGAACGAGTAGGCCTGCGGCGAGCCGAGTTGCGGCATCGCGAGCCGGCTGAACAAGATCCGGAGCATCGCGTTGGCATCGGTCGCGGTGCCAACGGTCGAGCGCGCGTCGCCGCCGATCCGGTCTTGGCCCACGATGATCGCGGTGGTCAGGCCATCCAGCACGTCGACGTCGGGACGCGGGTGGGCCGGCATGAAGCCCTGGATGAAGGAGCTGTAGGTCTCGTTGATCATCCGCTGCGACTCGGCCGCAATGGTGCTGAAGACCAGTGAGCTCTTGCCCGATCCCGAGACGCCCGTGAAGACGGTCAGCCGGCGCTTGGGGAGCTCGGTGCTGATGTCCTTGAGGTTGTTCTCCCGGGCGCCGTGCACCCGGATCAGGTCGTGGCTGTCGGCGACGTGCATGGGCAGGGCGGCCACCTTCTTCGGACTCATGCTGCGGGTCGCTCCTCGGTGGGGACGGCGGCTGGTTCACCAGGTTCCTGGGGCACCTGTCTACCTGACCGCGCGTCGCACATGACTCACTCCGTCCAGATGAAGCCGTCGGGGTCGGTGAAGGTGCCGGCGTCGCTGTGCACCACGATCCGGTGCGAGCCTGACCCCTCGGGTGGCACCCCGGCGTCCTTCGCGGCGGCCCTACGGCCGTAGAGCGCGAGCTTGACTGCGGACGACGGTGCCTCGAAGTCGACGTACTTGTTGCCGAAGCTCTTGCCCACGACGAGCCCGCGGCCGGCGTAGAACTCCTTGGTCGCCTTGACGTCCTCAACGCCGAGCAGGAGCACGAGGTCATCGATGACGCGGTCGCGGGGCCCGTCGTTCTTCTTCCCCGAGGTCGCCACCTTCCATAGTGTCCCGTCGGGGGCCTCGACCACGCCGCCGTACCCCCAGAAGCTCTTCTTGACGGGCTTGACCGACCTGGCGCCCGCGGCCAAGGCCGCGTCGAGGAAGGCGTCGACGATGTTGGGCCGCGCGACGACGAGGGAGATGGTGCAGCCGCGGAAGCCGGAGTTCGGTGCGTCGCAGGAGGTGAGCGTGAGCCGGTCACCAACGCCGAAGGCGGCGTAGAAGGTCTCGGCGGTGGCGAGGTCATCGACCTCGAGGGTCAGCCTGCTGATGGTTGTCATGCCGACGACGCTAGGCGCCCGCGCGGTCGTGCTGCTTCTCGATTCCTGATCATCTGGAGCGCTTCGTCCGAGAGGTTGGCCCTCCCGCAGGGGAGGCCGCATCACCTCACACGGGTCGACTGCATGCCTGGTGTGGCGAGCGGGTCGATACGACGGCGTGAGTCGGACTCCGACCCGGGGCGATCGATGGGAGGAGAACGGCTGCTAGCTCGCTGGTGAGGACACCCCGAGGCTAGCGAGGGCGGGCGCCGCGGGGTTGGATGGTGCCGACCCTCTCGCACTCATCGAACCGGAGCCTGACCTTGACTACAGACAACACCAACGCAACGGGCGCGTTCGCGGGCCGGAGCATCCTGGTGACCGGCGCCTCCTCCGGCCTGGGGGCGGCCTCGGTACGCCGGTTCGCCGCCGGCGGCGGCCAGGTGTACGCCGCGTCGCGTGACGAGGCTCGGCTTGCTGATGTCGCGGCGTCCTGCGCGGGTCTTCCCGGCGAAGTCCGGGTCGGACGTCTCGATGTGACCTCGCCGGCCGACTGCCGGGCCGCGGTCGCGGCCGCGGTGGCGGCGTACGGACGGCTGGACGTGCTGGTCAACAACGCCGGGCGCCACGACTTCCGGATCACCACGGAGGTGACTGATGACCAGTGGGACGCCGACATCGCGCTGAACCTCGGCGGAGCTTTCCACCTCTCGGCAGCGGCGATCCCGCACCTGCTCGAGAACGGCGGCAACATCGTCAACGTCGCCTCGGTGGCCGGGATGATGGGAGAGGCCTACTCGGCGGCGTACACGGCTGCGAAGCACGGCATCGTCGGGCTGACCAAGGCGCTGGCGGTCGAGTACCTGAACACGCCGCTGCGAGTGAACTGCGTCTGCCCGGGCGGGATGGACACTCCGCAGGTGCACACGATCGACGTGCCTGAAGGTGCTGACTGGGAGCTGATCATGAGGGTCTCGGCGAAGCGCGGTCTGATGAGCGCGGACAGCGTGGCCGCCGTGATCGTCTTCCTCGCCTCCGCTGACGCGGCCGCCGTCCACGGCAGCATCCAGATGGTCGACCAGGGGCACCTCGCCGGCTGAGGCCGCGGGCCGCGCAACGCAGGCACGAGCAACCGCACACCTGATGACCCCGGCCCTGTGCTCCGGGTCAGCCCGTACGTGCCGAGCTGGTCGTGCTGCAGACGCGGTCCTGACGGCTGGGCGACGGGGGCGGTAGCCTCTCGCCGTGCCTGTGTCCCGCCTGCTCAACCGCGTCGTCCTCGCTGCGTACCGCTGGGCCGAGCACCAGGGCGCCGTCCGACCTGGGACCGATCTCGCCGACGAGTTCGGGGCGTTCGGGCATGCGAGCCTGCTCGGCCACCCCTGGGCGACGCTCTACGGGCAGTCGAAGATGCACATCGGCAGTGGCACCCTGATCGGGAAGTGGTGCGCTCTCGCCGTCGGCTACGGGCCGGAAGACCACCATGCGCCGGACCGCGGCTTGGTGATCGGCGACCGGTGCGTGATCGGCGCCCGGTCCACCATCACCGCCCACGGGTCGATCACGATCGGCGACGACGTCTGGTTCGGTCAGAGCGTCTTCGTCTCCGACTCCGGTCACGGCTATCAGGACCCGGAGACGCCGATCGGCGTCCAGCTCGACCATTTCCACCCGGTCTCGATCGGCTCCGGCTCCTGGATCGGGCACGGCGCGATCATCCTTCCCGGCGCCACGATCGGCCGTAACGTCGTCGTCGGTGCCGGTTCGGTGGTTCGCGGCGAGGTCCCGGACCACACCATCGTAGCCGGCGTACCGGCTCGGGTGGTGCGGAGGCTGGTGCCCGGGAAGGGCTGGGTCTCGGCGAGCAAACCGGACGACGTGAAGCCTGCGTGGACGGCAGCCGAGGTCGCCGCCCTGTACGCCGACGAGGGCTGAGGCATACTTCCGCCGGAACGATCCGTCCACGCGACCCGAGGAGCATCATGCCTGCGAAGCCGACCGCCAGAGCCAGCGCAGTCGTCCAGCGACCTGTCGACCACGTCTGGGCCGTCCTGATCGACCATGAGGCGATGTCGTCCTGGGGCCCCGGTCTGACGGTCACGCTCGACAAGGCTGGGAGCCCGGATCGCAACGGCCTTGGCGCCGTACGCCGGATCAGCGCGCCTGGACCGATGCCGGCGATCGTCGAGGAGGTCGTTCGCTTCGAACCGGAGACGGCCTTCGGCTATGCCGCCCGCGGCGGTGTGCCGTTCAAGAACTACGGGGGCGAGGTCGTCCTGACGCCGGTCGCTGGCGGGACCCGGATCGACTACGCCATCAGCCTCGACGAGCGGATCCCGTTGGTCGAGAAGGGCGCTGCGGCCCTCGTCGCACGGGTGCTGCTCACCGCGCTCGTACGCGCCAGCAAGCGCTGAGGACGCGCTTGCGGGCGTAGCCTGACCGCGCGATGGACTGCCACCACTTCGACATCGGCGAGTGCCGGTCGTGCACCTGGCTGCCCAGGCCGTACGGCGAGCAGCTGGCTGCCAAGGCGCGCCAGGTCCGTGACCTGCTCGCGGCGTACCCGGACCTTGCCTGGCTGCCGCCCGTAGCCAGCGACCAGTCCGGGTTCCGCAACAAAGCCAAGATGGTCGTCACCGGCACCACCGAGGCACCCGTGCTCGGGATCCTGACCGGCGATCACCGCGACCCGGTCGGCGTCGACCTGCAGGACTGCGCGCTGCACGTGGCAGTGATCCAGGCGGCGCTGCCGGTGCTCAGCGCCTTCATCACCCGGGCAACGTTGGATCCGTATGACATCGCGACTCGTCGAGGCGAGCTCAAGCTGATCCTCCTCACAGCCTCGCCGGACGACGAGCTGATGATCCGGTTCGTCGTCCGGTCCCAGGAGCCGGTGGCCCGGCTGCGCAAGCACCTCGACTGGCTTCGCGGGAACCTACCGGGGCTGCGCGTGGCGACGGTTAACGTGCAGCCCGAGCACAAGGCCGTCCTCGAGGGGGATCTGGAGATTGTGCTGACTGAGCAGACGATGCTGCCGATGCGCCTCGGCGAGGTGGAGCTGCTGCTGCGTCCGCAGAGCTTCTTCCAGACCAGCACCGCCACCGCGACCGCCCTCTACGCCGAGGCGCGCAGCTGGGTCGACGAACGCGGCCCACGCGACATCTGGGACCTGTACTGCGGGGTCGGCGGCTTCGCCTTGCACCTGGCCGCACCGGGGCGCCGGCTGGTCGGCGTCGAGACGAGCCGCGAGGCGGTCCGCAGTGCCGTGGAGGCTGCTGAGCGCCTGGGTGCAACTGAGGTGGAGTTCGTCGTGGGCGACGCCACCCACGCGCTTGCGGACCGACCCGCGCCCGACCTGGTCGTGGTCAACCCGCCGCGACGCGGGATCGGACCCGCGCTCGCGGCCTGGCTGGAAGCCTCGGCGGTGCGGAGCGTGCTCTACAGCAGCTGCAGCCCCGCGACGCTGGCTGCCGATCTGGCTGCGATGCCGTCGCTCGTCCCGGTCCGCGGCCGCGTCTTTGACATGTTCCCCCATACCGCGCATGCAGAAGTCCTGGTGCTGCTCGAACGCGAGAGCGGGGCGGAGAGCTGATTCAACTGCTCCGTGCCGACGCAGTGAACGTGTCCTGACGCGCCGTCCCTCTAGGGTGCTGCTGAGCGAGTGTGCCGCGAAGGTGCACGGGACGAGCCTGAAGGAGTCAGCCATGAGCGAGCGTGTCACGCCCCGAGCCTTGACCGTGCTGGTCGGGCTCGCGGCTCTCACGATCACCCTGGCAGGGGTCAAGAGCGTCTCGGGGATCCTGGGCCCGGCGTTCCTGGCGCTGGTGCTGATCGTCACTGTCTACCCGCTGCGGACCTGGCTGGTCTCCCACAAAGTCCCGGGAGCGGTCGCCTCGCTGATGCTGCTGCTCTCGGTCTATCTGCTGATGATTCTGATCACGCTCTCGCTGGTGATCTCAGTCGGCCGGCTCGCGGTCCTCGTGCCCGACTACAGCAGCCAGATCAACGGCTACATCAACGACGTCGCCCGATGGCTCGAGGCGCGGGGGGTCGGCAGCACTCAGGTGCACGCGATTACCGGCGCCTTGAACGTCAGCAGCTTGGTCAGTGCTGCGACCAACGTGCTCAAGGGGATCCTCGGCGTCCTGACCGACCTCTTCTTCATCGCGACCCTGCTGTTGTTCCTGGCGTTCGACGCAGCACCGACCATGAAGATCATCGGCGATCTGTCCGACCGCAAGCCGGACATGGTGCACGCGCTGGCGAAGTTCGCCGCCGGTACCCGCAGCTACATGGCGGTCTCGGCCGGCTTCGGGTTCGTCGTCGCGGTGCTCGACGTCGGCGCCCTGGTGATCATGGGCGTCCCCGGAGCATTCGTGTGGGGCGTGCTGGCGTTCGTCACCAACTTCATCCCGAACGTCGGCTTCGTACTTGGCGTGGTGCCCCCCGCATTGCTCGCGCTGCTCGATGGCGGCCCGACCAAGATGATCGCCGTGATCGTGGTCTACGCGGTCCTCAACTTCGTGATCCAGTCGGTGATCCAGCCGAGGATCGTGGGGGACAGAGTCGGCCTCTCGGCAACGCTGACGTTCCTGTCGCTCATCTTCTGGGGATGGGCGATCGGTGCGCTGGGAGCGTTGCTCGCCGTGCCGCTCAGCCTGCTGCTGCGCGCCATCCTGGTCGATGCGGACCCGGGCTCGCGCTGGCTGCTGCCACTCATCTCAGGCAAGCCAGAGGATGAGACCTGACTCGAACCCCTCGGGTCCGGCGCCGCGACCCCGCGACCCGCGGCGACCCGCCGCGGACCGCAGCCGGTACGACGGGCGAGTGCATGGATAGGGTTGCCCCGACATGAGCAACGCCAGGGGAAGCCGGGTGGCCCGCGACGACGGCCCGTACGCAGCCGTCGTGTGGACGCTGCCGAACGCCATCAGCCTGGTCCGCCTGCTCGGCGTACCGCTGTTCCTGTGGCTCGTGCTCGGGCCGAAGGAAGACGTCCTGGCACTGATCGTCCTGATGATCTCCGGGATCACCGACTGGCTCGACGGCTACCTCGCGCGCCGGCTCAACCAGACCTCGCGGGTGGGGGAGATCCTCGACCCCGTCGTTGACAGGCTCTACATCCTCGCTGTCGTGATCGGGCTGGCGTTCCGCGACATCATCCCGTGGTGGGTCGCGATCATCCTGCCGGCACGCGATGCCTTCCTCTGGCTGCTGGTGCCGTTCCTGCGCACCCGCGGCTACAGCGCGCTTCCGGTGCACTTCCTGGGCAAGGCAGCGACGTTCAACCTGCTCTACGCCTTCCCGCTCCTCTTTGTCGGCGACGGCACCAGCTCGATCGCCACCCTCGGCAAGGTCTTCGGGTGGGCCTTCGCCATCTGGGGGATGGGCTTGTACTGGTGGGCCGGGCTGCTCTACGCGTGGCAGGTGCGCAAGCTGCTGGCCGACCGTGACCGGCGGGCCCCGCAGCTGCCGCTGCCGGCAGCCTCCGACGTCGAGGCCGGATCGGACTGAGGTCCGTGGCCCGAGAAGAGGCGGCACAGCAACCAGCCCCGCAACGGCCGCAGAGCCCACTGCCCGAGCGGGTCACGATGGGCCTGCTGCCGTACATCAACGCCCACGCCCTCGATGAGGACTACGCCGAAGCGGCGCGGCAACGGGCGGGTGCGGGCAAGCCTCCGCGCGGTCGGATCGGACGGTACGGCGCGGCGGTGCTCGGGGTGTTCGCACTCCTGACCATCACCGCAGCGGTGCAGACGTCGCGGGACAGCAGTTCAGACGAACAGGAACGGCAGGCTCTGATCAAGCAGGTCCAGGATGCCAAGGCGCTCGTCACCCGCGAGAACCGTCAGGTGACGTCCCTGGAGGCCGAGAACCGCCGCCTCCAGCAGGAGTTCCTGGCCACCAATAGCGACTCACACGGCCTGCTGGGCGAGGTCAGCCTGCTCGGGCTGCGCTCCGGGCTCTCGCCCGCCACCGGACCCGGTGTCGAGGTCGTCGCCGACGACGCTCCCGGCGCCAAGAGCGACCGTAACCGGGTGCTGGATACTGATCTGCAGAAGCTGGTCAACGGGCTCTGGCAGGCAGGCGCCGAGGCGATCTCCATCAATGGCGAGCGACTCACCACGCTGTCCTCGATCCGGCACGCAGGTAGCGCGATCACGGTCAACTACGTGTCGCTGCGCCGGCCGTACCGGATCCAAGCGATCGGCAACCGACAGACGCTCCCGAGCAGGTTCGCCGACTCGACCAGCGGGCAGGCATGGTTGGATCTGCAGCAGGAAGTCGGGCTCCGGTTCTCCATGCACACCGAGTCCTCGATGAACCTCCCTGGCAGCGACGTGCCGCAGTTGCGCTACGTCGTCGTCCAGGGCAGCAAGGACTCGAGCGGAAAGGGACCATCGTGATCGCGATCATCGGGTTGATCGTCGGCATCGTCGTCGGGCTGATCATCAAGCCAGACGTGCCGATCGGACTCGAGCCGTACCTGCCGATCGCCGTGGTCGCCGCTCTTGACGCCGTGTTCGGGGCGCTGCGCGCGTTCCTCGACGGACTGTTCGACGACAAGGTCTTCGTCGTCTCGTTCATCAGCAACGTGTTCATCGCCTCGCTGATCGTGTTCCTCGGCGACAAGCTCGGCGTCGGCGCCCAGCTCTCGACCGGCGTGGTGGTGGTGCTCGGCATCCGGATCTTCGCCAACGTCGCTGCCATCCGTCGGCACATCTTCCACGCATGAGCGACGAGCAGGCCGAGGAGGCCGCCGAGGAGCAGCCGGTCGGCAAGCCCGGCCCCGAGCACTACGAATACCTCTTCGGCGGTGACCCGGACGGTGCGGGGACGTACACCGAGGAAGACGAATACACCGCACGCCAGCGGGCTGTCCGGGCTCTGCTGCACCCGGGACGCGGCCAGGTCACCGCGGCCGTCCTGCTCGCGGTACTGGGGATCGCCGGCGTCACCCAGGTGCGGCTGGCGGGGAGCGACGACGAGTACGCGAGCATGCGGCCCGCCGACCTGATCCAGGCTCTCAACGGCCTTCAGGCTGCGTCACGGCGCAACGACCAGGACATCACCGATCTGGAGAAGACCCGGTCCGCCCTGCGCGACTCCAATGACAAGACCGCGACGGCGCTAGCCCAGGCCCGTGGCGAGCTGTCCGCGCTCGGCGTCCTTGCTGGGACGCTGCCGGCGACGGGGCCCGGTGTACGGATCACTGTCACGGTCCCGCAGTCGCAGATCAGCCTGAACTATCTGCTCGACGGGATCGAGGAACTGCGCGATGCCGGCGCTGAGGCGATGGAGATCAACGACTCGGCGCGCGTGGTCGCACAGACCTCGTTCGAGGCCGCCGACGGAGGCGGGGTGATCGTCGACGGCCACCAACTCTCCTCACCCTTCGTCATCGACGCGATCGGCGACGCTTCAAGCCTGGCGACGGCTCTGAAGTTCCCCGGCGGTTTCGTCGACGACGTCGCGCTGGACGACGGCACGGTCACGATCAAGGAGCACAAGACGGTCAAGATCACGGTGACCCGGGCGGCGACCAAACCCCGATACGCATCCTCGACGCAGGGCGAATGATCGCAGAGGATAGGTTTCAGCGCACCGGGCCGAGGAACAGGCCCCTCCAGCACAATCCGAACTTGAGGAGCAGCGTGTTTCCCGATGACCTGAAGTACACCGCCGAGCACGAGTGGCTGCGCACGCCGGGCGAGTCCACGGGCTCGGTCCGTATCGGTATCACCGACTACGCCCAGGACGCTCTCGGCGACATCGTCTACGTCCAGCTGCCGGAGGTCGGCGATACCGTCGCGGCCGGCGACGCGGTAGGCGAGCTGGAGTCGACCAAGTCCGTGAGCGACGTCTACGCGCCCGTCTCCGGTGAGGTCGTCGCCCGCAACGACGCGCTGGACGCCTCACCGGAGCTGGTCAACTCCGACCCGTACGGCGCGGGCTGGCTCTTCGAGGTCGCCGTCGCTGACGGTGGTGCGACCTCGACGTTGATGGACTCCACGACGTACGCCGAGTCCGTCGCGTCCTGAGATCAACGCGGCCACGGACGGACCTCGCAACGTGCACGAGCGCGTTGATGAGGGCTGGTAGGTTGGTCGCACCAACAGTGAACCTCCACTGAGTGTTGAAGGTTTGCGTCGGTGCGGATCGGGCAGCACAGGACTGAGCAGGGGAGGCGCGGGACATGCAGACGTGTTCGCGATGCGGCAGCCAGAACACCGACGGTGCCCGGTTCTGCTCGCACTGCGGACACGCGCTCGAATCCGCCGCTGTGCCCGCAGAGACGACGGCCACAATCACCTTCGGGTCGACGGCGGCGCGTCCCGACCCCGACGATCCGGCGGCGCTGAACGAGGCCGACGCTGCTGCTGCGGACGCGCTCCCCAGCGGTAACGCACTGCTCATCGTTCAGCGCGGCCCCGGAGCCGGCAGCCGCTACCTGCTCGACACCGACCTGGTCAGTGCCGGGCGGCATCCCGAGAGCGACATCTTCCTCGACGACATCACCGTCTCGCGACGCCACGTCGAGTTCCGTCGCGAGGGCGCCACATTCCGGGTGAGCGATGTCGGCAGCCTGAACGGCACCTACGTCAACCGCGACCGGATCGACGACGCGCTGCTGCAGAACGGCGACGAGGTCCGGATCGGTAAATTCCGCCTGGTCTTCTTCGCCAGCGCGGCGGCAGGGGACTGAGGTGCGGCAGTCGGCCCGGATGAGCATCGGGCAGGCGCTCGCTGATCTCTCGGCGGAGTTCCCCGAGGAGAACATCAAGGAGTCCAAGCTCCGCTTCCTCGAGTCCGAAGGCCTCGTCCAGCCTGAGCGGACGCCGTCGGGCTACCGCAAGTACTCGGTGGAGGATATGGAGCGGCTGCGCTACATCATCCGCGCGCAGCAGCACTATCTCCCGCTCAAGGTCATCCGCGACCACCTCGAGGCGATCGATCGCGGACTTGACGCGCCGGTACTCCCGGGAGGGCCGACCGTCCCGTTGGGCGGCTCGGGTGACCCGGTCGCCGACCTGCTGCGCGGCGACCGCAGCGACGTACGCGTCTCGCGGCGCGAGCTGGTGAAGACGGCAGACATCTCCGAAGAGCTCCTCGACCAGCTCGAGGGCTTCGGGCTGATCAGGACTCGTGCCGGATCCAAGCACTACGACGCTGATGCGGTCGTGGTCGCGAAGGCGGCTGGCGAGCTCGCGGCCTTCGGCATCGAGCCGCGGCACCTGCGTGCCTTCCGGACGGCTGCCGACCGGGAGATCGGACTGGTCGAGCAGGTGGTCTCGCCGATTCGGCGCAGCCGCGAAGATGGTGCTGAGGGTCGCGCTGCTCAGGCTGTCGAGGACATCGCGGCACTCTCGCTGCGGCTGCACGCGACCCTGGTCCGTGCCGGCCTGCGCTCGTTGCGCTGAGCGACCGGCACGCGACTAGGCTGGTGGTGTGCCGGTCGTTTCGCTCCTCAACACTGCTTCGCCGACTCGGCCTCGAGCAAGCTCGGGCACTCGGTAGGCTTGCAGCGTGCGCGAGGTAGAAGTCGTCGGAGTCCGGGTGGAGATGCCGTCCAACAACCCGATCGTGCTGCTGCGCGAGGTCGAGGGGGAGCGGTACCTGCCGATCTGGATCGGCGCCGGCGAGGCCACGGCGATCGCCTTCGCGCAGCAGGGCGTGCTGCCACCGCGTCCGTTGACCCACGACCTGCTCAAGGACGTGCTCGAAGCGACCGGCAATGCCCTGACCGAGGTCCGGGTCACCGAGATGAACGACGGCGTGTTCTATGCCGTGCTGGTCCTTGAGTCTGGCGTCGAGATCGGAGCCCGCCCGTCTGACTCGATCGCCCTGGCGCTGCGTACCGGGGCCCGCATCGTCTGCGCCGAGGACCTGCTCGACGAGGTCGGCATCGCCGTACCGGACGAGCGCGAGGAAGAGGTCGAGAAGTTCCGTGAATTCCTCGACCACGTGAGCCCCGAGGACTTCGAGTCCTGAGCTGAGCGCAAAGCCTGAAGTACTCCTTGAAGGTTTTGCGACACGCCGGGCGACGTCTTTGGCAAACCCTCAAGTAGAGGTTTACCTTTCATATGTCTTCGTTGTAACTCCACGGCTGGAACTTCTGCGCCGCAGACGTTCCGCCACCCTTCCCCAGGGGTTACGCTCAGCGAAGCGAGACTTGGAGGTCGTAGTGGGCACGAACAACGGAGACGGCAAGTCCGTGGCCGAGATCGACGCGCAGGCAGTGCTTGCCGCCGAGCAGGCTGCGGAGACGGCCGATCAGCAGGGACTGCTGTTCAGCGAAGACGTCTCGACGCTGCCGGCAGACCTCGGATACCGCGGTCCGACCGCATGCAACGCCGCCGGCATCACTTACCGGCAACTGGACTACTGGGCACGCACCGGGCTGGTCGAGCCGACCGTCCGCAGTGCGACCGGGTCGGGCACCCAGCGCCTCTATGGTTTCCGGGACATCCTGCTGCTCAAGGTCATCAAGCGGCTGCTTGACGCCGGGGTCTCGCTGCAGCAGATCCGCACCGCGGTCGCTCACCTGCGCGCCCGGGGCACCGACGACCTGACCCGCGTCACGCTGATGAGCGATGGCGCCTCCGTCTACGAGTGCACCAGCAACGACGAGGTCATCGACCTGCTCCAGGGTGGTCAGGGCGTTTTCGGCATCGCGATCGGTGGTGTTTGGCGCGAGATCGAAGGCTCGCTCGCCGAGTTGCCCTCCGAGCGCACCGCCGAGGACGCGATTGCCTCCACCGACGCCAGCGACGAGCTTGCCGCCCGTCGCCAGGCACGCCTGTCCGGCTAGGACCACACACTCCAGTCTTGCGCCAGCCCCGTTCCGGTCCCTGACCGGTGCGGGGCTGGTATTTTTGATCCGTTGAACCAGTTCAGCGCTGACTATCCCGCACGGGAGAGTCTCCGGCGGCCGCCCCACCCGGGCCGACCGTGCCGGAGCGCCGAAGGGGCAATTCCTCCCCGGAACCTCTCAGGCGCAAGGACCGTGCGGATCAGGCAACTCTGAAGGGGCCTGCCCGCGAGGTCCCGACAGAGGGGGAGGTGACCAAACCGGACCACTTTTGGGAGCCTCATGTCTGACACCTCCGTCCCCGCCGCCGAGCTGTACGGCGCCCGTCCGTTCGTCGACCGCCACATCGGCCCGGACGAGAAGGCGATCGCCGAGATGCTCAAGCTCGTGGGGTTCGACTCGCTGGAAGCGTTGATGGACGCCGCCGTGCCAGGCCGCATCAGGGTCACCGATGCGCTCTCGCTTCCCCAGGCGGCCTCCGAGGCCCAAGCCGCAGCCGAGCTGGTCGCGCTGGCCGGCAGCAATGTGCCGGGGACGCCGATGATCGGGCTCGGCTACCACGCGACGATCACGCCGCCGGTGATCCGGCGCAACGTGCTTGAGGACCCGTCCTGGTACACCGCGTACACGCCGTACCAGCCGGAGATCAGCCAGGGGCGGCTCGAGGCGCTGCTGAACTTCCAGACGATGATCGCGGATCTGACCGGGCTGCCGACTTCCAACGCCTCGCTCCTGGACGAGGGCTCGGCGGCCGCTGAGGCGATGACGCTGGTACGCCGCGCCGCCCCGAAGGCCAACGGCCCGTTCGTCGTCGACGCCGATGCGCTCCCGCAGACGATCGAGGTGGTCCGGACCCGGGCCGCGGCGATGAGCATCGAGGTCGTCGTCGCCGACCTCAGTGACGGCCTGCCGGATGGCGACGTCTGCGGCGTACTGGTCCAGTACCCCGGCGCGTCTGGCCGGATCGTCGACCCGCGTCCGGTCATCGCAGCGGCGCACGAGCGCGGAGCCCTGGCGGTCGTCGCTGCAGACCTGCTCGCCTTGACGGTGATTGAGGCGCCGGGCACGCTCGGCGCTGACGTCGTCGTCGGGTCCTCGCAGCGCTTCGGCGTACCGCTGTTCTACGGGGGACCGCACGCCGGCTACATCTCAGTCCGTGCCGGCTTGGAACGGCACCTGCCCGGCCGTCTCGTCGGCGTCTCGGTCGACGCAGCCGGCCGCCCGGCGTACCGGCTCTCGCTGCAGACACGCGAGCAGCACATCCGCCGCGACCGGGCCACGTCGAACATCTGCACCGCACAGGTCCTGCTCGCTGTGACAGCCTCGATGTACGCGGTCTACCACGGGCCGGACGGCCTCCGCGGCATCGCCAACCAGGTGCACGATCTCGCTGCCCGGGCCGCGGCCTCGCTGACTGCTGCCGGGTTCACGGTCCTTACCGATGCCTTCTTCGACACCTTCTGCGTCGCCGTTCCGGGACGCGCCGCCGAGATCGTCGCGGCGGCCAGCGACCTCGGGGTGCACCTGCGCCTCGTCGATGCCGACGTGGTCGGTCTGTCGTTCGGAGAGACCGCCGACGCGAGCACCCTGCGGGCCCTGCATACCGCGTTCGGGGTGACGCCCGCGAGGGTCGAGCCGGCGGCCACGCTGCCGGCAGGCCTGGCCCGGACCACCGAGTACCTGACCCACGAGGTCTTCAACTCGCACCGGTCCGAGACGTCGATGCTGCGGTACCTGCGCAAGCTGTCCGCGCGCGACTACGCGCTGGACCGTGGCATGATCCCGCTGGGCTCCTGCACCATGAAGCTGAACGCGACCTCCGAGATGGAGCCGATCAGCCTGCCGGGCTTCGCCGACCTGCACCCGTTCGTGCCGGCCACCGATGCCGCCGGGTACGCCGCCCTGGTCACCGACCTCGAGGGCTGGCTCGCGGAGGTCACCGGGTATGACCGCGTCTCGATCCAGCCGAACGCGGGCTCCCAGGGCGAGCTTGCGGGCCTGCTGGCAATCCGCGGCTACCACCTGGCCAAGGGCGACACGGACCGCAACGTCTGCCTGATCCCGTCCTCGGCGCACGGCACCAACGCCGCCTCGGCGGTCATGGCCGGGATGAAGGTCGTGGTGGTCAAGTCCACCGACGAAGGGTCGGTCGACCTCGATGACCTGCGCGCCCAGATCGAGGCTCACGCCCAGCAACTCGCTGCGATCATGGTGACCTACCCCTCGACCCACGGAGCGTACGAGGACACGATCTCCGAGCTCTGCGGGCTGGTGCACGACGCCGGCGGCCAGGTCTACATCGACGGCGCGAACTTCAATGCCCTGCTCGGGCATGCCAAGCCCGGCCGCTTCGGCGGCGACGTGAGCCACCTGAACCTGCACAAGACGTTCTGTATCCCGCACGGCGGCGGTGGACCGGGCGTCGGACCGGTAGCGGTCCGCGAGCACCTCGCGCCGTACCTGCCGACGCACCCCATGCACCCCGAGGCAGACAAGCGCGACGGGATCGGGCCGATCAGCGCGGCGCCGTACGGGTCGGCGGGCATCCTGCCGATCTCGTGGGCCTACGTCCGGATGATGGGGGCGGACGGCCTCACCCGGGCGACCGCGGTCGCGGTGTTGGCGGCCAACTACGTCGCAGCCCGGCTCGACGAGTACTTCCCAGTGCTCTACCGCGGCCACAACGACCTGGTGGCGCACGAGTGCATCCTGGATCTCCGGGGGATCACCAAGGACAGCGGTGTCAGCGTCGACGACGTGGCCAAGCGGCTGATCGACTACGGCTTCCACGCTCCCACGATGAGCTTTCCGGTCGCGGGGACGCTGATGGTGGAGCCGACCGAGAGCGAGGACCTCGCCGAGCTTGACCGGTTCTGCGACGCGATGATCGCGATCCGCGCTGAGATCGCCAAAGTCGAGGCGGGGGAGTGGGACGCCGAGCGCAACCCGCTGACCGGGGCTCCGCATACCGCGGACGCGATCAACCAGGACCTGCCGTACGACCTGGCCGCCGCTGTGTTCCCGAACGGCTTCGACCCGGACAAGTACTGGCCGCCAGTCAACCGGATCGACCAGGCCTACGGCGACCGCAACCTGGTCTGCTCGTGCCCGCCCCCCGAGGCCTTCGCCTGAGCACGGACGGCGTACGCCGCCAGGCCGTCCTGGACCGGGCACAGGCGGTCGGGCGGTTGCCGTCGATCGTCGTCGGGACCGGACGTAACGGCGTCCTGGACTGGACGGGCAGCGCCGGCGACGGCGGCCACCCGGACTCGCAGTACCGGATCGGCTCGATCACCAAGAGCTTCACCGCCGTCCTGGCGCTCCAGTGTCGCGATGACGGGCTGGTCGGCCTCGATGACCCGCTCGCGGAGCATCTGCCCGAGTGCGGCTACCCGAAGGCGACCCTGCGCTCGCTCCTCGGGCACTCCTCGGGGATGCAAGCCGAGCCGGTCGGACCCTGGTGGGAGCGCTCGCCGGGAGCCGCCGTCGAGGAGCTCCTGATAGCGAACGACGGCTCGGGCCAGGTACTCGCGCCCGGGAGCGCCTTCCACTACAGCAACCTCGGTTTCGCTCTGCTCGGCGAGGTCGTGGCCCGGTTACGTGGCAAGCCATGGGCCGAGGTGCTCCTCGAGCGTCTGCTCGATCCGCTCGGTCTCTCGCGGACGACGTACCTACCGGGCGGAGATCATGCTCAGGGCTATAGCGTCGACCACTTCACCGGCACCCTGACACGTGAGCCGCACCAGGACACCGGCGCGATGGCGCCGGCCGGTCAGCTGTGGAGCACCTTGGCCGACCTGGCCGGCTGGGTCGACTTCCTTGCGATCGGCCGCCCCGGCATCCTGACAGGGACCACGCTGGCAGAGATGTACCCGCCCGCTCCGTTCGACGACTACGGGCTCGGGCTGCGCCGGTTGGCCTACGACGGCCGCACGCTGGTCGGCCACACCGGGTCGATGCCCGGCTTCCTGGCCTGTGCCTTCGTGGATCCCGAGACGCGGATGTCGGTGATCGCCCTGGCCAACGCCACCACCGGGGTCGCTCCCGACCAGCTCGCGATCGATGTCCTGACAGGGGCCGACGCCTACGATGGCGAACGCTGGAGCGCCTCGATCGCCGTACCGGAACAGGCGGCCGAGCTGCTCGGACTCTGGTTCTGGGGCAACACCGCCCACGAGCTGCGCTGGACCAACCAGCTACTGGAGCTGCGCACCCTGGGCGACGGCGCGCTGGAGGACCGTTTCGCGCTCGAGCCCGACCGGATCCGTGGTGTCGGGGGCTACCTGCTCGGGGAGACCCTGCTGGTGCGTCGGGACGACGCCGGGCGAGTCGAGGCGCTGGAGTGCGCCACATTCGTCTTCACCCGGTCGCCGTACCCCGACGGACCGTGAGCTGTTACTGCAGGACGGTGTTCGGCTCGCCGTGGGTGTTGAGCCCGTTGGCGCCACGGACGCAGGTGCCGCCCTTCGGCGTACCGGCGTTGTAGGCCTGGCGCACGCAGTCGCGCAGTGCCAGCTCGCCCCAGTAGTTCGGGTGCAGCGACTCCTGGATGTAGTACGCACTGCCCGCTGTGCTGATCGTGCGGATCTGGTTGACCCATTCCGAGCTGTCGACCGCGCCGGCCTGGGTCCAGGAGCTCAGGCCCTTCTCCTCCAGCATCCCGTCGGTGTTCTCGCACAGGCGCCGTCCGTTGAAGGTGCCGGAGACGTTGAGCAGCTTGACGTTGCTCAGTCCGCTTGCGCTAGCGGCGCCACTCACGGTGTTGTTGATCGTCGGCAGCAGGGTGGCATTGGCGTAGTCGGCATCGGTGTTCCAGAAGCCGCACCCGCCGGTGCTCTGCCGCGTGAAGCCGCTCTGGCTGTACCGGAAACCCGACGAGGATGGGATCGGCGACGGGTAGTTCTGGACCAGCAGGCTCCACGAGGAATCGGCGTACCCGGCGTTGCGCATGGCAGTGCGGATGTTCTGGAAGGCCGTGGAGATCTTCGCCTTCACCGCAGCGACGTTGCTCGAGGACATCTCCGAGGTGACGGTGCTGTCGGTCTTGCAGTAGTCGGGCCACCAGGACGGGGAGGTCAGGAAGTCCTCGACGCAGTCGGTGACGATGCCGGCGAAGTTGAAGTCGTTGCCCCCGATCGAGACCGCGACCATCTTGACGTTGTGGCTGGCTGCGAAGTTCTGGAGCATCAGCGCCTGGCCTTGGTTGGCGCCGGAGCTGTAGAAGTCGAGTCCGGGCTTGAAGTAGCCGTCCGAGGACGTATACGTCGTGGTCTCCGCGCCGGAGCAGGCCAGATTCATCGAGTTGATACCACCGCCGATGCCGATCTCCGCGGCCTTGCTGCGGTGGCAGCGGTTGATCGTCTCGGCGGTATTGGTCGCGTTGTCGTAGTACGCGGTCGAGCCGAGAGCGTCGATCGCCGAGGAGCTGTTATCGGTGTTGCCAGCCCAGTGGCCGGCCTCACCGGAGATGTAGGAGTCGCCGACTGAGACGACCCAGGGGCTGCCGACCCCGGGCCCGTCAGCCTGCGCGGATGTGGTCTGGGACAAGACGGCGAGCGGGAGGGCGACGAGCGCCAGGACCGAGAGACGAACAAGGCTGCGTCGTGCACGTGGTGATCGCAACGTGAACTCCTGGATGGGTGAGCGGGGCGGACCCCGGTCGAGGCCCGGTTGCGAACTTAGTGGCCCCGGTCACACAGATGGCAGTCTTGTTCTCGAGGTTAGTTACTGCTAAGTAACCACAGAACCGCCGTCCTCAGAGTGCTTGGGAGACCGAGCTCATGTTGAAGTCGGGCACCCGCAACGCCGGCGTGGCGGTGCGCGAGAAGTAATCGTCGCCCCACTCACGGGAGAAGCTGGGCACCGTCGCCGAGGCGTCGGTGAACCGACGGAGCAGGTCGACCGGACTCTCGTTGAAGCGGAAGTTGTTGACCGCCCCGGTGATCTCGCCACCCTCGACCCGGTAGACACCGTCTCTGGTCAGTCCGGTGAGGAGCAGCGTCTGCGGATCGACCTCGCGGATGTACCAGAGGCAGGTCAGCAGCAGGCCGTCGTCCATCCCGGCGACAAGGTCCTCGGTGCTCCCGGAGCCGCCGGCGATCTCGAGCACCAGGTTGTCGATGCCGGGAGTCGTCGGCTGGCCGGTCAGCTGCGCGGACTCGCGCGTCTGGAGCAGGGCGGCCAGAGCGCCGTCGCGCAGCCAGGCGGTACGCCCGAGGGCGATCCCGTTGTCATAGACGCTCTCGGTGTTGGAGGACCCGCTGGCGATGACGAACGGAGCGCACTGCAGGCCGGCGTACGCCGGGTCGGAGAAGAGGGTGACCGTCTCGCGAGCGATCCGATCGCCGATCCGGGTCCCGCCGCCAGGTCGCGAGTAGACGCTCTGCCCCTCCTGGGCGACCCGGGCGCCGGCGGCCCAGTAGACGTCGATCATCAGGTCGGCGACGGCGGCCGGGGGGAGCACCGTGTCGTAGCGCCCGGCCGGGAGGTCGGTACGCCGGGCCGCCCAACCGAGCCTTGTGGCCAGGTCGGCGGTCATCTGACGTGCCGAGACGTCGGTGAAGTCGCGGGTCGCACCGCCGACCCAGGCGCTACTGCCAAGGTCGGCCGTCTTGCCGGTGCACCCGTAGTGCCCGGTCGGCTGCATATGCCGCAGACGCAGGCCGGTGCTGGAGCCGACGTAGGTCGTGGTGGCCTCGTGGTTGACGAATCCGTACAGGATCCGACCTGCTGATGCGGCGTCGTCGAAGCCGGCACCGAGCTCTCGGGCGAAGTCGGCGTAGACGCCAATCGAGGTGGCGGCGGGCTCGTCGTCCCAGTCTGGCGAGACGACATCGTCGAGGAGCGGAGCCCGGTCCTCAGCCTCCTGGGCGACCTTGGCCGCCGCATCGGCCTGCGCGACCAGCGCGGAGACCTGCTGGGGGGAGGCCGCCGTGCCGCTGACCGAGGCGTTTCCAACGCCCTGGAAGGCGATCACCGTGACGTCGGTGCTCTGCATCACGCCGTTGGTGGTCAGGGTGTTGTTCGCCCACCGGAGGTTGGCGCTGGTGGCGTCCTGGACGATGACGATGCATTCGTCCGAGACCGTCTGTGCCAGCGCATGCTCGACGAGCTCTTGGGGTCGGATGATCGTCATCAGGTGTCCTCTCCCTCGGTGCCCTCGTCGGCGACGTTGAGCACGCGGACATCGCGGAACAGGGCACTCGGGCAGCCGTGGCTGACCGAGGCGACTTGGCCCGGTTGCGCTTTCCCGCAGTTGAACGCGCCTCCGAGCTGGTAGGTCTGCGGCCCCCCGATGGCGCTCATAGAGTTCCAGAAGTCGGTCGTGGTGGCCTGGTAGGCAACGTCGCGCACTTGGCCGGCAAGCTTGCCGTCCTTGATCGTGTAGAACCGCTGGCCGGTGAACTGAAAGTTGAAACGCTGCATGTCGATCGACCAGGACTTGTCCCCGACGACGTAGATGCCGCGCTCGACCTGGCTGATCAGACCAGCCGTGTCGGGACCGTCCGGCGCCGGCTGGAGCGAGACGTTAGCCATCCGCTGGATCGGGATGTGGCCAGGCGAGTCGGCGTACGCGCACCCGTTGGACCGGCTCTCGTTAAGTGCCGGGAAGGCGTGCGCCATCGCTCGATCGAGCTGATAGCCGACCAGGACGCCGTCCTTGACGAGGTCCCAGGTCTGGCTCGCCACGCCGTCGTCGTCGAAACCGATCGTGGCGAGGCCGTGGTCGGCGGTCCGGTCCCCGGTGACGTTCATGATCGGCGAGCCGTACTGCAGCGTCCCGAGCTTGTCCGGCGTCGCGAAGGAGGTCCCGGCGTAGTTGGCCTCGTAGCCCAGCGCCCGATCGAGCTCGGTCGCGTGTCCGATCGACTCGTGAATCGTCAGCCACAGGTTCGACGGGTCGATCACCAGGTCGTAGGTCCCGGCCTCGACGCTCGGTGCGGCGAGCTTGTCGGCAAGCAGCCCAGGCAACTCGTCGAGCTCGTTGGCGAAGTCGTACCCGCCATCGGTCACGTACTCCCAGCCGCGCCCGACCGGCGGAGTCACCGATGACATCGAGTCGAACCGGTCGCCGTCCGATCCGTGCACCGTGATGGACGGCATCAACCTGACTCGTTGCTGCGTGGTGCGGGTCCCGGCGAGATCGGCGTAGAACTTGTTCTCCTGGACCTGCTGCAGACTCCCGGTCGCGTGGTCGACCGCACCATCGCGGAGCAGGCGGGCCGTCCATTCGCAGAAGAGGCCGGCTTTCTCGGCCAGGGGGACGTCGAACGGATTCAGCTCGTATGCGGAGCACCAGAACGCGTCGTCATACACAGGCTCATCGGCCAGCTGGACCGGCGTACGGGTCATCTCGGCAGCCAGCAGTGCGACGTTGACTGCCTGCTCGGCGATGGTGATCGCCCCCGAAGAGGTCAGTGAGACTCCGGACGCGAATCCCCAGGCGCCGTGGTGGATGACCCGGACAGAGAAGCCGAGATCCTCGACGTCCTCGGCGCCCTGAAGCTTGGCATCGCGCACCGAGAGGTGCTGGTAGCGGACCCGCTCGAAGCGGAAGTCGGCATGGCTGACCCCGAAGTCGCGGGCCCGGGAGAGCGCTGCATCGGCCAGGCGGCGGTAGGGGAGTGCCAGGAAGGTCGGATCGATGCGGCTGGAGTCGTCGTCACCCATGATCCGACCCTATCCGGGCAGCGCGTCTGATCGCGGCGAGACTCAGCCCGCGCCGACTGCTGTACGCACCGTCGACCCGGTCCGGCCCTTGACGACCTCGAGCTGGGTGCTGATCCGGCTGCGCAGCTCCGGCACATGGCTGACCAGCCCGACGACCCGGCCACCGTCGCGCAGGCTGTCGAGGGTGTCCATCACGTCCTCGAGAGTGTCGGCGTCGAGCGAGCCGAAGCCCTCGTCGATGAAGAGCGTGTCGATGTCGGTGCCGCCGGCCTCGTGCGCGACCGTGTCTGCCAGACCGAGGGCGAGCGCGAGGGAGACGACAAACGTCTCGCCGCCCGACAGTGTGGCCGGGTCGCGTAGAACGCCACTCCAGGCGTCGCGCACCCGCAGACTCAGACCGCCGCGCTGCTCTCCGAACCCGCGATCGTCGCTGTGCTCGAGGACATAGCGCTGGTCGGTCATCCCGGCGAGGCGCTCGTTGGCGGCTTCGACGACTTGGCGCAGCCGCTCGGACAGCACGTACGCCGCCAGCCGCATCTTCAACGGGTTGTCGACGCTCTTGCCCTCGACGAGCGAGGCCAGCGCCGCGACGGTGCGGTGCCTCTCACGGATCGGAGCCCAGCCCGCGAGACGATCCTCGAGCTGGGTGGACAGCGTGTTCAACCGGGAGCTGCGAGCACGCGCGGCAACGAGGGCGGCGATCGCTGTCCTCGCTAGAGCGGCGGCGGCCGTGTGGGCGAGGGCGCAGGCAGCGAGGTCGGAGGCCGGTCGCTCCAAGGCGACCCCCACCTCGGGGTCGGCGAGCGTGAGTCGGGCTGCGCGCATGGTCAGCTCGGCGTCGTCGAGGACCGCTTCGATGCGGATGCGCGCGTCGTCATCTAGCAGCGCCGCGGTCGCGTCGGCGAACGTGGCGAAGCCGGCACTCACCGCCGCCTGCTCGACCTGGCCCGCAATGTCCTGAGCGCGTGCGGTGGCGCTCTGCCACGCCTCGTGGTCGGCTACGGCCCCCGCCAATGTCCGTGCCAGCCGGGTGCGGAGCCGGATGATGTCGGCGAGCGTGCTGGCGTGCTGCTCGCCAGGTGCGGCTCCCCGTACGCCGAGCAACGCGGCCCACGCATCCTCGATCGCGTCGAGCGCAGCAGCGACCTCGTCGAGCTCGGTTGCGAGCGCTGCGCGCTCCAGGAGTGCCTGCTGGTAGGACTTCTCGGCGACCGCCAGCGCTGACCTGCAGGACGCCTCGCGCGCGACCAGGACCTCGAGAGCCGCGACGAGCGGCTCGAGCCTCTCAGCTTCGTCCTGCGCCGCTTCCAGGTCCCCAGGGAGCGCGTCCCGGTCGACGCCGGAGAGCCTCTCGTCCAAGGAGGCCAGCTCTCCTTCCAGGGTGCCTAGGCCAACCTGGCGGGCCTGCAGGTCGAATTCCGCGTCTTCCTGGGCTTTGCGGGCCGCGTCCTCGTGGAGTCGCCCGACGCCGGTGCTGCTGGCGCTCGCCGGGGAGGGGTGGTCGGCGCTTCCGCACACAGGGCAGGAGCACCCGCTCGCAAGCTGCCCGGCGAGCTCGCCGGCCATGCCGTTGATCCGTGCCTCGCGCAAGTCGAGGTAGCGCTCACGCGCCTGCTGCGCGCTCTCGGTGGCGGTAAGGACATCGGTACGGGCGACGGCGAGCTCGAGGCCGAGGAGCTCGGCTCGGCGGGCTGCGCGGAGCGAGGCCTCCAGGCTCGCGCTGCGGGCGAGGACCGCCGGGTGCCGTGCCGCGGCGGCACGAGCCTCATGGACTGCTGCGGCTGCCTCGGCGATCACACCAGGCTGATCAGCGAGCAGGACCTCGGTCTCGGCGATGCCGGCCTCGACGGACTGGAGCCGGCTCTGAACCGAGGAGAGACGCTGCTGCTCTCTCTTGTGAGCCTCGGCGCGCGGGCCGAAGGCGATCGCGAGTGCGAGCGCGTCCTGGGCGTCACGCTGTGCAGTAGGGAGATCCGACGGTCGTGATCCGAGGACCAAGCCGGCAAGTCCGGACGAGGTGGCCTCCCAGGCCTGTGCGGCTTCAGCCGCGCTCCTGCGGGATGCGGTGGCGGCGGTGGCCAGGCCGCCCAGCGTCGCCGCCCGTCGGTGATCAGCAAGCTGCTGGCGATCGACCTCCAGCTCCTCGGTCCGTGCCTCGACCGACGAGAGGTCCGCCTGAGCGCGTGCCGCCCGGGCGAGCAGGTCGTGGGACCGCTCGGCCGCTACGAACTCGCGTTGCGCCGTGGCGAGTCCGCTGTCAGCGTCCTGGGAGATACGCGCGGCCGCTGACTCCTCGTTCGCAGCAGCTGCGGTGACGGCACAGAGCCAGCGCTCGACGTCGCCGCTGTCGGCTGCCGCACCGAGGTCGTCGAGCCATGCTGGATCCTCGTCGGCAGCCATCGCCTCCCGCACCCGGTTGACCGTCTCGAGCACCGTGTCCGCGACCGCCTCGCTGGAGCGCCGTAGCGCGACGCGGCGCTCGACCAGCCACTGTTCGATCCGCTCGAACCGGTCCGTGCGGAACAGTTGCTGGAGCAGCGAGTGCCGCTCGGCCGACGTCGCCCGGAGGAACGCCTGGAACCGGCCTTGGGGGAGCATCGCGACCTGGTTGAACTGGGCGCACGTCATCCCGAGCAGGTCGCTGACCAGCAAACCAGCGTCATCGAGTCGGTTGGTGAGCGTCATCCAGGCCCCGTCACGGAACTCCTCGACCAGGACGTGTGCTTGCACCCTGGTCTCGCCGCTACCGCGCATCTTGGCGCGGGCCCAAGCAGGGGAGCGGGTGAAGCTGAGCTGCCGTTCGCCGATGCTCAGCCGGAGCACGACCTCGGGTGCGACATGGGGCGCAGCGTGGTCGCTGCGCAGGTGCTTGGCGCCGGCCCGGTCTCCGGGGACCTGGCCGTAGAGCGCGAAGCAGACGGCGTCCAGGATGCTGGACTTGCCCGCGCCGGTCGCCCCGGTCAACAGGAAAAGGCCAGCCGTCGACAACTCGTCGAAGTCGACCTCGACGGTCTCGGCGAACGGGCCGAAGGCCCTGATGGCGAGCTGGTGCAGGCGCATCAGGCGCCTACCACGATGTCGGCGTCCGGATCGTGGCTGCAGGCCTCGCAGGCATCACGGAGCAGGTCGCTCTCGGCAGGAGTGGCCGACTCGCCGCGGATCTCGGTCACGAAGGCCAGTGCGACCTCATGATCGCTCCTGCCGTGCACGAGCGAACGCTTCGCAGGAGTCGTGCCCATCGGCGCGAACTGCAGCGCCACGACGTAGGGGAACCGTTCCTGAAGCCGTGCCATCGCCTGGGCCGGCCGGACCGGGTCGGTCAGCGTCGCCTGCACCCAAGCTTGCTCAGCCGCGCCGTACGCCGGGAGGCTCAGCAGGTCCTCCAGCGATCCGGAGAGCCGTGCCAGCGGTCGGGGGACCGGCGCCTCGACGAACCGTGCCGCGCTGAGCCCGTCGCGATCGAGGTCGATCAGCCAGCTGCCCTTGAGGTGGTCGGCCTCGGAGAACGAGTAGGCGAGCGGGGAGCCCGAGTACCGGATCGCGGGTGTCAGGGTGTGCCTGCCATGCAGGTGCCCGAGCGCCACGTAGTCGATGTCGTCGAACACGGCGGTGGGCACCGAGGAGACACCGCCGACTGCGATGTCCCGCTCACTGTCACTGGCCTGCCCGCCGATCACGAACGCGTGGGCGAGCACGACCGATCGGGTGCCGGACGGCCTGATCGCAAGGTCGGCTCGCACCCTCCGCATCGCCTCGGCCAAGGCGGCGTGGTGCGATCGCGCCGTCAGGTCCCAGGCGCGCTTGACCTGATCGGGCTCGAGGTAGGGGATGCCGTAGACGGCGACCGGCCCGTGTTCGTCGGAGAGCATCACCGGCTCGGAGATCCGGTCGAGGTGGGTGCGGAGATGGAAGCCGGCTGCATCGGCGAGCCGCGCGTTGAAGCCCAGGCGCTGGGCCGAGTCGTGGTTGCCGCTTGTCAGCACCACCCGCGCCCGCGATGCGGCGAGTCTGGCGAACGCGTCGTCGGCGAGCGCGACCGCGTCGACCGGCGGTAGCGCGCGATCGTAGATGTCGCCTGCGACGACGACCAGATCGACCTGCTCGTGCTCGACGACGTCGAGCAGATGGTCGATGAAAGCTGCCTGGTGCGCGAGCATCCCCTGGCCGTGGAACTGGCGTCCAAGGTGCCAGTCAGACGTATGAAGGATGCGCACTCCTCCACGCTAGGAGAGGGGCCCGACAAACCCTCGGTCACACGCCGAAGCGCGCCGCACCGGAGTAGATGACACAGCGGTCGCCACGGGTGAATCCGGCCAGGCCCAGGCCAGAATCCGCAGCCAATCCGACGGCCAACGAGGTGGGCGCTCCGACTGCGACCACAGCGGCCACGCCCGCCACCACGGCCTTGCTGACCAGCTCGAACCCGACCCGGCCGCTGAGCACCAGCACCGGGGGCGTGGCAGCCGAGGCCAGGACTCGCGCGCCGATCACCTTGTCCACCGCGTTGTGCCGGCCGACGTCCTCGCGGATCACTGCAGGGGCGCCTGACAGGTCGAACAGGCCTGCGGCATGCAGCCCGCCGGTCCGGTCGAATCCCGGCTGACCGTCGCGCAGTAGAGCAGGCAGCGCTTGGACCAGTTCGAGCGGGACGACGGCGTCGAAGGCGCGCGGTCCGGCGTCGCGGATGGTCTCGGCGATCGACGTGGTGCCGCAGACACCGCATGCCGAGTTGATCCTCCGGGCCTCAGGCAGGCGCAGCGGCTCGCGGGCCGCATCGACGGTGACGACGTTGAACTCCTCCAGATCGCTCAGCTCGGCGTCGGTGCAGTACCGCACCGACGCGATGTCGCCTGCGGCGAGGATCTGCTCGGTCACCAGCCAGCCCGCTGCCAGCTCGAAGTCGTGGCCCGGCGTACGCATCGTCACAGCGAGCCGTTGCGCCGGCGTACCGGGCCAGCCGAGGCGGATCTCCAACGGCTCCTCGGTGGCAAGCCGGTCCTCGTGCTCCAGCGGTTGGCCGGCACGGACCTCGACCACCCGGGTCCGCACCGTCGGGCCGGGGCGCCGTTCGCGGGCGCCGGTCACGACCAGTACCGGATCCGTGCGGTGAGCCGGCAGCGCAGCTCGTCGCCGGCGTCGGCCAGCACCCGGCGCAGGCTCGGGTTCAACGACGGGTCGCGGAGCGCCTCATCGGTACGAGCCAGCGTCGCCGGGGAGACGGCCGTGATCGGGTAGAAGAACAGCGCCGCGTCGGCCAGCGCCCAGCCTTCGCGGACCCCGGTCGTGGTCGCGACAACCTCGAAGTACCGATCCACGTACGGCGCAAGCACGTCATCGCGTCCGGCCTGCCAGAAGCCGCTGCCGATCGCTTCCACCTCGTAGTTCGACGCGGTTGCTGCGCCGGTGAACCGGTCCCAGGCCCACGCCTTCGCCTGCGGGGATGGCAGCCGCGCGTGCGCCCAGGCATGTGCTACCTGTGCCTTGGCATCGTTGTCTCGGGCGAGCTCGCGGTCGAGGTCGTCGAGGTCCACGGCGCCGAGAGTCGCCAACCGACGTACGACCCGCCATCGGACGCCGGCATCGACCTCGAGGCCTGGCCATGGGGGAGCGGGTGCGAGGACGGTCCGGAGCTCGTCCGGGTCGTCGCTGCTCCCGATCCATGCTTGGACTGCTGCCAGCATCAGGTCCGATCCGGTTGGTGCGCTCCGCGCCCGCGCCTCGTACGCCGTGTGCAGCCGTCGGCGGGCCGCGTCGGCGTCCTCGACGACGGCGAGCAGCTTCTCGTGGACGCTGCCGCGGGCGCCCTCACCGTCCCCGCCGGCCCAGGTGGTCAGCATCGCGAGGGCGACATCCTGCTCCTCCTCGACGATGCCGCGGCAGGCGATGTCGACGGCAGCATCAGGGTGCAGCCGAGCGCGCTGGACACCGTTGCGGAGGGTGTTCCAGATCGTGGCGCGGAACATCGGCGGCAGCGAGGCGTCGAAGAGGCCGGGCAGCGCGGCGGCGGTCGGGGCGTCGAAGGTCAGGTCGATCCAGGCGGCGTCCTCCGGGTCGAGCACGACGGGCGCATCGCCGGCGACGGCAAAGGCGGTCTCGGCCGCCGAGACCTCGACCCGGTGCGTCTCCCAACCCTTCCCGTCCCACACCGCGGCCCCCAAGGAGTGGACCCGATCGACGACGGTGTCGCCCGGCGGCGTCCGGACCAGAACCCCGCGGTCCCGATCGACATCGATCCGGTCCAGGCCCGAGGTGCGCAACCAGGCAGAGGTCCACGGTCCCAGGTCGCCGGCTCCGCAGCGCTCCCAGGAGGAGAACAGATCCGCCATCGTGGCGTTGCCGAACCGGTGCCGTTCGAAGTGGTCCCGGACGCCGGCGAAGAAGACCTCGTCCCCGATCTGCGTTGCAAGCTGGGTCAGGACGGCCTGGCCCTTGGAGTAGGAGATCCCGTCGAAGTCCTGGAGCGCAGCATCGGCGTCGAAGGCACCGGTGCCGGCGACCGGGTGCGTCGTGGGCCGGGCGTCCGAGGTCAGCCCCCAGTTCCTGCGGGCTATCGCCGCCCACACCAGCGCATCGGCGAACTCGGTCGCCTCGGCAGCGACCCGGTTGCCCATGTACTCCGCGAACGCCTCGTTGAGCCACAGGTCGTCCCACCACTTGGGGGTGACGAGGTTCCCGAACCATTGGTGCGCCATCTCGTGGGAGACCGTCGCCGCGCGCTGGATCCGCATGCTGCGGGACACCTTGGTGGTGAACAGCAGGCTCTCGCGGATCGTCACGCAGCCGGGGTTCTCCATCGCCCCCGCGTTGAACTCCGGCACGAACGCCTGGTCGTACTTGCCGAACGCGTACCGGATACCGAACAGCCGGTGGTACTCGTCGAAGCACTGACCGGTTATCCGCAGCAGCTCCTCGGCGTCGTTCTCCAGAGCCGCCGCCATCGAAGAACGGCACAACAGGCCGAGGTCGATCCCATCGTGGTGGCCGGCGATGCGGTGGTACGGGCCGGCGACGAGGCTGACGAAGTAGGTCGAGAGCGGTGGGGTCTGCTCGAACTCCCATTGCCCGGTCTCGACCTGCTCGCCGGCGGCGTTCGCGATCACCAGCCAGTCCGCCGGAGCAGCGACGTGCAGCGTGTAGGGAGCCTTGAGGTCAGGCTGGTCGAAGCATGCGAACACCGTCGGCGCCGCGCTCATGAAGCTCATCTGGTACAGGTACGTGCGGCCGTCGGCCGGATCGATGGCGCGGTGCAGGCCCTCGCCGTCGTTGCGGAACGGCATCGTCGCCTCGACTTCGAGCCGGTGCTCGCCGGGCGCGAGGCTGAGCGGGAACCGACCTTCATGCCACGCCGCGACTCCGAGCGCGTCTCCGTCGAGCCGGACCCTCTCGACTGAGACCGCCTTCAGGTCGAGGAAGGTGGTTCCGCCGCGGGAGACCAGGTCGATAACGGTCCTGCTCGCGAAGGTTTCCTCAGCGCGCAGATCCAGGGTCACGTCGTACGAGCGCACCTCGAGCAGAGCGAACCGCTCTCGGGCCTCGCTGAGCTGCAGACTGTGCACAAGCCCACCCTAGATCGATCCTCGGCACCGCCTGGGTGGCACGCTGTCCTCATGACACACGAGACCCTGCGCACCGTCGAGCTGACCCGGATCGGCGAGGGCCGCTACAAGGCGACGAACGTCCGCGGCGGGGTACTGCCGATCGGCAGCGGGGACGATCCGGACTTCACCCCCGTCGAGCTGCTGCTGGCGGCAATCGCCGGTTGCAGCGGGATCGACGTGGATCTGATCACCGGCAAGCGGGCTCAGGCCACGACGTTCGAAGTCCACGCCGAGGGCGACAAGATCCGTGACGACGACGGCAACCATCTCGTCAACCTCAAGCTGGTCTTCGACGTGCAGTTCCCTGAGGGCGAGGCGGGCGACGCTGCGCGCGGTGTCCTGCAGCGCGCGATCGATCAGTCCCGCGACCGGCTCTGCACGGTGAGCAGGACGGTCGCGCTACCGAGTCCGGTGGAGATGATCCGCAAGGACGCGCACGGCTGATCCGCTACTGGACGCCTGTGATGGTGACGGTGTCCTTCGGCGGCCCGTCGCCGGGGCCCATGCCGACGCTGGCGATGCCCTTGGCGCCGATGGCCTTGACGACCTGCAGGCCGGTCGCGTCCATATGCCCGAAGACCGTGTACGCCGGTGGGAACTCCGAGTTGCCGTACACCAGGAAGAACTGCGACCCGTTGGTGTCCGGACCGGCGTTCGCCATCGCGATGACGCCGCTGTTGTAGGTGCACTCAGCTGTCTGGCCTGAGCCGCTGCACGGCTGTAGCCGCGGGTCGTTGGCCACCAGTTCGTCCTTGAAGCTGTAGCCCGGCCCGCCGGAGCCGGTGCCCGTCGGGTCGCCGCATTGGAGGATGTAGTAGCCCTGGGTGGTGATCCGTGAGCAGTTGGTGTTGTCGAAGTAGCCCTGCTGGGCCAGGGAGACGAACGAGTTCACTGTGCACGGGGCCTGGCCAGGCTCGAGGGTGATTGGGATGTCCCCGGCGTTCGTGGAGATCGTCATCGACGTTGGATTCTTCGGGTTCGGTGTGCCCGGGGGAGCCTTGACCGACTTCGATGCGGGCTGACTCGTGGCCGGGTAGGCGCACTGTCCGCCCGAGGCAGCGCTGCCCCCGGAGTCGGACGAGCCACTGCTGCCGCAGCCGGCGAGCAGGACGAGGGAGAGGAGGGCCAGTGCGGCGGTGCGAACGCGGATCACGCCGTGATGGTAGCCAGAAGGGCCCCGGACCTAGGGGCGGTTTCTAGGAATCGTTGCAACACGGGGTTAGAACTGAAGTAGATCAGCAAGACGCTCGGCTGGGGTTTCCCA
>DASRRQ010000006.1:0-16761 GCA_035695505.1 Marmoricola sp. | reverse complement strand
CAGAGAAGGACCAGGACCTCCCCCCGCTGCCCCCGATCCCGCTCCAGCAGGACCCCTCCTCCGGCATCCCCCGCCGCTCCCAGCGCCCCGCCGGCGAATGGTGCCGCGAACACGGCATCACACCACCACCAGGCTCGTTCGAGGCGGCCGGCGTTCCCGTGGTGGCGCCCGCCTAGGGCTTCGTAATATAATCGAACTTCAATTAAGGAGTTCGTGTGAACGCCGCTACCCCAGCACCCCGGAGCTGCCTGAGCGTGCCCGGGTCCTCGGACCGGATGGTCGCCAAGGCGCTAGCAAGCGCGGCGGACGAGGTCGTCATCGACCTCGAGGACGCGGTCCCCGCCGACCTCAAGGATGCAGCGCGGGCATCCATGGTCGCACTGCTGGCCTCGGCTCCGCCCGGACGTCGTACGGCGGTACGCGTCAACGCCGTCGGCACGCCGTGGTGCCACCAGGACATCGTCGCCCTCGCGCAGCTCGCTGAGCCGCCAGCGAGCATCGTGGTGCCGAAGGTCGAGAGCGCCGGTGACATCGCCTTCGTCGAACGGCTGCTGACCGGCGCCAGCGGGCGAGCAGCCGGCCAGGGGATCAGGATCCAGGCGCTGATCGAGTCAGCGCCGGGCCTGGTCCAGATCGATCTGATCGCCGGGGCGAGCGCTGCCCTCGAGGCCCTGGTCCTGGGGTACGCCGACCTGTCGGCCAGCCTGGGCCGCGACCCGGACGACGCTCCGTGGGACACCGTCCGGGAGCGTCTACTCTGGGCGGCCCGGGGTTTCGGTCTGCGGGCCATCGACGGCCCGCACCTCGCTGTCGCGGTCGACGACGCGTTCCGTCAGGGGCTCGACGCTGCCCGACGCTGCGGCCTCGACGGGAAGTGGGTGATCCACCCGGACCAGATCGACGCGGTCAACGCGGCGTTCACCCCGGACGCCGAGCAGGTGGCGTGGGCTGGTCAGGTGCTGGCTGCCCTCGCCGAGGGCGAGCGGGCTGGGCTCGGGGCCGTTGCACTGGACGGGGCGATGCTCGATGAGGCGATCGCCGTCCGGGCCCGCCGGGTCCTGGCCCGGGCGCAGGCGCGATGATCAGCGCCCGCGGTCCCTACTTCGACGAGCTCACGGTCGGCCGGAGGTTCGCCGACGCTCCGAGCATCACGCTGACCGAGGGCGGCGCGGCCACCCACCAGGCGATCCTCGGAGACCGGCTGCGACTGCCGCTCGACCGCGAGGCCTCGGGCCGGGTCACCGGGCGGCCGGGCGTCGCGCACCCGGCGTACGTCTGGAACGTCGCGATCGGGCAGTCCACCGTCGCCACCCATCACGTCCGGGCCAACCTCTTCTACCGAGGCCTCGTGTTCGGCCGTGCGCCGTACCTCGGCGACACCCTGACCACCGTTACCGAGGTCGTCGGGCTGCGCGAGAACTCCCGCCGTCCCGGTCGCGCTGCTACCGGGCTCGTCGGGCTGCACATCGTGACCCGGGACCAGCACGGCAACGGGGTCCTGGACTTCTACCGGTGCGCGATGCTCCCGCTCAGCGATGGCACGGTGACGACCGAGCATGCGGACGACCTGGACTCCCTCGGCGTCTCTTCCGCAGCGGTGGTCTCGGACTGCACCGCGGACTGGGACCTCAGCTCGCTGACGCTCCGCGGCCCCGTCCCGCGACTCGTCGCCGGAACCGTGATCGAGGTCGTCGGCGGAGACGTCGTGAGCTCCGCCCCCGAGCTCGCCCGGCTGACCGGGAACGTCGCGCAGGTCCACCACGACGCCCGCGCCGCCGGCGGCCGCCGGCTCGTGTACGGCGGGCACACGATCGGCCTCGCACTCGCCCAGGTCGCCCGCGCACTGCCCCAGGTCGTGACGGTGATCGGCTGGGAAGGTTGCGACCATGTCGGCCCCGTTCACGAGGGCGACACGCTGCGCAGCACGATCGAGGTCATCGCGCTGCGCCCGCGTCACGCCGACCTGCGCGTCCGCGTGACGGCCGAGGCGCCCGAGACGCGGTCAGCGAGTGGAGGGCGCGACGTCCTGGACTGGCGGTTCACTGCGCTGGTCACCGAACCAACGGACTCTTGACCCTAGGATAGAAAAATGCCACGCAAAGCTGCCTCCCCGGACGGGCGCGCGAAGACCGCCGACGGTGAGACCGAGTCGAAGTCCGCGCGTACCCGGATCCGGATCCTCGACTCCGCAGCGCACGTGCTCAGCATCAAGGGCTATGCCGGCATGCGCCTCTCCGACGTCGCGGACCACGCCGAGCTGCAGGCCCCGGCGATCTACTACTACTTCCCCTCACGCGAGGACCTGATCGAAGAGGTCATGTGGGCCGGCATCGCGGACATGCGCGACCACCTCGCCGAGGTGCTCTCTGCCGCCCCAGCCGACGCGACCCCGATGGACAAGATCCTGCTCGGCGTCGAAGCGCACCTGCGGCACGAGCTCGACATCTCCGATTACACAACTGCCTCGATCCGCAACGCCGGCCAGCTCCCGGAGAAGATCCGCAAACGTCAGGTCGCCGAGGAGGCCCGGTACGGCGAGGTCTGGCGCAAGCTGTTCAAGGAGGCGTCCGCAGCGGGCCAGATCCGCGCCGACCTCGATCTCTACATCGCCCAGATGCTCGTCTTCGGCGCCCTGAACTGGACTGCTGAGTGGTGGAACCCGAAGCGTGGCAGCCTGGAGACCGTCGTCGCGATGGCGCAGAGCTTCGTGCGCGAAGGCCTCGCGCCCAGCACCAAGCCGGCCGCGCAGCCGGCGCGCAAGAAGTAGCCGCTCAGGCCGAGACCGCGGCCAGCTTCTCGGCGTGCAGCCCGGCCCGCTTCGCTGCATGCTCGAGGGCCTCGTCCCAGGTGGCGCCCTTGGCGATCATCACCCGGTACTTCATGATCTCCGTCTGGCCGTTGACGGTCAGCGCGCCGATCAGCCGGTCGCCCTCCCGGTAGAGCGCGACCCAGCGGCCATCGGCAGTGACATCGCCCTCGACGAGGCGGACCTCGTCGGCCTCGGGTGCGCCGACGAACTGGATCCGGGCGTCGTACCAGTCCGACCAGAAATACGGCACCGTCCCATAGGGCTTGGCGTTCTCCGGGTCCAGGGCATTGCGGGCGGCGGCTGCCCCCTGCTCCGCGGCGGCGGTCCAATTCTCCATCCGCTGCCGGCGGTCCAGCACCGGGTTGTGCCAGCTCGCCACGTCGCCCGCGGCGTACACACCCGGTACGCCGGTGAAGAGGGTCTCATCGCAGACGATGCCGTTCTCGACGGCAACGCCGGAGCCCTCGAGCCAGCCGACGTTCGGCGTGACGCCGATGCCGACAATGACCAGGTCGGCTGGGAGCACGGTGCCGTCGTCGAGGATGACCCGCTGCACGTGCCCGTCGCCCTCGATCGCGGCGACGCCGTTGCCGCAGAGCAGCGTCGTGCCATTGCGCGCGTGCAGCGAGGCGATGGCATGGCCCATCTCGGTGCCGGTCGCGCGGACCAGGGGTGTCGCAAGCGCCTCGACGATCGTCACGTCGACGCCGCGCTTCTTGGCCGATGAGGCGACCTCGGAGCCGATGAACCCGGCGCCGATCACGACGGTGCGCGCGCCCGCGTCCAGGGCAGCACGGACGGCGACGGAGTCGTCCAGCGACCGGACGGCGTACACACCGTCGAGATGCATCGATCCGGGGATCGTGCGGGCGTCTGCACCAGTGGCGATCACCAGGGCGTCGTACGGGATGCTGCGCTCGCCGACTCTGACCACGCGGGCGTCGGTGTCGAGCCTGGTCGCGGGAGCGCCGAGCACGAGCTCGACCCCCAGCTCGTCAGCCAGGTACGACTCGTCGCGGAAGAACGGGCGCTGGGGCTCGCCGCCGTCATCGGTCTCCGCCAGGAAGTCCTTGGACAGCGGCGGACGGTCGTAGGGCAGGTGCTCCTCGGCGCCGATCAGCGTGATCGGCCCCTCGTAGCCGGTCTTGCGCGCAGCCTCGACAGCCCGCAGTCCGGCCAGTGATGCACCCACGACGACCAACCCGTACGTCGGCATCGCGATCCTCAGGCCTGGATCCGGAGCGCCTCGGTCGGGCAGCCGGCAACGGCCTCCTCGACCGCCTGCAGCTCCTCATCGGTGATGTCGGCTTTGAGCAGGACGAGATCACCGGCGTCGTTGACCTCGAAGAACTCGGGCGCGAGCGACTCGCAGATCCCCAAGCCCGTGCACTTCGCGAAATCGACGTCGATCTTCATCACTTCCACCTCTCGAGTCCTTCATCGGACAGCATAAGTCTACTTATGTTCACGTCGGAGTCAATCCACACCCCAGGTCGCCGACCGGGCGCAGATGTCTCGCCGTACGTCGCCGACCGGGCGCAGATGCGCGGGACATCTGTGCCCTCTCGGCGTTGATGCGCGGGACATCTGTGCCCTCTCGGCGTTGATACGCGGGACATCTGTGCCCTCTCATCGGGTGGCGAGGATCTTGGCAGCCACGATCTGCGCGGTCTCGGCACATGCCGTCGTGCCGCCGTTGGCGTACTCCTTGACCGCATCGCCGACGTTCCAGAGACCACGGATCGCGGTGTCGTGCGGGAGGTCGTAGCCGGCGACTGCGCGCTGCGGGGGCCAGCCGTCGCGGGTCGTGACGATCGAGAGGATCCGTGCATCGGCGTCGAAGCCGGGGATCTGCTCGCGCAGGTCCTCCAGCAGCACGGCCGTCTCCGCCTCCTGGTCGAAGTCGCCGATGGCCGGCTCAGGGACGGCCGTGCCGACGTACAGGTTCCAGCCTTCAGGCGACATCTCTGGGCAGACGTCGGTGTAGTTCGCGATGTAGGCCAGCCGCCGCGACTTCGCGAAGCTGAGCATCCCCGGCGCCTCGATCAGCCGCTTGCGGCTCGCGAAGTTGACGGTGATCATCGAGCACGGCCGGTACGCCGCATCGACCTCGTAGCCGGCCAGCGCACCCGTCGCCCACGGGCCGACGTTGCTGACCACGACGGGGGCCGCGACGTCTACCGCTGAACCGTCGCGCTCCAGCGTCACACCGGTGACGGCGCCGTCGGCAGCACGGATTGCGGTGGCGGTCGTCTCGAGGACGACGGTGCCGCCGTTGGCCTCGATCGCCTCGACGAGCGCCCGCCACAGGCCGATCGTGCCCTCAGGGTGGAAGCCGAAGCGCTTGAACGCGCTCTTACGGGTGAAATAGGTCAGGAAGACTCGGGCCGGCAGCTCCTCGCTGCTGACCGCGAAGACGGACGCACACATGTTGCGGAAGATCCCGTGCACGCCCTCGTTCTTGGTGTACTTCCGGACCCAGTCAGCCGTAGAGATCTCATCCTCGGGCAGCCCGGAGTCATTCCGCGCGGCGCCGATGCCGCTGACCAGCTTGGCGCCCTGACGGGTCAGCTTGCCGAGCAGGAAGCCCCACCCTCCCCCGGTGACGTCGACGTCCTTCCCGCCGATCCGGTACAGGATCGGCGGGCTGGGCTCACGGATCTCGAACTTGGCGCCGACCTCCTCGCACGTCGCCTGGGTGATCCCGCCGACCTCGATCACGATCGCGCCGTCGTTGACGTAGAAGCCGTCGATCTCGGTCGTCGAGGCACGTCCGCCGACCTTGTCCTTGGCCTCGACGACCAGCGTCCGATAACCGGCGTGGGACAGGCGGGCGGCGGCGAACAGGCCACCGGCCCCCGCGCCGATCACGACGGCGTCATACGAGCTGTTGATGGTCATAGGGGATCCGTTCTCTGGTGCGGTCAGTAGGAGCGCGGCAGGCCGAGCGAGGTCTGGGCGACGAAGTTGAGGACCATCTCGCGGCTGACCGGCGCAGTGCGCATCAGCCGGGTCACGAACCAAAGTTCGGAGAGGCCGTACTCCTTCGAGAGCCCGTTGCCGCCGTGGGTCTGGATCGCCTGATCGAGGGCCTTGAGCGCTGCCTCGGAGGCGACGAACTTCGCGATGTTCGCGGCCTCCGCGGTGCCCTGGCTGCCCGCGTCGAACTCGCGCGCGCTGTGCATCGTCGCGAGGCGGCTGACCTCGACCTCCATATGCGCCTGGGCGATCGGGTGCGCGACGCCCTGGTGCGCGCCGATCGGCGTCGACCAGACCTGGCGGTCCTTCGCGTAGGCGGCCGCCTTCTCGATCGCATAACGACCGACACCTCCGCAGATCGCGCCGACCAGGATCCGCTCCGGGTTGAGGCCGTCGAAGACCTGCCGGAGCCCATGGCCTGTCTCGCCGACCAGCGCCTCCGGGCCGACCCGCACCTGGTCGAGGAAGACCGTGAACTGCTTGTCGGGCGAGACGATGCTGGTCTCGATCTGCTGGAGCGTCAGGCCCGGCGAATCGGTCGGGACGACGAACATCGAGAGCCGGCTCTTCTCCGGGGTAGACAGGTCGCCGTCGCGAGCGATGATCAGCACCGCCTCGCACTGGTCGATCGCGGAGATGTAGTACTTCTGTCCCGAGATCACCCAGCCTTCGCCATCCTTGCGGGCAGTGGTGCTCACCTGGTGGCTATTCGAGCCGGCGTCGGGCTCGGTCAGGCCGAAGGCGATCTTGCGGGTGCCGTCAGCGATCCCTGGCAGCCAGTCCTTCTTCATCTCCGCCGAGGCGTGGGCTGCGAGGATGCTGCCCACGATCGCCGGCGAGATCACCCAGATCAGCATCGGCATCCCGTGCGCCGCGAGCTCCTCGACAACCACCGCTGCGTCAGCCATCCCCCCGCCGCCCCCGCCGTACTCCTCGGGCAGGTGGACGCCGAGCAGACCGGCCGCGCCGAGCTCGGTCCAGAGCTCGTCGATGTGGCCGTCCGCCGGATTCACGCTGCGCCCGCGCTCAAGGAAGTACGCCGAGCCATAGCGGTCAGCGATCTTCGCGACGCTCTCTCGGATCGCGGCGTGCTCGGCGCTGTCCTGTACCAGTCCTGGCATGTGTCAGTTCCCTCCGAATGCCGGTGGCGTCTTGGCGATGAACGCGGCAATGCCGGCGGCCGCGTCCTTGGTGTCCCCGGCCGCGGCGACCGCCTCGGTCTCGGCGTACAGCTGGGCCGAGAGGTCTCGCTCCCAGGCACCGCGCAGCAGCCGGCGCATGTGGCCGTAGCCGACTGTCGGGCCGGCAGCGAGCCGGGTGGCGAGCGCGAGCGCATGCTCGCGTACCTCCGCAGCCGGCACGACCTCGTTGATCAGGCCGAGATCGAGCGCCTCGGCGGCGCTGACCGGACGGTTCAGCAGATAGAGCTCCATCGCCTTGCGGGGCCCGACGAGCCGGGGCAGGTGCCAGGTGCCGCCGCCGTCACCGGACAGCCCGATGCCCGCGAACGCGGTCACGAAGCGGGCATCGTCCGCGGCGACCACCAGGTCGGCGGTGAAGACGTAGCCGAGGCCGCCGCCGGCAACGCTGCCGTGCGCGACTGTCACGATCGGTGCGTCGATCCGCTCGAAGATCCGGAAGGCCTCATGGAACGGGCCGGTCATCCGCGCAAAGAGGTCGCCGTACGCGCCAGGCTCGGCGTGGCTGGTGAAGTAGTCGATGTCGCCGCCGACTGTCAGGTCGGGACCGGCGCCGGAGATCAGGACGGCGCGGACCGCCGGGTCGGCCTCGATCATCCGGGCCACCGCGAGTGTCTCCTCGGCGACCTGCAGGTCGATGGCGTTGCGCTCGGCAGGCCGGTTGAGCGTGACGTGCGCGACGCCGTCGCGGACCCGGTAGTCGATCTTCTCCAGGCGGCCCGCCGGCCCGAGGGCCTCGGTGAACAGGTGCGTATCGGTCAGCTGCTCGAGCCGGCTGATCCGGCCTTCGTGCACGGTGATCACGTGCACGAAGGCCGCGTCCAGGGGCGCCTCCGAGCGGCGCGCGGTCCCGACGTACCGGCCGGCGACGAAGAGCCGCCCGTCGTCGAGGAGGTGGAACTCGGTCGGCTGTGCGACCACGGCGAAGGCGCGTCCGATCCGCCACCAGACCTGCTCGCGCATCGCCTCGGAGCCGTGTTGCTCGCCGGTCGCGGCGACGACCAGCCCATCAGCAGCACGGCCCACGAAGTCTGCAGTCAGGACCTCGTCCAGGGCAGCGGCGTCGCCAACGGCGAGGGCGGCGTACAGGCGAGTAGCAACGGAGCGCGCCTCGTCGAGCAAGACCAATGACATGTTCCTTATTCTATATTAAAAAATAAACCGGTCAACTGCCGAGGCGTCCCAGCTCAGTTCCGACTACGGAGACGAACGACACACACCCGCCCGGACGACCACCCAGGTTGTGGGTCAACGCGGTCCGCGGTGCCGCGAGCTGCCGCTCCCCCGCTTCGCCCCGCAGCTGCAGCCAGGCCTCGTAGAGCATCCGCAGCCCGCTCGCGCCCACCGGATGACCGAACGACTTCAGGCCGCCATCGACATTGACCGGCAGCCGGCCCGAGGCCTCGAAGTCGCCAGCCAGCACGTCCTTCCAGGACTGTCCGGCGTTGGCGAACCCGAGGTCCTCCATCAACACGATCTCGGTCGGGGTGAAGCAGTCGTGCACTTCGGCCATCGAGATCTGGGTGCGCGGATCGGTCACCCCTGCCTGGCTGTAGGCGTCCTTCGCCGAAGCGATCACCTCCGGGAACGACGTGAAGTCGTACGCCGGGTCCAGGCCGCCGCGCATCGGGCCGGCTGCGAGCGCCAGCGCCTTCACGAAGACCGGGCGGTCGGTGTAGTCATAGGCGTCCTCGGCCCGGACGAGCAGCGCCGCGGCCGCACCGTCAGAGACACCGGAGCAGTCGAAGACGCCGAGCCGACCGGCGACCAGCGGCGCCGCCTCGATCTTCTCCTTCGACACCTCGCTGCGGAACTGCGCCTTCGGGTTCTTCGCGCCGTTGACGTGGTTCTTCCACGCGACGTGCGTCATCGCCGCCCGCATCTCCTCCGGGTGCACGCCGTACTTCGCGCAGTACGCCGGGTCGAGCAGCGAGAACGCCGCGGGCGCCGTCAGCGACAGCTCGCTCGCGGTGCCATCGGCCGGAGGGTCGGCTCGCAGGAGACCGGAGAAGCCGGAGTCCTTGAGCTTCTCCACGCCGACGGCCATCACCCGGTCGTAGGCACCTGAGGCGACCGCGTAGCAAGCGTTGCGGAACGCCTCCGAGCCGGTGGCGCAGTAGTTCTCGACGCGGGTGACCGGCTTGTAGTCGATGCCGAGCGGCCGGCTGAGCGTCAGCCCGGACTGCCCGGATCCCAGCGTGCCCAGCCAGAACGCGTCGATGTCGGCGACCGCGATCCCACCAGCCGTGACAGCCTCCCCGACCGCGTCGAGCAGCAGGTCGTCGGTCGAGGACTCCCAGAGCTCGCCGAACCGCGTGCACCCCATCCCGACGATCGCGACCTTGTCGAGGATCCCGCTGCTAGCCATCCGCTGCCTCCCTGATCTGACGTGCCTTCCAGAAGTAGTTGCGCACCCCGCCGGCCGTGAACAGGCAGCGGAAGGTGAGCTCGACCGGACTGCCTATCTCCAGGTCGTCAGGCCGCGCGTCGGCAACCTCGACGGAGCAGCGGCCGCCTCCGTCGAAGTCCACCACCACGTCGACGACCGGCGGCGACGGCGAGTAGGCCAGCCGGTCGACCGTGTACGTCGCGATGCGACCGGACAACCCGGCACCGCGGACCGGCTCCATCGCGTCCTGGGCACCGCAGCTTCGGCAGACCCGGAGCGGCGGCAGGTGCACGAACCCGCAGGCGGTGCAGCGGTTGCCGGTGAACCCGAACTTCCAGTCGGCGGCGCGTGCGGACGGTGGGCCGGCCGGGCGGTCTGGCTCGGGTCGCCGCGGCAGCTCGCGCTCGAGGAGACCGCGCCAGGCGAGGTAGGTCAGGTACGGCACGGCGATCCCGGCATCGCGCTGCTCGGCCAGCGGCACCCGCTGCCGTCGCTCAGCCAGCGCCGGCAGGGCGCCGAGCAGCAGCGCGTCGCACCCGTCTGTCGCGGAGACCAGCAAGATCGTCTCCCCTGGCGCCGCCTTGTCCAGCGCAGCAGCCAGGGCGAACCCGGGATCGGCGGCGCCCAGGAACCCGATCGGGCTTCCGCCATGGGCCTTGCGGACGCCACTATTCGGCGAGGTGACGATGACGTGATCGACACTGTCGAGGCCGGCCTGCTCGAGGACCTGTCCCATCGCGGCCGTCACCAGCGGGGCGTACTGGGTGGCGCCGAAGCGCTCCTCCCACTGCTGGCCGAGGACGCTGGTCGGCTCGCGCCACCGGTCGAGGAACTCCGCCGTCAGCGAGACTCGACCAAGCACCTCGGCGATGCCGTCGCGGTCGCTGTCTCCGAAGAGAAACGCGGCAGCGCCGTCAGCGCCCTTCTCGTCCGCCGAGCCCGGCCGGCCGATGCGGACGTCCGCCATCAGCACCCACCCCCCGTCGGTGCTCGCGAGCCGCAGCGCTGCCATCGCGGAGCGCGCAGTCCCGATCAGGTCGGCCGCGAAGGTGTCGATCGGCAGACCGAGCGCGGCGTGCACGGTCGTAGCGTTCGTCTTGTCGGCGTACGCCGGCGACGACGTCGCGAGCAGGACGCTTGGAGCCGGCCGGCCGGTCGCGCCGGTAGCGAGCGCCGCAGCGACCGCCATCGTCGTACTGTCCTCGTCGAACGAGGCGGCGATCCGGCCGAGCCCGTCGACCCGGTACGCCGGCAGGTAGGTGGCGTAGGCAAGCAGCTGCTTCATCCCGAGACCCCCCGGAACAGCGCTGCGATGCCCTGGCCACCGCCGACGCACATCGTCTCCAGCGCCAGCGCGCCGTCACGGCCCGCATTCCGACGCCGCAGCTCGTGGAGCATCGTGGTCATGATCCGGACCCCGGTGGCGCCGATCGGGTGGCCGAGCGAGATGCCCGAGCCGTTCACGTTGAGCCGGCTGTCGACCTCGTCGAACTTCACGCCCCACCCCGACAGGACCGCGAGCACCTGCACAGCGAACGCCTCGTTGACCTCGATCAGGTCGAGGTCGTCGAACCCGAACCCCGTCCGGGCGAAGAGCTTCTGCACTGCGCCGACCGGCCCGAGGCCCATCGTCGCAGGCTCGCAGCCGACGGTGGCCCAGCCCTCGAACCAGGCGATCGGCTCCAGGCCGAGCTCCTCGACCTTGTCCTCGGCGACGACCAGGCAGGCGGCTGCCGCGTCGTTCTGCTGGGCTGCATTGCCGGCGGTGACGGTGCCGTCCTTCGACACCGTGCGCAGGCCCGCGAGCGTCACGACCGACGTACCCGGCCGGACGCCCTCGTCACGGTCGAAGACGACGGGCTCGCCCTTGCGCTGCGGCACCAAGACCGGCAGCACCTCGTCGTCGAAGCGGCCGGACTCCCACGCGGCAGCGGCGCGCTGGTGGCTGCGTACCGCGAACGCGTCCGATTCCTCGCGCCCGATGCCGAAGTCCCGGGCGAGGTTCTCGGCGGTCTCGATCATGCCGCTGATCGGGCCGAACCGATGCTTGGGCTGGGAGCGCTCGCGGCCGCGGTCGAGACGGTCGTACAGCGTCTGGTTGCCCGCGCGCGAACCCCAGCGGGCGGTCGTCGTGTAGTGCTCGATGTTGCTCATCGACTCCACGCCGCCGGCGATCACGACGTCGGCCGCGCCGGTCTGCACCGTCATCGCCGCATTGATCACCGCCTGCAGGCCGCCACCGCAGCGCCGATCGACCTGGTAGCCCGGGACGGTGATCGGCAGGCCGGCGTGCAGGGCCGCCCAACGTCCGATGCAGGGCGCCTCGGAGTTGGCGTAGGACTGGGCGAAGGCGACGTCCTCGATCCGCTCGGGGTCGACGCCGGAGCGCTGGACCAGCGCCTTGATCACCTCGGCTGCGAGGTCCTCGGCCCGCAGCGGTAGCAGGCTCCCGCCGAACGTGGCCACGGCGGTGCGCACCGGGCTCACGATCGCGGCGCGTCGTAGTCCTGCGGGCATGGTTCCTCCTAGGTGGTGGGGCATCTCAGCTGGCCAAGGTCTGCTCGGCCGCGCGGGCGAGGTCGTCGCGGACGGTCGGATCGGCGATCGCCAGCATCCGCTCGATGCGCTGCTCCAGTGCGAGCCCGCGGAGGTCTGCGACGCCGTGCTCGGTGACCACGACGATGTCCTCGGACCGCGGCGTCGACACCGGGCCGGACAGGGTCGCGACGATCCGCGAACTGCCTTTGCTGATCGACGGCAGCGCGACCACCGGTACGCCGCCGCGCGACCGGGCTGCGCCGCGCAGGAAGTCGACGGCACCGCCGATGGCCCCGACGTACCGGCCGGCAGCGACCTCGGAGTTCACCTGGCCGGTCAGGTCGACCTCGAGCGCCGCGTTGATCGCGACCAGCTGATGCGACTGTCCGAGCACCTCCGGGTCGTGGGTGTACGCCGTGCTCCGCAGCTCGAGTCGCGGGTTGCGGTGGGCGAACCGGAACAGCCGCTCGGTCCCGCCGAGGAGTCCGCCGATCGCGACCCCGCGGTCCCGTGTCTTGCGCTCACCGGTGGCCGCGCCCGCCTCGATGAGCCGCAGCGCAGCGTCGTTGATGATCCCGGAGTGGATGCCGAGGTCGCGGTGCTGGCCGAGCTGGTCGAGGACCGCCTCGGGCAGCGCGCCGATCCCGAACTGCAGGGTGGAGCCGTCCTGGACGAGCCCGGCGACCTGTCGCGCGACGGCAGTGGTCTGATCGCTGAAGAGAGGCGTGGGCATCATCCCGGGCGGCCTCGAGGTGTGGATCATCGCGTCGCAGTGGTGCGCCATCAGCGTGCGCGCGCCGAACGTGAACGGGACCTGGTCGTTGACCTCGGCGATCACGGTGCGCGCGGTCCCGATCGCCGCAGAGAAGTAGTCGTCACCGAGGCCGAGGCTGTGCCGGCCGCTCTCATCGGGCGGCGAGACCTGCACCAAGACGACGTCGGCACGCAGAGAGCCGGTGGTCAGCATCGCGGGCAGGTCGGAGTAGTGCGCCGGCACGATCTGCAGCCGGCCGGCGTCGTGCATCGCGGCGTTCGACCCGGCTCCGCAGTAGGAGAGCACCTCGAGGTCCGGCGCTGCAGCGACGCTTGCCGTTGTGACGCCCGACTCGGCGGGGATGCCGACGAAGCAACGCAGTGGCCCGATCCCTGCAGCCTGCGCCAGCAGCTGCTCGGTCAGCGTGCGCGGCTCGCTGCACGCCTGGCCCCACACGACCAGATCGCCCGGGCGGACGAACGCCGTCAGGTCGAGGGCCGCGCCGCCCGTTCGTCGAGCTTGGCGGGACGTGGTGAGATCCACGCCGTCCTCAGGCGTCATGGCGCCAGCGGTCCGCCGAGGGGTCCAGCAGCCAGTCGAGCCGCTCGTCACCCAGATGCGCAAGTGCCTCGAGCTGCAGCGGGTCGAGGAAGCGGACCACGTCGGTGCGCAGATCGGTGATCCGCAGCCGCGCCGAGTTGCCCTCGCCATCGATGGTCAGCGAGAGCGACGCGAACTCGTTCTCGACCAGGCCGATCGGGATGTCGGGTGTCATGCGAACTCCGTCATACCAAGAAGGCCAACGTCGGGATCGCCTTGTCGTTGTCGACCAGCACGACCTTCTTGTAGGCGAGCTTGATCTCGCCGTCGACGCGACGGATCCGGTACGTCGTACGCCCGCCCCACAGCTCGTTGCCGCGCTGCCGCGACTCGAACGCCAGGAAGTTCGCACCGACCTCGAGGTCGGTGCCGCCCGACGGGTTGGTCCGGCCGCCGAGCAGCTCGACGTTGCCGATGATCCGGCGCAGGTTGGACGGCGGGGCCTGGGCGTACCTCTTGCCGGTACGGACCTGCTTCATCCGGGTCGCAATCCGGTTGCGGTTGTCATAGATCACCGAGACCTGGTTGATCGGGTCGATGTCTGCGCCACCGGCCGGCACCCAGTAGAGGGCGTCATCGGTCCAGAGCGCCTCCCACCCGTCGTAGTCGTTCTCGTCGGCCAGGCGCGCCTCGCGGTAGAGGAACTGCTCGACCTCGCGCGGGTCCCAGTCTTCGGGGATCGACAGCAGCTCGTCAGTGGTCTCCACGGCGGTCATCAGGCCTCCATCAGGGACTTGTAGTGCGACCAGAAGCCGCGCATCCCGGTCTCGTCGGTCGCAGTGCCGATCGTGAAACCGGCCTCGTCGGTCTGCTCGCGGTGCAGCCCGCGGCGTACGTCGAGCCACTCGGGGGTGAGCGTCTCGACCCCGCGCTGGTTGCGCTCGTACATCTCGGTGTCGTCGGCGAGCAGCATCCCGGCAGGGCCGACCGACCCGATGGACTGGCTGATCATCCGCTTGTTGAGCTCTGCTGCACCGGCGAGCTGGACGGCGGTCGAGTACTGGAGGCACTCCCCGACGGCGACCGGCTGGATGTTGAAGACCTGGATCTCTGCGATGAACAGGTTCGGGAAGATCATCACGTGGGGAGCGCCCTCGATCATCAGCCGCTCCGCATCGGCCCCGTGGGCCTCGTTCATCGCCGCGACGTAGTCGGGGACGCGCTCGGGGGTGGTGCCGAACCAGCGCATCGGCTCGGCGAACTTGCGGAACTCCGGGCGCAGGTCGTTCTCGGAGTGGCCGCCGCCGAGGTTGCGGGTGACCGCGGTCGAGGAGTCGCTGTACAGCGCCCCGATCGGGCTGCCGGTAACCCCGAAGATCGAGCCGTGCACGAACTGCGGGTGGTAACCGTCGGTCTCGTTCTCGGCGAGGAGCTTCCAGTTCGCCCTGGTCTTGTGCTGCAGCCAGCCGGCGCTCAGCTCGACCTTGCCCTCCGGTGAGAGCCCGACCAGCCGATCGATCTCGCCGGCAGCGGCACCGAGGTGCTCCACCAAGCTCGGCCCTTGGTCGGCGAAGCTCCCGAACACGAAGCCGGCGTACGACGCGACCCGCGGCACCGTGCCCATCCCGAGCTCGAGCTTGTTCTTGCCGCCGTACCCCTGGTTGTAGGGGTAGCCGAGCAGCTCTCCGGTGTTGCGGTAGGTCCACCCGTGGTACGGGCAGCGGAACGAGCTGGAGTTGCCCTTGACGTCGTCGCAGACCTGGTTGCCGCGGTGCGCGCACCGGTTGAGCAGCAGGTGCACCTCGCCGTCCTTGTCGCGGGTCATCACGACGTCCTGGAGGCCGAGGCGCTTGCGGACGTAGTCGTTCGGCTCGGGCACCTCGCTCTCGTGGCCGACGAAGACCCAGGTGGTGTACCAGATCTTCGCGAGCTCGCGGGCGAAGATCGAGCGGTCGGTGTAGAGCGACCCGTGCACCTTGTCGCGGTGGATGAGGGCGTCGAGGTCGATCCCCGCGCTGGGGAGTACGGCGGTCATCGGTTGCTTCCTTCCGTGTCACTGGCAATCTCAACGAGCTTGAACTTCTGGACCTTGCCGGTCGGGGTGGTGGGCAGCTGGTGCGGCTCGAGGAACACCACGCGGCGCGGCACCTTGAACCGGGCGAGCCTCGCCTTGCAGTGCGCGAGGACCGCGTCCTCGTCGAGCTCGGCGCCGACGGCACGGACGATGACGGCGCAGCCGATCTCACCCCAGCGGTCGTCGACCAGCCCGATCGCGAAGACCTGGCTGACCTCGGGCAGGGCCGCGAGCAATTCCTCGATCTCCTTGGGCATCACGAGCTCGCCGCCGCTCTTATAGAGCTCCTTGCTGCGGCCGGTCAGCTCGAGGTAGCCGTCGGGGCGGACCCGGCCGAGGTCGCCGGAGTAGAGCCGATCCCCTCGCAACGCGAGGGCGGTCTCCTCAGGCTTGCCGTAGAAGCCGCGCATCGTGGTGGGGCCGGTGGAGAACAGCTCGCCGACCTCGCCGACGGGCAGCTCCTCGCCGGACAGCGGGTCGGCTGTCGCGTAGAGGACCAGCGCGTCAGTGCCCGGTACGCCGGCCGAGCCGGCGAGCTTGGGACGCCCGACCGTCGCACTGGTCAGCTCGAGCGGGTCTTCGGGCAGGGTCAGCGTCATCGCGCCGCCGCACTCGGTCATCCCGTAACCGGTAACGATCTCGCTAACGCCGAAGTCCCGCTCGACCTTCTCCCAGAGCCAGACGGGAGCCGGAGCGGAACCGCAGAGGATGGCCTCCAGGCAGGAGAGATCCGCGGTGAGCCGCTCCGGGCTCTCGACCAGGGCGACGGCCATCGTCGGGACGCACAGGATGTCGTGCGCCCGGTGCCGCTCGATGCCGGCGAGGTAGCCGGCCGCCGAGAACGTCGTCTGCGGGATCACCGCGCCACCGACGTACATGACGCTCAGCAGGCCTTCGACGTAGCCGAACATGTGATAGCACGGCAGCGAGAAGAGCACCCGGCGGCCGTCGTCGTAAGCCCTCGTCAGAGCTGAGGCGTACGCCGTGCGGAGGACGGCGTCGTGGGTGACGAGCACGCCTTTCGGAGACCCGGTGCTCCCGGACGTGTAGAGCATGTCGCCGACATCGGTCGGCTGGTGGGCGGCTGTGTCAGAGGCACCCGGGCTCGCATCGCCCAGAGCCGCAAGACCGGCTACGTCTAACGCACCCGCGCGCACCGGGGCGTCCTTGCCGAGCTGGATGACGTGCCGCAGACCTTCCGGTGCGACGTCGTCGAGCATCGCGAGGTAGTCGAGGTCGAGGAAGCTGGTCATGGTGATCAGGACCGAGCATCCGGACTGCTCGAGGACGTAGCCGAGCTCCTCGGTCCGGTAGAGGTAGTTGAACGGGATGGCGACAGCGCCGGTGCGCGCGATCGCGAACTTGAGCGGGACGAACTCGGGGTGGTTCGCCATCAGCATCCCGACCCGGTCCCCCGGTCGGACGCCAAGGCTGGCGAGCCCGTCTGCCAGGCGCCGGGACTGCACAGCGACGTCGGCG
>DASRRQ010000005.1:0-25735 GCA_035695505.1 Marmoricola sp. | reverse complement strand
TCAGCCGACGTTCACGGTGATGGTGGCGACGCCGACCAGGAGGTCTCCGGTGACGGCGGTGGTGCCGAAGGTCTTGTCGAGCAGGCCTGCTGCGACGGGGGAGATGAAGACCTTGGTGCCGGTGAGGATGGCGGTGCTGCCTTCGGACTTCAGGGGCTGCAGGGTGTTGCCGTTGAGGGTGAAGAGGTAGGCGTCGGAGACGGCGGTCTTGCCGTTGACGGCGACGTCGCCGTAGACGCGGGACTCGCCGGGGTCGACGTTGAAGTTGGTGAGTTGGACGGTGGTGCTGCCGGCGGTCAGGGAGAGGCCGGAGCCTTCGTGCTGGATCTGGCCGATGACGTAGGGGGAGACGGTGCCGGGCTTGAAGTAGCTGACGTTGCCGCCGGTGATGGGGAAGATCAGGGATCCGTTGGTCAGTTGTGCGGTGCCCAGGACGCCGGGGGTCAGTTTGAGGCTGCCGAGTGCCTTGACGAAGCCGGCGTCGAGCTTGATCGCGGTCGACTTGCCGGTCAGTGCGGGGACGTGGGCGATCGCGGTGAGCTTCTTGGGGGAGTCAGAGCTCGAGCCGCAGGCTGCGACGCCGAGCGCGGCCATGCCGGTCAGCGCGAGGGCCGCAGCGGCCTTGCCGAACTTCGAGGTACTGGGGTTCATGTCGATTCACAACCTTGCTCGTGGAGGGGCTTGCTTTCACGAGGCATTCGCAACCGATGGCGGTGCGGATTGGTCACGACGCCCTCGAATCCCTGGCGAAAGGCCCGTGATAGCGCGATCCGCTGCGCCGCCCGCTCCGAATGACTGACATGTGCAGAACGGTCACCGGCTCGGAGAGCAACGACCACTCCAAGAAGCCGTGATGGCCCAGGAGGTGAGCCACGCCCTGTCGGGCGCCTACGTCATCGATGCGCTCTCGGTCGATGAGCGAGACGACTTCGGGATGCACCTCACCCACTGCGCGGCATGCCGCGAAGAGGTCGTCGGGTTCCAGGAGACCGTGAGTCGCCTCGCCTTCTTGACAGCGGCGGCGCCTCCACGCGATCTGCGGCTCCGGGTCCTGCGCGACCTGGGAGCCGAACCGAGAAGACCGCCTCGCAAGGTCAGGTCCTTGCTCGCCAAGCTCGTCGGCCGAGGACGCTAGCCGCTCCCGGCCGACGCACGAGGAAGCAACAGCCGGGAGCTGTTCGCACCTAGCAGCAGACGGCCTGGCTCGGCTGGGCCGAGTCGGCGACCTCGGCCCCGCAGCACACGTTCTGCTCCCTGTCCGGGACCCCACCGAAGGCCTCGGCGTCCTCGATGACCGTGTAGACCTCCCACTTCTCGCCACTCGGGGTGTTCTCGACCCAGAACTTCTCCTGCCGCGCGTAACAGCAGGTGGTGTCACGCTTCTCGGTCGAAGCGAATCCTGCAGCTGTGAGGCGCTCGAGCTCGGCGTCGACGCGGTCGATGGTCTCGACCTCGACCCCGAGGTGGTTCAGGGACCCACCGTGGCCGGGGTTCTCGATCAGCACGAGCTTGAGCGGCGGCTCGGCCACGGCGAAGTTCGCGTACCCGGGCTTCGTCTTCGCGGGCTGCGTGTTGAGCAGGGCGGAGTAGAAGGCGACAGCGACCTCGAGGTCGTCGACGTTGAGGGCGAGCTGGAGACGGGGCATGGAGTACTCCTAAGAGATAGACAGATGTCGATATAAGGCGAGGATGCGCCAAGACATAGACATGTGTCAACATAGACGCATGTCGAAGTCTGTTCTGACGCTCACGCCGGTCGAGGCCGTCGCCTGCTGCTCCCCGGTAACCCGCGAGCCGCTCTCGGCTGATGCGGCCTCCCGCATCTCTCCGCTCCTCAAGGCGCTGGCCGACCCTGTCCGGCTGCGACTCCTATCGCTGGTCGCCTCGCACGCCGACGGCGAGGCGTGCGTCTGCGACCTCCAGGAAGCGTTCGACCTGTCGCAGCCGACCATCAGTCATCACCTCAAGGTGCTGCACGAGGTCGGCCTGCTCGACCGGTCCAAACGAGGGGTGTGGGTCTACTACCGGGTCCAGCCGGCGGCCCTGGCCGACCTCGCTGCACTGCTCGGCGGGGTCGCCCCGTGAGCGGGGAGCCGGCCGCGACAGCGGTCCAGGCCGACGCGCCGGCAGTCACGAGCGCACCCGAGGTCATGCGCCGGGCCGTCGCCGAGCTGATCGGTACCGGCTTCCTGGTCGCTGCCGTCATCGGTTCCGGAATCGCGGCTACCCGGCTCTCGCCGAACGACGTCGGACTCGAGCTGCTCGAGAACAGCCTGATCACCGGCGCCGCATTGGTCGCGCTGATCCTCGCGCTGCAACCCGTCTCCGCCGCGTTCAACCCGATCGTGACCCTGGCCGAGGTCGGCTTCGGGCTGGTTCGTGGCAAGGACGCCGTCCTGCTCATCGTCGCCCAGATCGCCGGTGGGATCCTGGGCGCGGTCGTGGCGAACCTGATGTTCAGCCTCGACGCCGTCGCGATCTCCACCCACCACCGCGCCGGCGGGCACCTCTGGCTCGGCGAGGTCGTCGCGACGTTCGGCCTGCTGCTCATCGTGGTCGGATCGGTCCGCTCCGCTCGCACCGAGACCATCGCCTTCGCCGTCGGCGGCTACATCACCGCCGCCTACTGGTTCACCAGCTCCACCAGCTTCGCCAACCCCGCGGTCACCATCGCCCGGATGTTCTCCAACACCTTCGCCGGGATCTATCCCGGCTCCGTGCCGGGGTTCGTGCTCGCCCAAGCACTCGGCGGCGGCCTCGCGTTCCTGGCCGTCCGGTTCCTCTACCCGCACCCGACCCTGCCTGAGGCGAGCTCATGACCAACCCTTCGGTCCTCTTCGTCTGTGTTCATAACGCAGGCCGCTCCCAGATGGCCGCCGGCTACCTCCAGCACCTCGCCGGCGACCGCATCGACGTCTACTCCGCCGGCTCCCAGCCCGCTGATCAGATCAACCCCGCCGCCGTCGCGGCGATGGGCGAGGTTGGCATCGACATCGCCGGCGAGCAACCCAGAGTCCTCACCGCATCCGCAGTCCAGCAGGCCGACGTCGTCATCACGATGGGGTGCGGCGACGCGTGCCCCTTCTTCCCCGGCAAGCGCTACGAGGACTGGAACCTCGATGACCCGGCAGGGCAGGGTGTCGAGGCAGTCCGTCCCATCCGTGACGAGATCCGTATCCGGGTGCAAGCCCTGATCGCTTCGCTGGACCAATGACCGCCTGGGTGAGGATCGCTCCGCTCGCCGCCGACCACTGGCCTGCCGTCGAGGCCATCTACGCCGCAGGCATCGCAACCGGTCACGCCACCTTCGAGGCCGAGACGCCGACCTGGGAGCATTTCGACTCAGCCAAGCTCCCGGACCAGCGGTTCGTGGCCCTCGCTGGGGCCGACGTCCTCGGCTGGGTCGCAGCGGCCGCTGTCTCCGACCGCTGCGTCTACGCCGGGGTCGTCGAGCACTCCGTCTACGTCGCGCCTGCGGCCCAAGGTCATGGCATCGGCCGACTGCTCCTCGACACCTTGATCGCCGGCACCGAGGCAGCCGGCATCTGGACCATCCAGTCCGGCATCTTCCCCGAGAACACCGCCAGCCTCGCCTTGCATGCAACGGCCGGCTTCCAGATCGTCGGCACCCGTCACCGCATCGGCCAGATGACCCACGGCACCGCGGCCGGCCAGTGGCGCGACGTCATCGTCATCGAACGACGCAGCAACGTCGTCAATCCTTGAGGAGCAGCCGCAGCCAGAACTCGCACTCGGTCAGCTGGGCCGTCGGCACATACTCCTCGCGGGTATGCGCGAGGACGGGATCGCCGGGGCCGAAGGTGAGCGCGGGGATGCCGAGCGCGGCGAGGTGAGCCGCGGTCTTCCGGGCGACGGGCGTCTCGACCAGCTCGACGTCCGACGACGCCGTCGTCCGACGCAGCGCAGCGACGAGCGGTGAGTCCGTGGTGACCTCGACGCGAGCGTCCGTCGGCTCCATCACGATCGCCAGGTCGGCTTGGAGCAGGTCGGGCCGCTGCTCAGAGAGCCGCTCGATGCCGCTGGGCTCGGAGGCTTCCTCGCCGTCGTAGAAGAGGAGCGTGACGTCGCGCCCGTACGCCGGAAGCGTCGCCGACTTGAGCATCACCGCGAGGCCGCCCTTCATGTCGCAGGCACCCAGGCCGAAGAGCTTGCCCATCTCGACGTACGCGAGCAGGTTGCCGTCCTCGGGAACGGTGTCGAGGTGGCCCACTACCAGCACCCGCTCGGCGAAGCCGAGGTTGGTCCGGGCGACGATGGTGTCCGCGAAGCGCTCGACGGCCAGATGCGGCTGGGTGCCGAGCGCCTGCTCGATCGCGTCCGCAAGGGTTCCTTCCGCGCCGGTCAGGGACTCGATGTTGACCAGGCTCATCGTGAGCGACACGACGTCGAGTGGCAGGGGGAGGGGCATCACGAAGTCGTCCACCACGACACCTTCTCAGTCCCAGATGCGCGCCTGGGAACGGTACGTCCAAGTCTCGGTCGTTGTTTCCCCCACCTGTCCCTGGTGTTTAACCGCCGTTAACTATCGGCCGTTCAACTGCACCTGCCCTCGTCGCGGCCTCTCGGGCCTGTCGACAGTTGGATCGAGTTTCTGGAGCAGACGATGACCGACGTGCAGTCCCTTCGTGCCACGAACCAGAAGGGGTCGCTGCGTCGGCCTTTCTCCATGATCGTTGCCGCCCTGCTCGGGCTGGCCGGCCTCACCATCCTCGCGCCGAGCCTCACCTCGAGCGCTTTCGCCGACGACCCGGTGGTGCCGGACCACCTGGTGATCGCCGCGGTGTGGGGAGCCAACGGCGACACTGCCCAGTGGACAAATGACTGGATCGAGCTCTACAACCCGACCTCGTCCGACATCTCGCTCGGCACGGTCAGCGGCGGCGCGGTCACGGCGAGCAACTTCAGCCTCTGCTACCGGGGCGTCACCACGTCGCCCCAGAAGTGCTCGTCGACGGTCAAACTCTCGGGCACGGTGAAGGCGCACCACTACTTCTTCGTCTGGTACGCGAACGCACACTCGCCGGCCGACGACGGCACGTACCCCGCCGGCGTCACCCCCGATCTCGATGCAGCAGTCAAGACGGCCGCGAACGGTCAGCAGCAGGGCAGCAACATGGGCGGCTGCAACACCGGCGGCCAGGTGCTGCTGCTCGACCCCAACGCCAGCGGTGCCGCGAACGCCCCGACCTTCACCGGCGACCTCTCCTCCGCAGACGCCAAGACCGACGGCGTCGTCGACGGAGTCGGCTGGTACAACGGAGGCGCCACCCAGCCCAACGCCGCTGAGACCAACGGCGCCACCGTCATCACCGGGTTCAACGCCGGGACGACCAACGCATGCGTCATCGCCCGCAACTTCACCAACGGCATCCCGGTCGACACCGACGTGAACCGCACCGACTTCTCGATCGCCAGCCCGGCCACGTTCCAGATCCACGGCCAGATCGCCGACCACGTCGCCGTCGCCGCCATCGCTGACACCGTGATCAGCATCAACGAGGCGATGCCCGCGATCGAGGTGAACGGCAGCAAGGGCACCGGCGCGCTCAGCTACGCAGCGGACGGCCTCCCGGACGGCATCTCGATCGACCCGAGCACCGGGATCATCAGCGGTACGCCGCCGTCGACCGACGACCTGAAGGCCTACCCGGTCACGATCACGGTCACCGACTCCTCTCCGACCGGCGCCGAGACGGCGACGACGAGCTTCAACCTGACCGTGAGCAATGTCCTGCGGGTCAACGGTGTCGCCAATTCCTCGGTCCACAAGGGCGTGGCCCTGACGCCGATCCAGGTGCAGGCCCACGGCGGGACCCCGGCCTACAGCTATTCCGCGATCGGCCTTCCCGCCGGCGTCACCGTGGACCCGAGCACCGGCATCATCAGCGGCACCCCGACTGCCTCCGTCGGGCACTACGCCGGGCACGTGACCGTCACCGACAGCAGTGCGACTCCCCAGGCGGTCACCACCCCGGTCGACATCACGGTGCAGCCCAAGACCACCGGTCCGGGCGGCGGTGACCCGCTCGCCGGCCTGCGGATCAACGAGGTCAAGACCACCGGCACCGCGGCCAACGACTGGGTCGAGCTCGTCAACACCGGCGCCGCCATCACCGGCGCCTCGGTGAACCTGGTCGACGGCAACGGCGACTCCTACACCCTGCCGACCCAGGACATCGGCGCCGGCGCGTTCGTCACCGTCGAGGGCTCTGACCTCGATGCCGCAGGCCTCGATCTCGCCGCCAAGGACACCCTGGACCTCACCGAGAGCGACGACACCCTCCTCGACGAGACGTCGTGGACCTCGCATTTCGCGACCACGTGGGCGCGCTTCCCTGATGGCACCGGCGCCTTCGCGGCGTCATCGGCCGCGACCAAGGGGTCAGCCAATGCTGCGCCTGCCGTCCTGACCCAGAACGACCTGATCGTCGCGGCCGTCTACGGCGCCGACGGCACCGCCTTCAACAGTGACTGGACCGAGCTCTACAACCCCACCGACCACGACATCTCGCTGGGCACCATCGACCCGACGACCGGCGTGGTCACGCCGAACTACTACCAGTGCTATCGCAGCAACAGCAGCACCAGCTGCTCGTCGATGAAGCTGTACGGCATCGTGCTCCCGCACCACTACTTCCTGATCTGGAACGGCCACAACACCGACGCGACGGTGGACGCGCACAGCAAGGGCGTGCCGCCGACCGGCATCGTCCCCGACCTGGACTTCCGCTACGGATCCGATGACACCAACACGGCTGCGACCAAGGCAGCCAACGACCCGTCAGGTCAGACCAACAACGGCTTCGGCGGCTGCAACACCGGTGGTCAGCTGTGGCTGCTCAACGCCGCGAGCAACGGCGCCGCCCCCGGCGGCGACCTCTCCGCGCCGGCTGCCAAGGCCACCGTGGTCGACGGCGTCGGCTGGACGGCTGCCAACGTCACCGAGCCCGCGGGCTTCGAGGGCACCGGGCTCAGCTCCGGCACGAACAACGCCTGCGTCATCACGCGCACCTTCACCTCAGGCCTGCCCCAGGACTCCGACAACAACAACGCCGACTTCACGCTGGCCGACCCGGCGTCGTACGGGCTGCACTCGCAGGCGAGCACCCGCGTCGGCATCGCCCCGATCGACGACACCGAGATCTCGCTCCATGAGGCGATGCCTGCGATCCACGTGCACGCCACCAAGGTCTGGAACGACCTGACCTACTCGGCCGCCGGATTGCCGGACGGCGTCACGATCGACCCGACCACGGGCGTCATCAGCGGCACGCCGGACCCGGCAGACGCCGTGCAGGACTACATGGTCACGGTCACTGTTGCCGACGGGGAGCCGACCGACACCAACACGGCGTCGTTCACCCTGACGCTCAGCACGGTCCTGCGCCTCGACCCGATCAGTGACGTCTCGCTGAACAAGGGCGCTGCGCTCCCCGCCATCACCGCCGACGCGCACGGCGGCACCCCGCCGTACGCCTACACCGCGACCGGCCTGCCGGCTGGCGTCACGATCGACCCCGGCACGGGCGTCATCAGCGGTAGCCCGACCGACGCGATCGGCCACTACGCCGTGCACGTCACCGTCACCGACAGCGGCGTCGGTGACGCCCAGGCGTCTGTCTCGAAGGACTTCACGTTCGTCGAGCTCCCACCGCTCGGTGGTCCGGGCGGCACCGATCCGCTGGCCGGCCTGCGGATCAACGAGGTCAAGGCCACCGGTACGGCAGCGAAGGACTGGGTCGAGTTCTACAACACCGGCGCCGCCGCCCACAGCGCGCTCGAGCTCGTCGACAGCGAGGGCGACACCTACAACGTGCCCGCCCAGGACATCGCCGCGAACGGCTTCGTCGTCGTCGAGGGCGCCGACATGGCGGCCGCGGGCCTGCACCTCGCTGCCGCGGACACGCTCTACCTGACCGAGACCGACGGCACGATCCTCGACGAGGCTTCGTGGACGTCCTACGCGCCGACCTCCTGGGCGCGCACCGCCGACGGGACCGGCATGTTCGCCAACTCGGCGTTCCCGACCAAGGGCGCGGCGAACTCCGGCCCCCCGGCGATCTCGCCGAACGACCTGCTCGTCTCGGAGGTCAACTACGACAACAACTCGACTGACTGGTACGAGTACAGCGAGATCACCAACACCACCGACCACCCGATCGACTTCGCGGCGTACGGCCTGACGCTCACCAAGAGCGGCGCGGTCATGTCGCTGCACGACTCCGCGGACACGTCGGCGACCGGGCCGCTGGTCGACCCGGTGATCCCCGCTCACGGGACCCAGCTGGTCTGGTGGGTCGAGAACCAGTACTTCGGCGTCAAGACCACCTCGCAGTTCCTGTCCAACTACGGGCTGCCGGCCTCGACTCCCGTGGTCCTGGCCGAGGGCTTCACCTCGATGGCCAACTCCGGTGGAGACCGCAGCTTCTACATCTCGGTCAACCAGGGATCGACGCCGATCACGCAAGCCTGGGTCGACACCCCGTGCGCGGCCAACACGTTCAACGGTGCGTCGGTGTGCACGGCAACCAATAACAACTACGCCGAGCACTACGCGGTCCCGACCGACCGCTCCGACCCGCTCGCCACCGTCTGGTACAACTCGCTCTTCGCTGGCGGCGACGACATCAACCACACCCTGGCGACCAAGCTGAGCACGCCGACGACGGTCGACCTCGAACAGGTCGGCTTCACCCGGGCCGTGAAGATCGCCACCGCCACCGCCAACGAGGTCACCCTGCACAACACCGGGAGCGGAGACGTCGACCTCGCGGGCTACGTGCTGCAGCGCAACGGCGCGGGCGCCGGCTACACACTGCCCGCGGGCACCACCGTCGCGGCCGGTGCCACCCTCACGGTCGCATCGTCGGACTCGGGGCTGTCCTTCACCGGCCGCGACTACCTCAGCCTGCTCGCGCCGCGCGGCTTCTCCTACAGCGACGGCGTCGGCATCGCCGACACCACCGGCCCGCTGCTGAAGACGCTGTCCTATGACGCGAGCTCCGGCGCCGACCCGGTGATCGACCCGACGACCGGCCTGCCGCTGCCTCCCGCTGGTGGCCTGTACCGGCCTGCGGGCATCTCCGCGAACAACGGCACGGTCTACGTCTCCAACACCGGGGACAACCTGCTGGCCACGATGGCGAACGGGTCGAACACGATCGTCGCCGGCTCGCTGGAAGGCTACGGCGAGCTCGGCAACGAAGGTCCCGCCACCGACGCCCAGCTGTACCAGCCGGGCGGCACGGCGCTGGACTCGCACGGCAACGTGTTCATCGCCGACAGTGGTGACAACGTGATCCGCGAGATCACCGCCGATGGCACGATCCACCGCTTCGCAGGCACCGGCACCGCCGGCGGTGCCGGGTCGATCGTGACGGTGGACAGCACGCCGCTCTCGGTCAACCTCTGGCACCCGAACGACGTCGCCGTCGACAGCGACGACAACGTCTACATCGCCGACACCTCCGACAACCGTGTCCTCGAGGTCTACGCGACCGGCCAGATCAAGGTCGTCGCGGGTACCGGCACGGCCGGCTACACCGGTGACGGCAACGCCGGTCCGCTGGCGCGGCTCTCGCAGCCCGCCGGAGTCGCGGTCGACGCTCAGGACAACGTCTACATCGCCGACTCGTCCAACAACGTGGTGCGTCGCGTCGCGTCGTCGGACGGGGTGATCACCACCGTGGCCGGCGACTACGCCGCGAGCCTCGCCGGCAACGACTGCCTCGGCGGGTACGCCGGCGACGGCGGCAAGGCCACCTCGGCCCTGCTCAACGACCCGCAGGGCATCGCAGTCGACGGTGCCGGCGACCTGTTCATCGCCGACACCTTCAACAACGCGATCCGCGAGGTAGCGGCCGACGGCACGATCTCGACGATCGTCAATGTCGGCGGGGCGGCGGGCGGCGGGAACGCCAGCCCGGTCGGCAACGGATCGCTCCCGGCGACGACGACGCTCAACACGCCGTACGCCGTGGCCGTGGACGCGGCGACGAACGCCCTCTACATCGCCGACACCCGCAACAACGTCGTCGATGAGGTCGTCAACGCAGCGGACGGCGGCACTGCGGCCGGCCCGATCGAGCCTGCCGACCAGGTCTCGGTGACCGGGTCTGGCGTCGCAGCGAGCGCCTGCGCTGCGCTCGCGAACGGCCCGGTCGTCTCGCAGGATGCGCCGGCCGTCACCGGCACCCTGGCCGCCGGCTCGGTGCTGACGGCCAGCAACGGCACCTGGAACCCGACCCCGGACTCCTACACCTACCAGTGGCTGCGCGACGGCGTCGCGATCAACGCAGCTACCGGGTCGACGTACACAGTGACGACCGGTGACCAGGGCCATGCACTGTCGGTCGCGGTCACGGCGATCAAGGAGGACTTCACCTCCGCGAGCGCGACCTCCGCTGCGGTCACGATCCCGGTGCCGCTGCCGGGCACCCTCACGACGGTCACGCCCACCATCACCGGCACCGTCAAGGTTGGGGACAAGGTGACGGCCAAGCCGGGCGCGTGGAAGGCCGGCTCGTCCTCGGTGACCTCGTTCAGCTACCAGTGGCTGCGCAACGGGGTGGCGATCTCGAAGGCGACGGCGTCCACCTACACGGTGAGCGCCGCCGACTTCGGCGAGAAGATCTCGGTCCGGGTGACCGGCTCGGCCTCCGGCTTCACGACGGCGACGCTGGTGTCCGCCCTGCACGCGGTGGCAGCAGGCTCGATGTCCTCCGGGGCACCGGCGATCCTCGGCAAGGCCAAGGTCGGCAAGCACCTGACGGCGAAGCCGGGCACTTGGAAGGTCGGAGCGACCGCGCTGTCGACCGGGCACCTCCACTACCAGTGGTACGTCAACGGCAAGAAGATCAGGGGCGCGACACACTCCGCCTTCTTCGTGGCCCGCAAGTACAAGGGCAAGCACGTGGTCGTCCGGGTCACCGGCACGGCGAGCGGCTACACGACGGTGACCAGGGCTTCGACCCGCACGCCCGCCGTCAAGCACCGATGACCAGCCCCCGGCAGGTCAGCCCCCTAGTGAGCAGCACACGCAACGAGCGAGAGAAAGCAACCATGTCTGAGACCAGCAAGACGGAGACCAGCAAGACGGAGACCCAGAACGGCGTCCTCGGCACGCACGCCTCGCGTCGTGCGGTGATCATGGGCGCGGCCGCAGTCGCGGGCACGGCCGGCATGTCCGGCCTGCTGCCCAAGAACCTGATGGCCGCCGCCTCGGCGGACCCGGCAGCCTTCGATCTCTCGAAGATCAAGCATGTCGTCTACGTGATGCAGGAGAACCGGTCCTTCGACCACTACTTCGGCACCTTCCCCGGGGTCCGCGGGTTCGATGACCCGACCGCGATGACGCTCGCGAACGGCAACTCCGTGTTCCAGCAGCCAGACCCGGCGAACCCGCTGGGCTACCTCGAGCCGTACCACATGGACACCTCGACGACGGGGGCGGCGGCGGTGCCGTCGCTCTCGCACGACTGGCGCGACCAGCACGCGTCCTGGAACAAGGGCGCCATGGACGGCTGGCTGCACACCCACATCGCCTCGGACGGTGACGCGAAGGGCTCCTTCACGATGGGGTACATGAAGCAGCAGGACATTCCGTTCCACTGGGCGCTGGCCGAGAAGTTCACGCTGATGGACAACTACCACTGCTCGGTGATGGGGCCGACGTACCCGAACCGCGCGGTGTGGATGTCGGGCACCAACGACCCGCAGGGCACGATGGGTGGCCCGATCCTGGAGACGGTGAAGCCCAACGTCCTGCAGTGGCAGTCGGCGGCCGAGGTCCTCTACAACGCCGGCTACACGGTGAAGACCTACACCAGCTCCGGCTCGTACAACTACTTCAGCTGGTGGAAGAACCTGGCCGTCAAGGGCCTCGTCGACGACGAGCTCTACAACCGGCTGATGACCAACGGCTCCTTGTTCGGCGACGGTACGCCGGGCGGCGCGGGCAACCCGCTGAGCCCGACGCCCGCGACCACCGGCTACCTCGGTTTCGAGGAGGACTGCGCCAACGGCACGCTGGCCGATGTCACCTGGCTCTTCCCCGACGGCCCGTACGCCTCCGACGAGCACCCGCCGAACACGCCCGCCGCCGGCGCGTACTTCCTCGCCTCCAAGCTCGAGGCCCTGGCGGCCAACGAGGACCTGTGGAACTCGACGGTCTTCATCATCAACTACGACGAGAACGACGGCTTCTTCGATCACGTGCCGCCGCCGGTCCCCGACCCGGCCACCCACCCCGAGGAGTACGTCGACGTGCCCTCGCCGCGCGGCACCCCGGGCGGCGGCCTGCCGGCCGGCTCCGGCTTCCGCGTCCCCTGCCTGATCATCTCGCCGTGGACCGTGGGCGGTCACGTCTACTCCCAGGTCGCCGACCACACCTCGCCGCTGCGGCTGATCGAGGCCGTCACGGCCGCGGGCGGCCTGGACCTCGGCACCCCGACGAATTCGCTGGCCGCCAAGCAGGCGGTGACCTTCACCAACATCACCCCGTGGCGCCGGGAGACGTTCGACGACCTCGCCGGCGCCTTCCAGAGCGAGGGCCTTGCTGCGCCGGCCGATGCCGAGTTCGAGCAGGCCAACCGTGAGGCCAACTACGAGGCCCAGCTGAGTGCGTCGACGAAGCCGATGCCGCCTCGTCCGGGTGCCAGCCAGGCAGTGCCGCACCAGGACCCGGTTGCTGCACCGGGACAGACGACGAGCACCACCAACGCGACCACGGAGCCGTTCGTGCCCGCCGCCGTCGTCAGCTCGGTGCACGTCACCGACGTGGTCCCCGCGGGCCGCCGGGCGGTGCTCATCCTCGAGGGCGGCAAGCCGAGCTCGGCGGTCGTGGTCCGCACCGCGCGCGGCAAGGTCGCCGCCCACGGCCGCGTGCACGCCCAAGGTCGCCTCGAGCTCAAGCTCCCGACGGCCAGGCTGGCGGCGGGCAAGCACCACTTCACCGTGATGTACGTCGACTCCAAAGGCCTGCACCACACCAAGAACGTCAAGGTGCAGGTGCGCCACCGTCATCATTGAGCCGTGACGCTGCGGCCAGCACGATCTCGGCGCCGTGCCGGGCCTCGGCCGCGGCGCTCAGCGAGTGCTGGAGCGCAGCCGTGGTGATGGCCCCGGCCATCAGCAGGTAGATCACGTCGGCGACGTGGGCGCTGAAGCCGGCGTCGGCGACCACCTCGGTCACCAGCGCCCGGAGCTCTCGCTCGTGGTGGTCGACCTCGGCGGCGATCGCGGCGTTGGTGGGACCGAGCTCGCTGAAGGCGTTCGCCCACGGGCAGCCGCGGAACGACGGCTCGTGGATCCAGTAGTCGATGTGGGTGAAGACGGCCAACACGTGATCGGCGGGGGATCCGGCGTCGCTGACGCGCGCTCGGATCGCGGCCAGCATCCGGTCGTGCCGGCGGCGCAGGAACGCGACGATCAGCTCGTCCTTACTGCCGAAGAGCTGGTAGATCCTGCGGAGCGGAAGACCCGCCGCGTCCCGCAGTTCGCCCATGCTCGCAGCCTGGAACCCGCGCGCGTAGAACACCTCGTCGACCGCGTCGAGCAGCTGTGCCTGCATCGACGCGGTGGTCGCAGTCGCGACGGGCATCACGGCCCCCTGATGGAATGAGAACGGTCCTTCTCTATAGTAGTCCGCGACGGGTGAGAACGAGCGTTCTCACCGTCGTGGCCGATCACGGACGACCAGCGTCCGGGCGGCCTCGAGACCGGAAGAAGGCGCACTCGATGACCTCACAGAGCCGACCGGCCCCAGCAAGCGCGGGCCTCGGCGGGGGCCGCCTGCGCACCCTGACCCTGATCCTCGCCATCGCCTCGGGAGTCTCGGTCGCGAACATCTTCTACTCCCAGCCGCTGCTGGATCTGATCGCCGGGTCGTTCAAGGTCTCCGACGGCACCGCCTCGATCGTCGTGACCGTGACCCAGCTCGGGTATGCCGCAGGGATCATCGTGCTGATGCCGCTCGGTGACCTGGTCGAGAGCCGGGCGCTGGCATCGCGGGTCCTGGTCGTCACGGCGGTGGCCGCAGCGGTCGTCGCACTGACGACGAGCTGGCCGCTGTTCCTGCTGTTCTCCGCCGTCCTCGGGTTCACCTCGGTGGTCGCCCAGATCGTCGTCCCGTTGGCCGCCCATCTCGCGCCCGAAGGCCAGGGCGGGCGCTACGTCGGCCAGGTGATGAGCGGGCTGCTGCTGGGCATCATGCTCGCCCGGAGCGTGTCGAGCTTCCTGGCCGACCTCTGGGGATGGCGGTCGGTGTACGTCGTCTCGGCCGTCCTGATGGCGCTGATGGTCGTCGTGCTCGCGACGACGCTGCCGAGCCGCCGGCCCGATCACACTGACGGCTACCGGAGCCTGATGGCCTCGATCGGGCATCTGATCAAGGAGGAGCCGGCGCTGCGGCGCCGCGCGGTGATGCAGGCGCTCATGTTCGGCACCTTCTCCGCGTTCTGGACCTCGGTGACCTACGAGCTGATCAAACAGCACCACCTGTCGCAGACGCAGATCGCCCTGTTCGCGCTGGTCGGCGCAGCCGGGGCCGCTGCGGCGCCGATCGCGGGCCGGATCGGCGACCGGGGCCACGGGCGGATGGCGACCGGGTCCGTCTTCGCGCTCGCTGCTATCGCGATGGCGGTCGCCGGCCTCGGTGCGCACAGCCTGGTGGTGCTCGCGGTCGCGGCGATCCTGCTCGATCTGGCCGTGCAAGGGAACCTAGTGCTCAGCCAGCAGGAGATCTACGCCTTGCGCCCCGACGCGCGGTCCCGGCTCAACACGGTGTTCATCGGCAGTGTGTTCTTCGGCGGGTCCCTCGGATCAGCGCTGTCCGGCGCCGTCTATGCGCGCGCCGGCTGGGGAGGCATCGCAGTCGTGGGGGTGGTGTTCTCCGTGGTCGGCCTCGCCGTCTGGGCCCTGGCGCCCGGGTCGCGAGGGCGTACGCCGACCGAGCAGGCGGCAGAGCAGATAGATGCCGAACGACAGCGTGGTGACGTACGGACTGATCGGGACGCTGCCGCCCAGCGCCAGCAGGATGCCTCCGACGACGGAGACGACCCCGAAGGCCATGCTGAGCAACGGCACCTTCCGGGGTGACCGCGTGATCCGCATGGCTGCGGCTGCGGGCGTGCAGATGACGCTGAGCACGAGCAGCGCGCCGATGATCTGCACCGAGATCGCGACCGCGAGGCCGAGCAGGACCATGAACACCGGGGACAGCAGGCCGACCGGCACGCCCCGGGCGGCGGCGAGCTCGGGATCGATGCTGGCGAAGCTCAACGGCCGCCAGATCGCCAGCAGCCCGGCCACCACGACGACGGCGGTGATGATCAGCCAGCGCAGGGCAGGGGCGTCGATCGCCACGATCTGCCCGGTGAGCAGGCCGAACTTGTTGGCAGCCCTGCCCTTGTAGAGCGCGAGGAAGAGCACGCCGAGGCCCAGCCCGAACGGCATCAGGACGCCGATGATCGAGTTGCGGTCCCGGGCCCGACTGCCCAGCGCCCCGATCACCCCGGCGGCGATCAGCGAGCCGGTCAGCGATCCGACCACGACGCTCGCACCCAGCAGCAGCGCCGCCGAGGCACCGGCGAACGAGAGCTCGCTGACTCCGTGGACCGCGAACGGCAGGTCGCGCATCATCACGAACGTGCTGATCAGGCCTCCGACCAGGCCGAGCACCGCGCCCGCGATCAGCGAGTTGTGGACCAGGGCGAGCAGCTCGCCGTAGTTGTCGAACGCGAAGACCTGGTGCCAGAGGTCCGGAGTTTTGGCATCGAGCAGGCTCATGCCGACTCCCGCTCCGGGCCGGTGTGGTGGGCGTCCTCGGGGATCCCGGCGACCAGGATCCGGCCACCGACCCGGATCACCTCGATGGGCGCGTCGTACAGCTCGCTCAGGGTCGCCGAGCTCATCACCTCCTCGACGGTACCGATCTGGAACCGGCCGCCCGCGAGGTAGAGCACCCGGTCGACGTACGGCAGGACCGGGTTGATCTCGTGGGTGACGAACAGCACCGCCGTGCCGTGCTCGTGACGGCGCCGGTCGACCAGCCCGGTGATGGTGCGCTGGCTGCTCAGGTCCAAGGACAGCAGCGGCTCATCGCAGAGCAGCAGGGACGGGTCCGCGACCAGGGCCTGGGCGATCCGTACCCGCTGCTGCTCGCCTCCCGACAGCAGCGCGACGGGCTGGTCGGCGTACGCCGCCGCGCCGACTGCGTCCAGGGCGGCCTCCACCTGCCCCCACGCGATCGTGCCCGGCCGGGCGAAGCCCCAGCGGTACCCGTCGAGCCCTTGGCGGACCGCGTCGCGCGCTCGCAACGGAGTGCTCGGATCGAGTCGGCGCTGCTGCTGGACGTAGCCGATGTCCCGGTTGCCGCGGCAGACGGGGCGGCCGGAGATCGTGACGGTCCCGGCGCTCAGCTGCTGCAGTCCCAACAGCACCTTGAGCAGGCTGGTCTTGCCCGAGCCGTTGGCGCCGAGCACGGCGATGAACTCGCCAGGCGCGACGTCGAGCGTCAGCCCGGACCACAGCTGTCGATCGCCGTAGCGCAGTCCGGCGCGGTCGAGCCGCAGCACCGGCGACGTCATCCGAGTGCCGTCTTGATCGCGTCCAGGTTGCCCTGCATCCAGGACAGGTAGGTTGTGCTGGCGGGCAGGGTCTCGGTGACCGGGACGATAGCGATGTCGTTCTTCTTCGCCGCAGCGAGGACTGCTTCGGTCTCCGGTCCGGAGGTCTGCTCGTTGTAGGCGAGCAGCTTGACCTGGTGGTTGTTGAAGATGTCCTCGGTCTGCTTCAAGACGGTGGGCGAGACGTCGGTGCCGTCCTCGATCGCCTTGCTGAAGACCGACGGAGTCTTGTCGACCAGGCCGCAGGCCTCGAGCATGTAAACAGGCACCGGCTCGGTGATCGCGGCGCCGGTCCCCGCGCTGGCGGACTTGATGGTGGCCTCGGTCTGCTCCATCGCGGCCAGCTGCGCGTCGAAGGCGGCGGCATTCGCGGCGTACGTCGCGGCGTCGGTGGGGTCGGCCTTCGTGAGCGCGTCGGTGATCTTCGCGGCGACCGCCTGCACCGTGGGGAAGTCGTACCAGACGTGCTCGTTGAGGTCGCCGCCTGCCGGTGCGGTCTTCCCGGAGATGGCGACCGCGTTCAGCACCGGTACGCCGTCGTTGTGGGCCGACTTCAGCATGGTGTCGACGAAGTCGTCGTACCCGCCGCCGTTCTCGACGACGAGGTCCGCTTGAGACAGCGCCAGCTGGTTCTGGGTGTTGGCCTCGTAGGAGTGCGGGTCGGCGTCCGGGTCGGAGATGATCGAGGTGATCCTCACCGTGCTCCCGGCCAGGCTCCCGGCGATGTCCTTGACGATGTCGCCCCACACGTCGGTCGAGGCGACCACAGCGACCTGCTTCGAGCCGTTGCTGCTCACGGCGTTCGGGCTGCTCGATGAACCGCATCCTGCTGTCATCGCGAGCAGCGCCGCTGCGCCGATCGGGAGGAGCAACGTTGCCTGCACAGAGCTCATAGGGGCGACTGCCTTTCATACGGGGGAGTGAGGGATGAGAATGATTCTCATTCGCATCGAACCCCACATGAGAACGATTGTCAATCTCATGTGGGGTTCGCCCGTGCGGCGGCCGGTGCTGGGCGTGGGTCGGCAGTCAGGCGCGCCAGCGGGAGAACCGGCGCTCGAGGATGACCAGGGCGTAGTTCACGGCCAGGCCGAGCAGGGTCGTGGTCAGGATCGCGGCGTACATCTGCGGGATCAGGAAATTCTGCTCGTTGTAGTTGATGAGGAAGCCGAGGCCGGCGGTCGCGCCGACGAGCTCGGCGGCGATCAGCACCAGGATGGCGGCTGCTCCCGAGATCCGGATGCCGGTGAAGATCGTCGGCACGGCAGCAGGGAAGACCACCTTGCGGAAGGTCGCCTGCGGGCTCAGGCCGAGCACCTTCGCCGACCGGAGCAGTTGAGGGTCGACCGTGGCGACACCGGTGATCGTGCTGAGCAGGATCGGGAAGAAGCAGGCGTAGACGACGATGGCGATCTTCGACGTCTCGCCGATCCCGAGGATCAGGGTGAAGACTGGCAGCAGGGCCAGTGCCGCGGTGTTGCGGAAGACCTCCAGGGGCGGCGTGAGGATGTCCCGCACCGGGCGATACCACGCGATCGCGACCCCGATCGGGATGGCCGTGACGATCGCGATGCCGAACCCGATGCCCGAGCGCACTGCGCTAGCCCTCAGGTTCCGCAGCAGCTCGCCGTCACGAAGCTGCCCCCACCACGCGTGCAGCACCTCGTGCAGCGGCGGTAGGAAGTAGTTGTTGACCAGGCCGAGCCGGGGCACGTACTCCCAGACAAGGGCCAGGATCGCGATGCCGAGCAAGCCGCGCCCGGCGCGTCCGAGCCGGGTGAAGTGCGACGACACGAGCGTCACCCGAGCGGCCGACTGCTGGCGCGGATTGAGCCCGGACTCGGTGCGTTCCGCCAGCAGGCTAGGCAACCGAAGCCACCCCCACCCGGTTGACGGGGCGCTCGCGCAGCAGGCTCCACACCTGGTGCCGGTACGCCGCGAACGCCTGGGTGCCGCGGACGTCCTCCTCGGCGCTGGCGCTGCGGTCGAGCCCGATGTTGATCACCGTCCGGATGGTGCCGGGCCGGCTGCTCATCACCGCCACCCGTTGGCCGAGGAAGATGGCCTCCTCGATGTCGTGGGTGATGAAGACGATCGTCGTGCCGGTGCGCTTCCAGATGTCCACGAGCTCCTCCTGGAGACGCTCGCGGGTCTGGGCATCGAGCGCGCCGAACGGCTCGTCCATCAGCAGCACGCTCGGTTCGTAGGACAGCGACCGTGCGATGGCGACGCGCTGCTTCATGCCGCCGGAGAGCTCGTGCGGGTACCGGTTGGCGAACTCCGTCAGGCCGACGAGATCCAGGTAGCGCCGGGCGCGCTCCTTGCGCTCGGACTTGCTCCAGCCGCCCACCGCTTCCAGGGCGAACTCGATGTTCTCCTGCGCGGTGCGCCACGGCAGCAGGGTGTACTGCTGGAACACCACGCTGCGGTCGGGGCCCGGACCGGTGATCGGCTCGCCGTCGATGCTGACGGTCCCTGACGACGGCTTGGTGAGGCCGCCGATCAGGTCGAGGATCGTCGACTTGCCGCAGCCCGAAGGGCCGACCAGGGTCAGGAACTCGCCGGCCGCGATCGTCAGATTGACGTTGGCGAGGGCGACGAAGTCCTGCTTCCGCTTGTCGTCGTCGTTGCGGACGGCAAAGACCTGTCCGGCGTCCTTCAGCTCGATCTGTGCGCTCATCGCTCAGCCCTTCGCTAGGTCGTTGTAGTCGTTGGTGTAGACGTCGGACGGGTGGATCTTCGACGCGTCGACATCGCCCCTGCTGCTCAGCCAGTCCAGCCAGGTGGAGATGTCCTTGTCGGTGATCGCCGCCGTATCGGGGGTCGCAACGCCGGTCGTGCCGGCCCAGTTCTGGTCGACAGCCTTCACATAGCTGCCGTAGCCGTGCGATGTCAGCCAGGCGTCGTAGATCTTCAGCACCTGTGCGCGGTCGTGGCTCTCGACGTACTTGACCGCCTGGGCGATACCCGTGACGAGGATGTGCGACGACTTCGGGCTCTGCTTGAGGAAGCTGGTCTCCATCGCGGCACCACCGCCGCTGTAGGCACCGATGACATCGGTGTCCTTGACCAGGGTGTCGAGCTTCACGCCGGTGGACTCGGTCGCAGTGATCTGGCCGCTGCCGATGTCGGCTGCGTCGACCTGGTGCTGCTCGAGCGCCTCGACGGTGTTCAGCGGCGGCAACGGCACCAGGGTGACCTTCTTGATGTCATCCTTACTGAGCCCGCTCTGGCTCAACCAGGTGTCGAGCACCGCCTCCGCGTTGGCGCCCAGCGTGTTCACGGCGACCTTCTTGCCGATCAGGGCCTTCGCCGAGGTCACCTTCGACCCGGCGGGCACGACGATCGCGGAGCTGATCTTGTCGTTGGACCCGTACTCCGAGACCACCGCCTTGATCGGTGCACCCGTCGCTATCACCTGGGCGATCGAGCCGAAGAAGCAGCTCGAGCTGATGTCGATCTGGTGGCTGGTCAGCGCCTGGACGCTCTGCGGGCCGCCGGTGACGTCGCCGACCTTCTTCAGGGTCAGGCCCTTGAGGTAGCCGAGCGCGTCGGCGAGCTGGAGCAGGTCGACGCTGCCGGCGTACGACTGGTAGCGGATGGTGGTCACTTCGCCGCGCTGGGTTGACCCGCAGGCGGTGAGAGCCGTCGTCGTGAGCAGTGCACCCGCCGCGAGTGCGGCGAGGCGGGTGGTGGGGCGAGGGGCGATCGTGATCACGAGGCTGCTTTCTTGGAGGTGAAGATGCTGTCGGGGCGGGGGAGTCCGTAGTGCTCGCGCAGGGTCGAGCCGGAGTAGTCGGTGCGGAACAGGCCGCGGTCGACCAGGATCGGGACGACCTTCTCGATGAACGCGTCGAGCAGCTGCGGGTAGAGCGGCGGCATCACGTTGAAGCCGTCGGCGGCGCCGTTCTCGAACCAGCCCTGGATGGTGTCGGCGATCTGGGTGGGCGTGCCGTGGACGACGTTGTGACCGCGTCCGCCCGCCAGCCGGTACAGCAGCTCGCGCAGCGTCGGACGGTCGCGCTCGACGATGTTGGCCACGACCTGCTTGCGGCTCCGGTTGTTGTCGAGCACGTTGCCGGCACCCCCGAAGATCTCGGCCGGCACGCGTTCGTCGAGGTCGAGATGCCCCAGCGAGACGCCGGCGATCTTCTCGAGCTGGTTGAGACCGAACGCCGGCACGGTGAGTCGGTTGAACTCGTCGTACAGGTCCTCGGCCTCCTTCGGGGTGTCTCCGATGAAGGCACTGATCCCCGGCAGCACCAGCACGTGGTCGGGGTTGCGGCCGATCGCGCGGGCACGGTCCTTGATATCGGTGTAGAAGGCCTGGGCGTCGCCGAGGGTCTGGTGGGCGGTGAAGATCGCCTCGGCGTTGCGGGCTGCGAACGCGCGACCCTCGTTCGACGAGCCCGCCTGGACATAGACCGGGCGGCCCTGGGGGGACCGGGGCGCGTTGAAGGGGCCCTTGACCCGGAGGTGCTCGCCGACGTGGTCGATGCAGTGCACCTTGCTGACGTCGATGTAGTCGCCGGTGGCGCGGTCGGCGAGGACGGCGTCGTCCTCCCAGCTGTCCCAGAGCCGGGTCACCACGTCGATGAACTCCTGGGCCCGGCCGTAGCGCTCCTCGTTGCTGGGCACCGCGTCCAGGCCGAAGTTGTGCGCCGCGTCCTCACTGAAGGTGGTGACGATGTTCCAACCCGCGCGGCCGCCGGAGATCCGGTCGAGGCTCGCGAAGAGGCGGGCGAGGTTGTACGGCTCGTAGAACGTCGTCGAGGCGGTGGAGATCAGGCCGATCTTGTCGGTCACGGCCGCGATCGCGGTGAGCAACGTGATCGGCTCGAACTGGTTGCTCGGCCGGTAGCCGGTGCCGTACCAGGCAGGGCCGTCGGCAAGGAAGACGGCGTCGAGCTTGGCGGCCTCGGCCTTGCGGGCGATCTCCTGGTGCCAGGAGATGTCGTTGATGCGCTCCACCGAGCTCTCCGGGTGGCGCCACGACGCCTCGTGGTGGCCGGTGTCGTGCAGGAACGCGTTCAGCTTCAGTTGGCGGGTCATGTAACTACTTTAAGTCCATCAAGTTAGTTGTCAAACAATCTGAGCCAGCGTTGGCCGCCAACGGCCTGTGACATAGATTACTAGATCAAGCGACTAAATAGGCTATACGGACGTCAGTGCCCGCGCGTCCGCCATCACGCCGGCGACGAAGATGCCGATGCCGGTGCCGTAGTAATCGTCCGAGTCGCCGCAGCGCACCATCGCGGGTGCGGCTGCGCGCAGCCGCGGGTAGCGATCGGACGGCAGCGAGTCGAGGAGCGCGAGCTTGGCCGCCAGCGCGTCCTCGCGGTCGGTCGGCTTGATGTCGGTCTCGGCACCCGGCTCGCCGGTGACCAGGGTCATCGCCATCATCAGCGCGTAGTGCGCGATCGCCGCGGACTTGTCGACGTCGAAGCCCGCCACGGCGAGCTTGTCCAGCGTCGTCTCGGTCAGGTCGCGGCCGGCCTCGTTGGTCATCAGCCGGTGCGGCAGCAGGGGAGTGGCGTGGGGGTGAGCGCGCATCGTCTCGACCAGCGAGGTCATCGCCTCGTGCAGATAGTCCTCGAGGCCGAGGGCCGCATCGGGCACGCGTAGACCCGAGACCACGACGTCGCCGACGGCGTCCAGCAGCGCCTCCTTGTTGGAGAAGTGCCAGTACAGCGCCATCGGCGTCGCGCCGAACTCGTCGGCGACCTTGCGCACGGTCAGGGCTTCGAGCCCCTGCTCGTCGACGATGCGCAGCGCGCTGGCCACGACGAGGTCGCGGTTGAGGGTCTTCTTCGGCGTCATGGTTGACAACTATACGCCATATATGATTCCTTTACGCCATACATGTACTAAGTAAAGGAGGACGGCCATGAGCGACCGTCGCAACATCTGGGCCCTCGTGGCCGTCGCCCTCGCGACGTTCATGACCTATCTCGACAACAACATCATCAACGTGGCCATCCCGGTCATCGAGCGGGACCTGCACCTCTCCACCGCCGGCATGGAGTGGATCGTCAGCGCCTACATCCTGACCTTCGCCGGCCTGATGCTGGTGGGTGGACGACTGGCCGACCTGTTCGGTCGCCGGCGCCTGTTCCTCATCGGTCTCGGCGTGTTCACTGCCGCGTCGCTGGCGGCTGGCCTGTCGCCCGACGTCGGCACCCTGATCGGCAGCCGGGCGCTCCAGGGACTGGGCGCGGCGCTGCTGACGCCGACGACGCTGGCGATCATCTCGGCGACGTTCACCGACAAGCGCGAGCGCAACGTCGCGGTCGGGATCTGGGGCGCCGTCGGTGCCCTCGCGCTGGCGGCCGGCCCGCTGCTCGGCGGGCTGCTGAGCCAGCACGTCTCATGGGAGTGGATCTTCTTCATCAACGTCCCGCTCGGCATCGGCACGGCGATCCTCGCGGTCTGGGCCGTCGAGGAGTCCCGTGACCCGGTCGAGCGCCGCCTCGACGTCTGGGGTCTCGTGTCCTCGACGATCGCGCTGTTCACGCTGACCTACGCCCTGATCGAGGGCAACGACAAGGGCTGGAGCTCGCCGGCGATCCTGGCTTCGTTCGCCGTCGCCGCCGTTGCCGCCCTCTGGTTCGTGACCGTCGAGCGCACCGTCACCGATCCGATGGTCGACCTCGGCCTGTTCGGCGACCGGGTGTTCTCCGGTGCGATCACCGCGATGATGCTGTGGGCGTTCGGCCTGTTCGGGATCTACTTCTTCACCTCGCTCTACCTGCAGGGCGTGCTCGGGTTCTCGCCGACCAAGGCCGGGCTGACGTTCGTGCCGATGGCGCTGCTGATGGCCGTCTCGGCGGCGTCGTCCGAGGCGCTCGCGCGACGCTTCGGGGCGCACCGCTCGGTCAGCTTCGGGATGGCGTTCATGGGTCTGGCGATCGCCTCGGTCGCCTTCTTCGGCCGCGACGCCTCGCAGCTCTCGCTGATGCCGAGCTTCATTGCGATGGGGATCGGCGGCGGCCTGACGATCCCGCTGACCGCGACGGTCCTCGGCGTGATGCCGAGCGACCAGGCCGGCGTGGCCTCCGGGGTCTTCAACTCCACCCGCGAGCTGGCCGGGCTGCTCGGGATCACCGTCATCGGCGTCATCCTGAACAGCCGCCAGAACTCGCTGATCGCGGCCGGTCACGCTCCGCTGGACGCGTTCCTGAGCGGCTACCGGCTGGGCCTGGTGGTGGCGGGGATGCTGGTGGTCACCGGGGCGATCGCAGCCTGGGCGGCGCTACGCAAGGCCGAGGCCTCGCCGGTCATCAACACCGAGGTCGTGCTGGCGGCTTGATCCTGACGGGCATCCGAGGCGGCTCGGGTGCCCATCGGGGTTCTACAGTGAGAGACGGGCTCAGCTCGAGCCGATCCAGGGATCCAGGGAGTGCCGATGAAGAAGCCGCTGTGGGTCATCATCGGAGTCGTGCTCATCCTCGCCGGGCTGGTGTGGACCCTGCAGGGCACCAACGTCATCCAGGGCAGCTCCATGAGCGATACGACGACGTGGTCGGTCATCGGTCCGATCGTCTTGATCATCGGCGTCATCGTCGGCTATGTCGGCCTCCGTGGATCGAAACGCTGAGGGCGCGCCGGTCGGACGCCGGGTCGTACTCGGCCTGGTGGGTCTCGGCGTTGCCGGGGTGCTGGCTGGCAACAAGGTCCAGAACGGGCTGAGCAGCTTCCTGGCGCCGATCCAGCAGAACGACCCCACGGGCGTCACGTCACTGATCCCGCTCGGCGACACCTGGCGGTACTACTCGGTGACCGGCTCGGTGAAGACGGAGACTGACGCGGCGTACTCGTTGAAGGTCTCCGGCCTGGTCGCGCAGCCCGCGACATACTCGTTCTCCGACCTGCAGGCGCTGCCGCAGACCTCGTTGACCGACACGTTCCAATGTGTCACCGGGTGGCACGTCCCCGATGTGCCGTGGACCGGAGTCCGGGTCAGCGACCTTCTCGCGACGGCGCAGCCGACCGCCGATGCGGTCGGGGTGCGGTACCACTCGTTCGACGGCACCTACTCGGTGAACATGACCCTCGACCAGGCCCGTGCCCACGACGTCATCGTGGTGCTGACCATGTACGGCAAGCCCGTGACCCACGATCACGGGGGACCGGTACGGATCTACTCGGGGTCGATGTACGGCTACAAGAGCACCAAATGGCTCTCCGGCATCGAGGTCGTGCAGCACAACGACCCGGGCTACTGGGAAGCCCGCGGGTATCCGTTGAACGGGATCATCGGTGAGTGACCTCGACCGGTTCGCCGTCGCCGAGCGGATGGTGCACAAGGTTTTCGGCGCCCTGATGGGCGTCTGCATCGTGACCGCCGCGATTCTCTACAACGGCTCGTTGATGATGGCCGTCGGGCACCGGCACCTCGTCGAGACGATCCATGTCTGGTGCGGCCTCGGGCTGCCGGTGCCGCTCCTGCTCGGCCTGGCCTCGAAGGCGTTCCGGTCTGATGCGCGCCGGCTCAACCGGTTCACGCCGGCGGACTGGCGCTGGCTGCGCAGCAAGACCCGACGCGACGGCGCCATCCGGGTCGGCAAGTTCAATGCCGGCCAGAAGGTGAACGCCTGGCTCGTCCTCGGATCGACCACCGTGCTGCTCGGCACCGGCGCGATCATGTACTGGACCGGGCTGGTCAGGCTGTCCTGGCGCTCGGGTGCCACCTTCGTCCACGACTGGTTCGCCCTCGGCTTGGGGCTCCTGGTCCTCGGCCACATCGGCTTCGCGGTCACCGACCCCGAAGCGCGCCGCGGGATGCGGACCGGCCAGGTCTCAGCGGGCTGGGCGAGGGCAGAGCACCGCGACTGGGCCGACGAGCTCGACGCCTGATCCGTGCGTCTCGTTTCCTGAAGGTCACGTTCAGGTGAATTTCATCTAGGGGTGGCGCTGGGCCGGGGCCTGCGGGTTTAGTGTCACGCAGTTGCCTCACAGGCGACGTCCCCCGCGTGGCTGTTGATAAGAAACGGATAAAGAATGTCTCCTCGGCGCATCCTGGTCAGCATCGTCACCGCAGCGATGGCCTTCACCGGCCTCCAGCTGCTCGCCACACCGGCAGCGCAGGC
>DASRRQ010000004.1:0-1912 GCA_035695505.1 Marmoricola sp. | reverse complement strand
CCTCGGCCCGATCGCAGATGCCCAGCACCGCCTCGACGGTCGCCGGCGTCACCGGCTCACTTCCGTCGATGTTCAGGACCAGATCGCCGATGCCCGCCGCGGTCACCACTGGACCAGCGCCGTCTCGATCGTCGAGCCGGGACCCATGGTCATCAGGACTCCGTAGTCTCCGGGGCGGGTGACGCCCTCCTCGACCAGCCGCTCGTAGGAGAACAGGAACGAGCCGCTGGAAACGTTGCCGTGGTCGCGCAGGACCCGGGTGGTGTGCCGGACGTCGTGGCGGCTCAGGCCGAGGTTGACCACGACCGCGTCGATGACCTTCTTACCGCCGGAATGGACCAGCCACTGCGCGATGTCGCTGCGGCGCAGTCCGGTGCCGGCGAGCAGGCGGTCGACCACGGTCTCGGCGTTGGCGCCGACGACGTACGGGATCTGCGGGTCGAGGAAGAAGCTGAAGCGATCGAGATCGCTGTCCCAGTCGTAGCGCATCGCGTCGATCGCATCGGTAATCAGGAAGCTGGCGAACTTGAGGATCCTCGGGCCCGGCCTTGAATCGTCGGCGACCAGGGCCACCGCGGCCGCGCCGTCGCCGAAGAGGCTGTTGACGACCGAGGTGCGCATGGTTCCGTCGAGGGCGTACGCGGCCGAGCAGGCCTCGGTGCACAGCACCACGCTCAGCTCCCCGGGGTGGGCCGCCGACCAGCCGGCGACCACGTTGAGCGCGTTGAGGCCGGCGTTGCAGCCCATGCCCACGATGTCGGACCGGCTGCAGTGCGGGTCGATGCCGAGTTCCTTGATGAGCAGCGCGCTGAGGCCGGGAGTGAGGAATCCGGTCGACGTCACGCAGCAGAGGTGGCGCAGGTCGGACAGGGCCGCGCCGGCCCGCTTGAGGCAGGCCTGCAGCGCCTGGCTGCCCATCTCGAGGGCGAGGCGCTTGTGCTTGGCCAGCAGCTCGCCCTGCGGCTCGGGGCTGCGCCGGCCGGTGGCATCGGGTTCCGGGAGGGTGAGGCGGCGCTGGTCGATGGCGCTGTTGAGGTAGACCGACCGGACCCTGGGGTCGTCGATGCCCAGCAATTCCAGCAGATCGGGTTGCGAGACCGATGTCCCGGTCACCGCGGTGCCCACTCCGACTATTCGCGAAATTGTCGGCAGCACGCCGGCCGATACCGAATAAGTGGGGATTTCGAGGGTGGCAGTCATCGGTACATCCACCCCCACGTCCGTTGCTTCGTACGAACCAGTTCCTTGACCGACGCCGCCGACATCCGAACCTCCGGGGAATTCGAAGAAACCTGACCCCGCGACAGTACGAACGCTCGTTAAAAATCGTCAAACGCTTGTCCAACCGCCCAGCCGGAGCTTTTCCGGAAAGTCGGGCGAATTCCCTCAGCGCTGAGGCGGCGAGTCGCTGTATCGCTGAAGTCCGGAACGACTGCGCACATTTAATTTGCGGTAGATCTTCGTCAGATGCTGCTCGACGGTGCTCACCGTGATGAAGAGGCGCTCGGCGATCTGCCGGTTGGTGTTGCCGGCCGCCGCGAGCGAGGCGACCCGCTGCTCCGCGTCGGTGAGGTTGGCGCCGTCCTCCGGCTGCCCGCCGAACTCGAACGGGCATCGTGGGCCCGCTTCGGCCACATCCTCGAGCGGCGCGGGCGGGGAGACCTCGAGCCCGGCTGCGTCGATGCCCCACTTCGTGGTCAGCTCCAGGCACAACCGGGTGTGCGTCTGGGCGCTCTCCGGATGGCCCATGGCCACGTGGTACCACCCGAGGGCCAGCAGGTAGGGCAACGCGAACGGAGTGTCGAGCATCGCGGCCGGCACCGGGACGGCGAGATAGGACCGGGCCGCATGCGTGTCACCCAGATCGATGCTGGCTCGAATCGCGACCGACAGCGGCAGGCCCACCACCACA
>DASRRQ010000003.1:0-4645 GCA_035695505.1 Marmoricola sp. | reverse complement strand
CTGATCAAGTTCGTGTTCCCGCGCATGGAGGAGACCTTCCGGGCGCGTGTGGACGCGATCGAGGGCGGCATCAAGCGGGCCGAAGAGGCTCAGGCCGAGGCCAACAAGACTCTCGAGCAATACCGGGCGCAACTGGCCGAGGCTCGCACCGAGGCCGCTCGCATCCGCGACGAGGCCCGGGCCGACGCGGAGGGCATCCGTCAGGACGTTCTCGCCAAGGCGCGGGAGGAGTCCGAGCGGATCATCCAGGCCGGCAACGAGCAGCTCGGTCAGCAGCGCGAGAGCATCCTGCGCGAGCTGCGCTCCGAAGTGGGCACGCTGGCGGTCGACCTGGCCGGCCGGATCGTCGGAGAATCCCTCGCCGACGAGGCCCGCAGCCGGGGCACGGTCGAGCGCTTCATCAACGAGCTCGGCGCGGCCGGCTCGGCGGGCGGGCGGCGCTGATGGCGTCGAGCGGCAGCCGGGCGGCCCTCGCCGGGGCGACCGAGAAGCTCACCGCAGACACCGCCACGGCAACCGTCGCGCAGGTGGCGTCGGTTGCCGACGAGATCCTGTCGGTGGCCGGGCTGTTGCGGGCCCAGCCGCGGCTGCGGCGGGCCCTGACCGACCCGGCGCGCTCCGGCGCCGACCGGGCCGAGCTGTTGCGCTCGCTGTTGTCCGGCAAGCTGTCCGAGATCACAGTGGACGCGCTGGCCACCCTCGTGGCGGCCCGGTTCAGATCGCCGTCCGAATTGCTCGACGCGACCGAGCGGCTCGGTGCCGAGGCTCTGCTGGACTCGGGCGACCGGGCCGGAGACCTGGCCGACATCGAGGACGAGCTGTTCCGGTTCGGGCAGATCGTCTCGGGCAACGGGGAGCTGGCCGTCACGCTCAGTGACCCCGGTGCGCCTACGTCGCGGCGGGTTAAGCTGGTGGAGGACTTGCTCAAGGGCAAGGCCAAGCCGGCCACACTCCGCCTGGCCGAGGTCGCTCTGGAGGGCTTCGGGGGCCGCGGTTTCGAGGGCTCGCTGACCCGGTTGGTCGAGATGACCGCCGCTAAGCGCGACCGCCAGGTGGCCTACGTAACGGTGGCCAAGCCCCTCACCGACGGTGAGGAGCAGGCGCTGGCGACCAAGCTGTCCGACATCTACCGCCGTCAGGTCTCTCTCAAGATCGACGTCGACCCCTCGGTCATCGGCGGGGTCAGCGTCAAGGTCGGGTCCGACCTCTACGACGGCACGGTCCTGCGGCGGCTCAACGAGGCCAAGCAGGCCTTCGCCAAATAGATTGCGCCTCTATATCGATATCGTTCACATCAGTGCCGGTGACGGCGCTGATGACCAGGCCCCTCGGTGGCGGCGACGTCCCGAGCTAGACAGAGAAGGCAGAGGATGGCCGAGCTGACCATCTCCTCGGACGAGATCCGGGGGGCGCTAGAGCGCTACGTCTCGTCCTACACGCCCGAGGTCTCCCGCGAGGAGGTCGGCATCGTCTCCGATGCGGGCGACGGCATCGCGCACGTCGAGGGCCTGCCCTCGACGATGGCGAACGAACTGCTCGAGTTCAAGGACGGCACGCTGGGTGTCGCCCTGAACCTCGACGTCCGTGAGATCGGCGTCGTGGTGCTGGGCGAGTTCGCCGGCATCGACGAGGGGCAGCAGGTCAAGCGGACCGGCCGCGTGCTCTCGGTGCCGGTCGGCGACGCGTTCCTCGGCCGGGTCGTCGACCCGCTGGGCAACCCGATCGACGACCGCGGCGAGATCGCCAACGAGGGCTTCCGCGAGCTGGAGCTGCAGGCACCCAACGTGATGGCCCGGCAGCCGGTGAAGCAGCCGCTGCAGACCGGCATCAAGGCGATCGACGCCATGACGCCGATCGGCCGCGGCCAGCGCCAGCTGATCATCGGTGACCGCAAGACCGGCAAGACCACGGTCGCCATCGACACGATCATCAACCAGCGCGCGAACTGGCAGTCCGGCGACCCGGAGAAGCAGGTCCGCTGCATCTACGTGGCGATCGGCCAGAAGGCGACCACCATCGCCAGCATCCGGGGCACCCTCGAGGAGCAGGGCGCGATGGAATACACCACCATCGTGGCGGCTCCGGCGTCCGACCCGGCCGGCTTCAAGTACATCGCGCCGTACACCGGCTCGGCCATCGGCCAGCACTGGATGTACAACGGCAAGCACGTCCTGATCGTCTTCGACGACCTGACCAAGCAGGCCGAGGCCTACCGCGCGGTCTCGCTGCTGCTGCGTCGCCCGCCGGGCCGCGAGGCCTACCCGGGTGACGTCTTCTACCTGCACTCCCGGCTGCTGGAGCGCTGCGCCAAGCTCTCCGACGAGCTGGGCGCCGGCTCGATGACCGGCCTGCCGATCATCGAGACCAAGGCCAGCGACATCTCGGCCTACATCCCGACCAACGTCATCTCGATCACCGACGGCCAGATCTTCCTGGAGACCGACCTGTTCGCCTCGGGTGTCCGCCCGGCGATCAACGTCGGCACCTCGGTGTCCCGGGTGGGCGGTTCGGCGCAGGTCAAGGCGATGCGCTCGGTCTCCGGCCGCCTTCGCCTCGACCTGGCCCAGTTCCGTGAGCTGGAGGCCTTCTCGGCGTTCGCGTCCGATCTGGACAAGGCGTCGCGGGCCCAGCTGGACAAGGGCGTGCGCCTGGTCGAGCTGCTCAAGCAGCCGCAGTACTCGCCGTACTCGGTGGTCGACGAGGTCATCGTGATCTGGGCCGGCACCACCGGCCAGCTCGACGACGTCCCGGTCGGCGACGTGCGCCGCTTCGAGACCGAGTTCCTCCCCTGGATCAAGCGGCACCGCAGCGACACCTACACCGCGATCGAGTCGAGCGGACAGCTCAACGACGACAACCTCGAGGGCCTGAAGTCCGGCATCGACGAGTTCAAGGAGCTCTTCCGTCAGGGCGACACGGGCATCAAGGTCAACGAGACCGAGGCGGCCGCGCTGGCCGACGGCCGCGAGACCCACGAGACGGTGACCCGCGAGGTTCCCCGTCCCGCCGATAAGAGCTAGTCATGGCCGGTCAGGTACAGGCCCTCCGGCGGCGCATCCGCACCGTCCGGTCGACCAAGAAGATCGCGAAGGCGCAGGAGCTGGTCGCCACCAGCCGCATCGCCAAGGCGCAGGAGCGGGTCACCGCCTCCAAGCCGTACGCGGAGGCGATCACCCAGGTCCTGACCGCCCTGGCGTCCAACGCGACGATCGACAACCCCCTGCTGACCCCGCGTGAGCGGGTCCGGCGGGCGGGCGTCCTGCTGATCACCAGCGACCGCGGCCTGGCCGGCGCCTACAACGCCAACGCCATCCGCACCGCCGAGCAGCTGATCTCCCGGCTGCGCGGTGACGGCAAGGAGCCGCTGCTGTACGTCGTCGGCCGCAAGGGCGTCGGCTACTACCGGTTCCGCGGCCGGCCGATCGAGACCAGCTGGACCGGGTTCTCCGAGCGTCCGTCCTTCTCGGACGCGAAGAGGATCGGGGACGCGCTGCTGGAGGCCTTCATCGCCGGCGCGGACGACACGGACGCGCACTACGGCCCCGACGGCATCCAGGGCGTCGACGAGCTGCACATCGTCAGCACGCAGTTCAAGTCGCTGATGACGCAGTCGGCGGAGGCGCATTTCCTGGCGCCGATGCACGTCGAGGAGCATGAGGTCGAGCCCGGGCTGCGCCCGGCGTACGAGTTCGAGCCGGACGCCGACGAGTTGCTCGACGCGCTGCTGCCGAAATACCTCAACACGCGGATCTACGCGGCGTTGCTGGATTCGGCGGCCAGTGAGTCGGCATCGCGCCGGCGGGCGATGAAGAGCGCGTCGGACAACGCGGACGACCTGCTCAAGCGGTATACGCGCGAGATGAACTCCGCGCGGCAGGCTGCGATCACCCAGGAAATCAGTGAGATCGTCGGCGGCGCCAACGCGCTGGCCGCGTCGGGAAGTGATGAGTGATGACTGCTGTAGCTGAGCCCACCAAGGCCGAGACCGGCGTCGGCCGCGTCGTCCGGGTCATCGGCCCGGTCGTCGACGCCGAGTTCCCGCGCGACGCCATGCCCAACATCTACAACGCGCTGCACGTCGACGTGACCCTCTCCGAGGGCACCCGCACGCTGACCCTGGAGGTCGCCCAGCACCTGGGTGACAACCTGGTCCGCGCGATCTCGATGCAGCCGACCGACGGCATGGTCCGCGGCGCCGAGGTCACCGACACCGGCGCCGGCATCACGGTGCCGGTAGGCGACGTGACCAAGGGCCACGTGTTCAACGCTCTCGGCGACGTGCTCAACGTCGACCCGTCGACCCTGGACATCCAGGAGCGTTGGGCGATCCACCGCCAGCCGCCGGCGTTCGCCGACCTCGAGCCGAAGACCGAGATGCTGGAGACCGGCATCTAGGTGCTCGACCTGCTCGCGCCGTACGTGCGCGGCGGCAAGATCGGCCTGTTCGGCGGCGCGGGCGTGGGCAAGACGGTGCTCATCCAGGAGATGATCATCCGAGTGGCCCGCAACTTCGGCGGCACCTCGGTGTTCGCCGGCGTCGGCGAGCGCACCCGTGAGGGCAACGACCTCATCCTGGAGATGGAGGAGGGTGGCGTTCTCGACAAGACCGCCCTCGTCTTCGGCCAGATGGACGAGCCGCCGGGCA
>DASRRQ010000002.1:0-31081 GCA_035695505.1 Marmoricola sp. | reverse complement strand
CATCGCGATCTTCGGCAGCGCCACCGAGACGTTCGCCCAGAAGAACCTCAACCGCAGCCTGGACGAGCAGTTCGCGATGTTCTCCCCGACCGTGCGCCGGGCGCGGGAAGCCGGGATGGACGTCCGGGCCTACGTCAGCATGTGCTTCGGCGACCCGTGGGAGGGGGCGGTGCCGATCGACCAGGTCGTCAGCGTCGGCAAGCGGCTCTTCGACCTCGGTGCCAGTCAGCTCTCGCTCGGCGACACCATCGGCGTCGGCACTGCCGGTCACGTCGGCTCGTTGCTGGACGCGTTCAACGCCGCCGGCCTACCCGACGACGTACTCGCGGTGCACTTCCACGACACCTACGGCCAGGCCCTCGCCAACGCGTACGCCGCCTGGCAGCACGGGATCCGCACGTTCGACGCCAGCGCAGGCGGCCTGGGCGGTTGTCCCTACGCCGAGAGCGCCACCGGCAACCTCGCCACCGAGGACCTGGTCTGGATGTTCCGCGGACTCGGTGTCGAGACCGGGATCGACCTCGATGCCCTGGTCGCGACGAGCACCTGGATGGCTGGGGTCCTCGGCAAGCCGAGCGTCTCGCGCGTCGTCACCGCCCTCTCCTGACCTCGGCCACAGCGGTCTACGGCAGAATGCCGACATGCGCCGCGTCTTCCTGCACATCGGGACACCGAAGAGCGGTACCTCCTACGTGCAGGACCGGTTCGCGAAGAACCGGGACGCGATCGCCAAGCGCGGCCTGACCTACCTGCCGACCCGTACCGGGGACCACTTCGAGGCGGCGCTCGACCTGATCGAGGAGCGCTGGGCCGGTCAGCGCGAGGTGGCGCGAGGTCAGTGGGCGGCCCTGGTCACCGAGGCGCGGCGTACCTCCGGCGACATCCTGATCAGCCACGAGATCCTGGCGGCAGCGTCGCCGGTCAAGATCTCGATCGCGATGAGCGCGTTCGCCGGCGACGAGGTGCACGTGATCCTCACCGCCCGCGACCTGGCGCGGCAGATCCCTGCGGAGTGGCAGGAGATGATCAAGCACCGCAGCCGCAGCTCGTTCCGCCGCTTCATGAACAGCGTCGCGCAGGGCAAGCGGATCGCCCCGACGCTCTGGTTCTGGCGGGTGCAGAGCATCCCCGACGTCCTCACCCGGTGGGGCACCGGCCTGGCGCCCGAGCGTGTGCACGTCGTCACGGTGCCGCCGAAGGGCGGTCCGCCCGACGAGCTCTGGAAGCGGTTCTGCCGGGTGGTCGGGCTCGATCCGGCCGTCGGCGCTGTCGAGAGCACCAGCTTCAACGCCTCGCTCGGCGTTGCCGAGGCGGCGACGATCCGACGGCTCAACAAGCAGCTCGCCGGCAAGGGCGTGCCGCGCCAGACCTACGTCGATCTGATCCGCGAGGCCGTTGTCCGCGACACCCTCGGCAAGCGCGCCGACCCGATCCCGGTGGTGGTCCCGCGGCCGCGGTGGAGGCTGATCGACGAGGTCACTGCCGAGTGGCTGGAATGGCTCGAGGGATCAGGCGTCGACATCGTCGGCGACGTCGAGGACCTGGTGCCGGTGCGACCCGGCCCCGACCATGTCTGGGTGCATCCAGACGAAGCGCCGCCCGAGGATGTCGCCGACGCCGCGATCGGAGCACTGGCCGCGGTGATCACCAAGGTCGCGCCTACCCACAAGACTCCGGGCCGCTCACTGGCCAGGCGGCTCCTAGGCGGCTGAAGCCCCGTCCGGGTTGGTAGCCTGGAATCCCCGGGACCGCACGCGAGCGGACCCGTCGAGATGCAGTCCGAGGGGGACCGGTGGCCGAGAAGGTGATCCTCCACGTCGGCTCGCCGAAGACCGGTACGTCGTACCTGCAGGAGCTCTTCTACGCCGAGCGCGAGCGGCTCGCCAAGCGCGGGATCCTCTACCCCGCCGAGCGGTTCGACGCGCACTTCCTGGCGGCCGTCGACCTGATGCAGCTCAAGTGGGGCGGCTTGGAGACCGAGGCCGTCGGCGCCTGGGACCGGCTCGCCGCCGAGGTCCGCGCCTGGCCGGACACGGTGATCATCAGCCACGAGATCCTGGCCCGCGCCACCCGCGAGGAGGTCGCCCGCGCGCTGACCTCGCTCGGCGGCGAGGTGCACATTGTCGTCTCGTCCCGCGACCTGGTCCGGCAGATCCCGGCGGAGTGGCAGGAGAACGTCAAGCACCGCCGGACGAAGACCTACGCGGAGTTCCTCGCCGGCATCAGCGACCCGTCGCGGCCGACCATGCTCGGTCAGTGGTTCTGGGGCGTCCAGGAGACGCCAGCGGTGCTGGATCGCTGGGGCTCCACGCTGCCGCGTGAGCACGTGCACCTGGTCACGGTGCCGCCCTCCGGGGCGCCGAACGACCTGCTCTGGCGCCGGTTCGCGCAGGTCTTCGGCCTCGATGCCGACGAGTTCGCGCCGCCGGGCAACCGGGCCAACGCCTCGCTCGGTGTCGCCGAGGCAGCCGCGATCCGCAGCCTGAACGAGCAGCTCGGCGGTGGTGTCGTAGTCAACGAGCACTACCGCGCACTGATCAGGGAGACCCTGGTCCATCAGCACCTCTCCCAGTCGCGCTCCTCGGCGCGGCTCTCGGTGCCGCCGCAGACCTGGACCTGGGCTGATGACCTCAGCCGCCGCTGGGTCGCCGACATCGCGCTCAGCGGGTACGACGTGGTCGGTGATCTCGACGACCTGGTCCCGCAGCCCGCGCTCCCGTACGTCGACCCGGACGACTCAAGGCCGGAGGAGCAGGCAGCCGTGCTGCTCCGGGGGCTGACCGTGATGACAGTCGAGGCGGCCCGGCTGCGCGAGGTCGTCGAGGAGCGCGAGCGCGAGGTCGGCCGCCTGTACGCCGAGCTGGACACCGTCTACGCGACTCCGCTGTACCGCTTCAAACAGCGCTTCGTGAAGTTCGCCGACGACAACCCGGTGGCAGCCTCCGTGCTCGGGGCCTACCGCCGCTTGCTGCGCCGCGGGCGCTGAGCGGCCTTCGGCAGGAACTCGCGCTCGACGTACCGGCCGATCTTCCACGTCACGAAAGCGTCGGTGCTCGCTCCGACGACCCCGCCGACCACCGGGACCCGACGCCCCACGGTGGTCGCGAGCCGCTTCCCGGCCGCACGGGTGATCAGCTCGGAGGCAACCTCGTTGGCGAGCTGGTGATCGAGCGTCGGGTCGTGCACGAGCGCATTCGCGATCTCCATCGGCGAGCCCGGGAGCGTCCGCCTCGTGACCATCCTGCCGATCGTCTCCTCGCCGAGCAGGCAGGCCAGGATGGCGTCGCGGGTGCGCGGGTCCTCGAGGTCGTAGCCGCGCAGGTGCAGCATCCCACCGACCATCCGGCACTGGATCAGCGCGAGCCCCGAGATGTTCGCCGGGACCGAGACGGCCATCGTCACCAGGCCGCCGATATTGGTCACGAACCCGCCGAGGCCGGCGTACCGGACATGGTTCTCGATGACGTCGTGGCTGGCCCGGTCGAGGTCGCCGTCGTTCTGGGTGGACTGCTTGTCGGCAGCGGCAGCAGCACTCGGCAGCGGCCCGACGCCGGCGATCGCCTTGGTGAGCGCCTGGTGCACGAACGCGGCTGACACGTGCGGTGCGAGCTGGGTCACCCGCGGTGCCAGCGCGGCCCCCAGCCGCTTGGTGGTGCTCATGCCCCGAGCCTAGGCGAACGCCGTACAGCGACGACAATGTCCTCATGCCCACCGACCCCGGACCGTCGCAGTGGGACCTCCCGGTCCCGGCGGCAGATGCCGACGACGTGATTGCGATCGGTGCCGACCTGGCGCCGGCGACGCTGCTGGCGGCCTACCGGCGCGGGCTGTTCCCGATGCCGGTCGACCCTGTCGATCCGCGCACCCTGACGGCGGGCGACCAGGTCAGCTGGTGGTCGCCCGTCGACCGCGGGGTGCTGCCGCTGGACGCGCTCGTGGTCTCTAAATCGCTGCGCCGCTCGTTGCGCCGGTACGACGTCACCTACGACACCGCATTCGCCGAGGTGGTGGCCGGCTGCGCCGATCCGGTTCGTGACGGCGGCTGGATCAGCACCGACATCGCGGCGGCGTACCAGCGCCTCTTCGAGCTCGGCTGGGCGCACTCGGTGGAAGTGTGGGCTGATGGCGCCCTGGTCGGCGGCCTGTACGGCGTCGCTCTCGGCGGTCTGTTTGCCGGGGAGTCGATGTTCTCGCGCGCAGTCGACGCCTCGAAGGTCGCGTTGGTGCACCTGGTGCGGCTGCTCGACGATGAGTACGGCGCCCTCCGGCTGATCGACACCCAGTGGCAGACCGACCACCTGGCCACCCTCGGTGTGCAGATGTTAGACCGGGCTGACTACCTGAAGATGCTGCCGGTATTGGTCGAGATCCCGCTGCCGGCTGTCTTCGAGGCCTAGAAGACCAGGGGGTCGCCGGCGTCGCTGACCATCGGCCGGCCGGCACCAGCCCAGTCGAGCATGCCGCCGTCGAGATTGACCGCGTCGTGGCCCGCTTGCACGAGATAACCGGTCGCCTGCGCGGAGCGGCCGCCGACCTTGCAGACCACCAGGATCTGCGTCGCGGGCAGCTCGCCCACGCGTTCGACGAGCTCGCCGAGCGGGATATGCAGCGCGCCGTCGATCCGGCCGTGCGCCCACTCGACCGGCTCCCGCACATCGAGGACGGCGAGGCTGTCGGGGAGCGGGTCAGGGACCTGGTCGATCGAGATCGTGGGGATGCCGTTCATGGGGGCACGCTACTTGAGAAGCTTCGACATCCGCCGGTCGGCGAGCGGCTTGCCGCCGGTCTGGCAGGTCGCGCAGTACTGCAGGCTCCGGTCGGCGAACGAGACCTCGCGGACGATGTCGCCGCAGACCGGGCACGTCTCGCCGGTCCGGCCGTGCACGGCCATATTCGACTTCTTCTCGCCCTTGAGCTCGCTGGCGGGCAGGCCGTCGGAGCGCTGCACCGCGTCGGTCAGGACGGACTGGATCGTCGCGTGCAGGGCCTCGGTCTCCTCGGGCGTCAGACTGTTCGACGGCTTGAACGGCGACATCCGGGCCGCGTGCAGGATCTCGTCGGAGTAGGCGTTGCCGATCCCGGCGATGGTGCTCTGGTAGCGCAGCGTGCCCTTGATCTGGGCTCGGCCGGCGTCGGCGAGGATCCTCGCCAGCGCGTCGACGGTGAAGTCGTCAGCCAGCGGATCTGGCCCGAGCCGGGCGATGCCCTCGACCTCGGCGGGCTCGCGGACGACGTACAGCGCCAGGCTCTTGCGGGTGCCGGCCTCGGTGATATCCAGCCCGGCGTCATTGTCGAGGACGATGCGGGCCGCCAACGGCGACTTGCTGTTCGGCTTCGCCGGGAGCTTGGGGACCTCGTCCTTCCAACGCACCCAGCCGGCCCGGGCCAGGTGCAGCACCAGGTGCGTTCCGGAGATGTCGAAGTCGAGGAACTTGCCGTGCCGGCTGACGCCGTCGACCAGCCCGCCGGCCAGTGCGCTCAGCGGTGGGTCGTAGGTCTTCAGGGCGCTGAAGTTGGCGAGGTCGACCCGGACGATCGCGCGACCCGCGAGCCGCTTGGCGAGGTCGTTGACCAGCGCTTCGACCTCGGGGAGCTCCGGCATGGCAAGAACGGTAGCCGGTCAGCAGGCCCCGAGAAGGTGCTGCAGGAAGTTGCACGGCTTCTTGGTCGGGGTCGACGTCGGGTCGGAGGTCGGGCTCGACGGCGGTGCCGAGGACGAACCACTGGACGGGCCGCTGGATGGGCTGCCCGACGAGCCGTGCGTCGGGCTGGTTGACGGCTTCGTGGTCGGGTGCTTCGACGGAGTGACCGGTGCCTTGCTCGTCGGCCCGGTGGTGGGGTCGGACGCACCGGTGGTCGCCTCATCCGAGGCGTCCGGCGCGGTCGTCGTGGAGTCCTCGGACGGGGTCCGCGACCGTTCGGAGGAGCCGACGATCGCGGGCGCTGTGTACTGGTCGGGACTCTTCGTCGAGGCGGATCCCGACGCGGCCGGCGTCGCGTCCTTGCCGCCGAGGTCATGGATCAGGAACCCGCCGCCGATCAGTGCGAGCACGATCACCGCTGCGACTAGGGGCACCCGGGCACGCGAGCGTGAGGTGCGGTGCCGGCGCCGCGGCGTCTCCAGCTCGTCGATCGGGTCCTCCACCGGGACCGGCTGCTCGGCGGCAGGAAGGGTGGCCGCGGGAAGGGTGGTGGACAGGGGGACGGCCGCGAGGGAGTCGGCGACCGGGACAGACGCAGGCTCACGCTCGGGCTCTGGCTCGGCCGGAACCTCGGGCTCTGGCGCGGCCGGCTCCTCGGGCACCACGGCGATGAATGAGGTCTCGCCGGTGTCGAAGAGTGGATGCAGCGGGTCGAGGTGCGCCTCCTCGTCCGCGACCGGGACCGGGACGTGGGTCACGACGACGGGCACCGGCCCGGGATCGGCGGTGGTCCCGAGCAGGGCGCCGAGGGCGACCGAGCTGTGCGCGAGCTCGTGGAACGCCTCGGTGCAGACGGCGCAGTCGCTGATGTGCATCCAGGTCCGGGTCGGGAGCAGCGGTGCCGAGCGGTCGGCGGCCGCTTCGCCGAGCAGCGCGTGGGCGTCAACGCACTCGGGCGAGACCGCGGCCAGGACGTGCTGGGGGCCGTAGGCCTCGAAGAGGCGCTCGAGTACATCGTCGGTCCAGGCGTCGACCTGGCTGGCGGAGATGCCGAGGTCGGCGGCGATGTCGGCGGCGCCCCGGCCGACCACACGTGCGGCCCACACCATCTGCTGGTCGCCGGTGGGCAGTCCGGCGAACAGCTCGCCAAGGGTCCGCGAGGGGAAGACAGCCGGGATCGTGACGCTGCTGGGGGCCGGCGGCAGCTCGTCCTCGGCGAGCTCGTGTACGGCTGCGGTGACGAAGCTGGCCAGGTGGTCCAGCGGGCCGGAGCCGACGGCGACCGAAGCGAGAGTACCGATCAGGGCCTCGGCAGCGAGGCCCGGGACCTCGACCACGTCGACCAGATCGCGGGCGACCTCGAGGGCCTCGGGCCAGTGCCGGACCCAGAGCCGGGCGGCGGATTCGGGGTCGCCAGAACGAAGACGGAGCAACAGCTCCGCGTCGTTCAGCTCGTCAGACGCGAGCGCGAATGTCATCGTGATTCCCCACCAAGTCCCCGATATCCCGGCACGACGTGGTCGATCGTACGGCGTACCACGAGGAGAGGGGAACGGTGCCAGCCGCTGGACAGCGCAGAGCGGGGCCGAGGAACGGGTCGAGGACTCGCTCGTGCAATCTAAAGAATCTCCTAGATAGCGATATAGCGTCCGATCATGGACCCGATCAGGAACCCGTACGCGCCCGGCGCCGGTCAGCGGCCGCCTGAGCTCGCGGGACGCGACGAGCAACTCGGCGCGTTCGACATCGTGCTCGAGCGGGTCGCGAAGGGCCGGCCGGAGCGCTCACTGGTGCTGACCGGCCTCCGCGGTGTGGGCAAGACCGTCCTGCTCAACGCGCTGCGCTCGGCCGCCGTACGCCGCGGGTGGGGGACCGGCAAGCTCGAGGCCCGACCTGACCAGAGCCTGCGACGGCCGCTGTCCTCCGCGCTGCACCAGGCGGTCCGCGAGCTCGGCCACCCCGAGCCGGACCAGGTCGACAGCGTGCTCGGCGTCATCAAGGCCTTCGCGCAGCGCGACGCCGCGCCGGGTACCAGGCTGCGCGAGGTCTGGAACCCCGGCATCGAGGTGCCGGCTGCGAAGGGCCGGGCCGACTCCGGCGACATCGAGATCGATCTCGTCGAGTTGCTCACCGACGTCGGCGGCCTCGCGGCCGATGTCGCCAAGGGCGTTGCCGTCTTCATCGACGAGATGCAGGACCTCGGGCCCGACGACGTCTCCGCGCTCTGCGCCGCCTGTCACGAGATCAGCCAGTCGGGGCTGCCGGTGATCGTGGTCGGGGCCGGGCTGCCGCACCTGCCGGCCGTGCTCTCGGCGAGCAAGTCCTACTCCGAGCGGCTCTTCCGCTACCAGCGCATCGACCGGCTAGCCCGGGAGGCGGCAGACCGCGCCCTGGCGGCGCCGGCGCTGGAGGAGGACGCGGCGTACGAGCAGGCGGCGCTGGAGGCGATGTACGCCGCGACCGGTGGCTACCCCTATTTCATCCAGGCCTACGGCAAGGTGGTCTGGGACGTCGCACCGGCCTCGCCCGTGACGGCGGCCGATGTCGCGGTGGCGGCCCCCGAGGCCGCGGCGGAGCTGGCCGTCGGCTTCTTCGGCAGCCGGTACGAGCGGGCGACACCGGGGGAGCGCGAGTACCTGCGCGCGATGGCGGACGCGGCCGTCGAGCTGCATGACGATGATCTGGACGAGGTCGGCTCGGTCTCCACCGCTGACGTCGCCGCCGTGCTCGGCAAGAAGCCGCAGTCGCTGTCACCGGCGCGCGATGCGCTGCTGAAGAAGGGTCTGATCTACTCCGGCGAGCGCGGTCGGATCGCGTTCACGGTGCCGCACTTCGGGAGGTACCTGCTCGAGCGCGGTTGACCGGCTCGCGGCACCGCTACCCTCGATCATGAGCCGTGCGATGAGGATCCGTCCCGCAGTAGCCCGTGGCCTCCTCCGCGCCACGCGCTGGAAGCTCTCCGGCACCGTGCCCGAGACGGGGATCCTGGTCGGCGCTCCGCACACCTCGCGCTGGGACTGGGTCGTGATGCTGATGATCGCCTGGGCCAACGGCAAACGCCCGGAGGTGCTGATCAAGCACACCTACTTCCGCGGTCCGCTGGGGTCGGTACTCCGCGCGACCGGCGGGATCCCCTTGGACCGTGAGGACCCGGGCGCCGCGATCCGCGCGCTCCTGGTGCGCGCCGAGGCGCACGAGTCGTTCCTGCTGGCGATCGCGCCGGAGGGCATCCGCGGGCAGGGCGAGTTCTGGAAGCCAGGCTTCTACCGGATCGCCCAGCAGACCGGCCTGCCGATCGGCCTCGGCTTCGTCGACGGGCCGACCCGCACCCTCGGGATGGGGCCGTCGTTCCACCCCGGTGACGACCTGGTCGCCGATATGGACTTCGTGCGCGCGTTCTACGCGGACAAGCGCGGCATAATCCCGGCGCACCGGACCGAGCCGCGGCTGAAGGACGAGACCGTGCCGCTGGCTTGAGCGGGTCCGCGTGACCCGACCGAGGCACCGGTGTCCTCCAGGGTGTGAAGACGCAGACATTCGACCTCGGAGACGTTCGTGTCGCAGTCGCCGACGAGGCCTTCGGGGCCCGATACCGGCCCGTCGACTGGATCTCCGCTGTTGTTGCGGAGCGGGTCGGGCTGCACGGCGACCTGGTCCGGGCGGTCGTGGAGGTGCGGCAAGTCGTCGGGGGTGCGGCGCATCGGGTACTGCTCGGCGGGGCCTACCTGCCCGGTGGCTTGTCGTTGCGGGTCGAGGTCGCGACGTCCCGCGAGACGTGGCGGAGGTTTCGTGGTCCGTCGGGTCGACTGCTGATCCCGGGGCTGCCGCCCCAGCTCGCCGACGCAGCGATCGGCGGCCTGATCGGGTCGCCCATCGGACCGGGCCTGGTGCTCGTCGACCGCGCTGGCCAGGACCGGTCGACGTCGTCGGAGCTGGTTGCGTGCGCGGCCGAGGTGCTCGGTGCCGTGCTCACCGACCGGTCTCACCAGGGGCTCGGCTTGAAGTCCTTCACGAAGCAGCCGTAGAGGTCCTCGCCGGCCTCGCCGAGCACGATCGGGTCGTAGACGCGCGCAGCGCCGTCGACGAGGTCCAGAGGGGCGTGCCAGCCCTCGGCCGCGATCCGCAGCTTCTCCTGGTGCGGCCGCTCGTCGGTGATCCAGCCAGTGTCGACGGCGGTCATCAGGATCTTGTCGGTCTCGAACATCTCGCCCGCGCTGGTGCGGGTGAGCATGTTCAGCGCTGCCTTCGCCATGTTGGTGTGCGGGTGCCCCGGGCCCTTGTAGCGGCGTGAGAACTGGCCCTCCATCGCGGAGACGTTCACGACGTACGCGCGGCGCGCGCCCGCCGCGACGGCGGCCCGCATCGAGGGCCGCAGGTGCGAGATCAGCAGGAACGGCGCAATCGAGTTGCAGAACTGCACCTCGAGCAGCTCCAGCGGATCGACCTCCTCGACGACCTGGGTCCAGGAGTTGTTGGACTGGGTGTCTGGCAGCAGGCCGCCGGCGTCGACGGCGGTCCCGGCGAGGTGCGCCTCGAGGGAGGCGCTGCCGGCCCTCAGAGCCAGGCCGGTCAGCGACGCCGCCGTCTGGGACAGCTGGTGCGCGGCGATCGCGTGTTCGACGCTCTCCCCGTCGTGATGCGCGACGGCGTGGGCCTCCAGCGCTCCGGCGATCGCGGCGGGGTGCGCCTCGGAGATGCGGTCGAAGGTGACCATCTCGGGCAGGAGCGCAAGATCGGGCAGCTGCGCGGCCTCCATCTCGACGAGCTGCGAGTAGGCGCCGGGGGAGCGGCGTACGGTCTGGCAGGCGTTGTTGATCAGGATGTCCAGCGGGCCATCGGCAGCGACGTCCTCGGCGAGCGCGACCACCTGGGTCGGGTCCCGCAGGTCGATGCCGACGATCTTGAGCCGGTGCAGCCAGTCGCCGCTGTCCTCCATCGCGGCGAAGCGGCGTACGGCGTCCTTGGGGAACCGGGTGGTGATGGTGGTGTGCGCGCCGTCGCGGAGCAGTCGCAGCGCGATGTACATCCCGATCTTCGCGCGGCCGCCGGTGAGCAGTGCCCGCTTGCCGCTCAGGTCGGTGCGCTGATCGCGCTTGGAGTGGTTGAACGCCGCGCAGTCGGGGCAGAGATAGTGGTAGAACGCATCGACGAGGGTGTAGTCGGACTTGCAGATGTAGCAGCCGCGCGGGTTGATCAGCTCCCCGGCGTACGCGCCCTGGGTGGTGGAGACCAGCGGGATTCCCTGGGTCTCGTCGTCGATCCGCATCCGCGACCCGGTCGCGGTCGCCTCGGTGACGGCCCGGTCGGCGGCGAGCTCGGCCTCGCGCTTGCGGGTCCGGCGCTCCTTCTTCAGCGCCTTGTACATGTGCGAGGCCGCGCGTTTGACCGAGGTGATGTCCGGGTGATCGTCCTCGAGGTGGTGCAGTCGACCGAGCACCCGCAGCGTCGTCTCGAGGTCGGCGGGGTCGATCCCGCCGGGGGTGGCGTCGGGGGTGGCGTCGGCGCCGGTGCTGGCGTCGTCGGTGGCGGTCACCGGCGAATCTTACGCCGCTGCCGCCCGCCCGGAGGGCCGGGACCGGCACAATGGACCCATGGGAGGAAGCCGGCCGCAGGTGGTCGCGCACCGGGGCTCGAGCGCGACCAACCCCGAGCACACGCTGGGTGCGTACGTCGCTGCGCTCGATGAGGGCGCTGAGGCGTTGGAGTGCGATGTCCGGCTTACTGCTGACGGGCACCTGGTCTGCGTCCACGACCGCAATCTCAAGCGGACGGCACAGGAGCGCCGGCTCGTCTCTTCGATGGAGCTAGCCGAGCTCGAGCAGCTGGACTTCGCGAGTTGGAAGCACCCGTGGGCCGACCTGGACGACGAGGCGCCCGAGCTGGACCCCGAGCTCGGCAAGGTGCTGACCTTGCGCCGGCTGCTGGAGACGGTCGCGGCGTACCCGCGCCACGTCGAGCTGGCGATCGAGACCAAGCACCCGACGAGGTACGCCGGCTTGGTGGAGCGCCGCCTGGTGGATCTGCTCGACGAGTTCGGCTGGACCGGCGCCGACTCGCCGGCGCGGGTGATGTCGTTCTCCTGGATCGCGCTGCGCCGGGTACGCCGCCTCGCCCCGGACCTGCGGCTCGTCTACCTGATGGACGGGCCGACCGACTGGGCGCGGGTGCGGCCGTTCGCGGAGCCGGACTGGATCGCCGGGCCGGGCATCAAGCTGCTGCGCAAGCACCGGGAGATGATCGAGCGGATCCGTGAGTCCGGCACCGAGGTGCACGTGTGGACGGTCAACACCGAGCGCGACATCGACCTGTGCCGCGCCCTCGGCGTTGCCGCGGTGATCACCGACAAACCCGAGAGCACCTTGCGCTACCTGACGGGTTGATCTCAGGTCGTCGGCGGCGCTGCCGATCCGAAGGTATGGCCCAAGCCGGCCCGTGGCTCGACGCGTGGTTTGAAAACTCTTCCGAAGGGAAGGGTGTGACGACCACGGTCGGACAGCCGGAGAAGCCTTTGAATAGTTCCCTTGCAGCCCCTCTGCAGGGTCCCGTTTCGCTGAACCTCCCGTTCTCATCGGAGAGCGCCGGAGAAGTACGACGAGCCCTGGCAAGCTGGCTCACCCACCTCGGATCCAACGAGTCGGTGATCAACGACGCGCGCCTGGTCGTCACCGAGCTCGTCGGCAACGCGGTTCGGCATGCGACACCGCTGGCCAACGGCACCGTCCTGGTCCGCTGGCACCACGATGCCGATCAGCTGGTGCTGAGCGTCTGCGACGGTGGCGGCGAGAGCTCCCCGGTCGCCCAGGAGACCGAGCTCGACTCAGAGCGCGGCCGCGGGCTGGCGATCGTCCAGGCGCTGGCGTTGCGCTGGTGCGTGGAGCGCAGCCACCGGGTGCATGCGGTCCACGTCCGGATGCCCCTTCTCTGACTCCCTCCTCACGCCAGGCCTCCTCCGTCGACCCGACTAGGGTCCCTGGGTTTCGACGCGCCACTGCGCCCTCGCAAGCTCGGCCGCAGGCTCGCTCAACCTCCCTCCCCACGCCGGGTCTCCTCCGTCGGCCCGACTAGGGTCGGGACATGGGTAAGAGCTCTCGCAAGAAGGCGCGCGCAGCCGCGTCCACCGTCCGATCGAGCGCCGCTGCAGGCGAGGTGGGCCCACGTCAGCCCTGCCCGTGCGGTTCAGGTCGGATGTACAAGTCCTGCCACGGCAGCCCCTCCGGACCGCCGCCGGCGTTCTCGCCGCGGCCGTTCGCGGGCCTGGACGGCGAGTGCGACCTGATCGCGATGCGTGAGTTCGTGCCGTCCGCGACGGCCCCGCTGAAGATCAAGGGCACCGACCGCGAGGTCGTGCTCTGCACCCTTCTCCCCGGAGCCGCGCCGGCTCTGGTCAGGGAGAGCGGCGCGATCTGGCTGGGCCTGCAGGTGCAGCATGCGTACGGCGACCCGAGCCGCGACCTTGCCGCGGTGCTGACGGCGGCCCTCGAGGCCGACCCTGGCGAGATGGTCGGCCTGACCCAGGCGCCTGGCGCCGACAGCCCGACGCTGCAGGAACTCGTCGTGGGCGGGTTGGACGTCACTGTGCACGAGGGCTTCGACTTCTGGGCCTCTGACGTCGAGGACACCGACGGCAGCATGGCCGCGTTGCTCGAGCAGACCGCTGGTGCGGCCTCGCCGACTACCCGGCTTACCGGCGTCGAGGCGGCGTACTGGACCGCGCTCGGCGAGCGGGAATTCCTGCGCTGGGTCCGCCCGGAGGACGAGGACGCCCTGCTCGACGCGCTGGCCCGGTTGCACGCCGCCGGTGAGGACCATCTCGTCGACGGCGGCCGGCTGATCGGGATGTTCCGTGCTCACGGCGTCCTGGTCCCGGTCTGGGACCTGCCGCAGGGCACAGGGGCCGACGCCCTGATCGCCCCGGTGGCTGCGTTCGCCGAGCAGGTCACCGCGACGCTGGCCGACCCGCGGCCGCTGGAGACCGCCGAGCGGTCGGTCCGCTCCGGTCTCGCCGGCAGGCAGCTCACCATCCGCTGAGGTGTGCCTGAGCGTGCCTGGACCATCTCGGGCACCAACTGGTACAGCCGAGTATCGGAATCCTTGGCACAATTCCACTCGGTGTTCTAGAGTCTGAAATGCCCGGTCGGTGTTGCATCCCCCGTCAACATCGGCCGGGCTTTCAGGTTTTCGCCCAGAGCCGATCGGTCACGCGCTCAGATCTCGTCCCGGTCCAGGGGGCAGCTCATGCAGCGTGGGCCGCCGCGTCCGGACCCGAGCTCCGAGCCGGCGATCGCGATGACTTCGATGCCTGCTGCCTCGAGGCGGGCATTGGTCTCGGTATTCCGCTCATAGGCGACGGCCAGTCGGGGCGCGATCGCCAGGGTGTTGTTGCCGTCGTCCCACTGCTCGCGCTCGGCCGTGACGGCATCCAGCCCGGTGTCGATCTGGTGGAGCTCGTCGATCCCCATCGCCTTGGCCGCGGCGATCAGGAACGGCTCTGCAGCGGCGACCGCGAGGTCCTCATGGTCCTGGGTGACTGCGTAGGCGCGGAGGTGGTCGGCGACGTTGGGGTACATCACGATCTTGTCGACGTCGACCATTGTGCAGACAGTGTCGAGGTGCATCGTGGCGCGCTCCTGCGCGATCGGCACGGCCAGCACAGTGCTGGCCAGGCCTGCATCGAAGACCTGGCGGGCCAGCCGCTCGGCTCCGGCGGCAGTGGTTCGCTCGCCAACGCCGACGGCAACCACCCCGGGTGCGAGCAGCAGTACGTCGCCACCCTCGACGTGCTCGGCGCGGGCGCCATGGATCCGGCTGACCCCGGAGAACCGCGGGTGCGCGGAGTAGATCAGGTCGGTCAGCGCGCTTTCGCGGACCCTCGCCGGCATCACCAGCGAGGTGATCGCGACGCGGTCGCCGATCCAGACGCTGGAGTCCCGGGTGAACAGCAGATTGGGCAGCGGGTCGATCAGGAAGTCGTCAGGGGCAAGCACCGAGGTGACCAGTCCGAAGCCGCCGCGCACCTCGTCGTTGCGCAGTCCGGCCATCAGCACCAGACCGAGGTCCTCGGCTGCCAGATCGCCCAGCGCCTGGCCGAGGTAGTCGCGCAAGGTGTCGCCGAGACGGAGCGAGCCCAGGACGTCGGAGATCGCCTGGGCGCGCGCTGCGGGCTCGGCGAGGGTCTCGACCAGCAGGCTCGCCAGGTAGACCACGTCGACGCCGCGATCGGTCAACGCAGCCGCGAAAGCATCGTGCTCCTCCTGGGCACGGTCGACCCAGGGGATGCCGTCGAAGAGCAGCTTGTCGTTGTTGCGTGGGGTGAGCCGCTTGAGCTCCGGGCCGGGCCGGTGCAGCATCACCGTCCGCAGGCGGCCGACTTCGCTGGAGGCTCCGAGTGACATGACGTGAGCCTAGGGCGTGCCCGCCGAGGTGGGTGCGATCTCGCAGCGCTTGGTGGTGATGTTGCACCGCAGGAAGTGCCAGCGGTCTCCGCGAGGGTCGTCGTCGATGGTGATGAGCAGGCTGGTGTCCGACTCCCAGGTCAGGGCGCCGGCGTTGGCGCCGGACGGCAGCACGATGGTTTCCACAGTGCCGGGCCGATGCGCCCTCTGCACGGTCACGCCATCGTTGATCCAGCCGGTGACGCTGGCTCGGTTGGCCTTGCCTCGTGCGTTGGTGAGCCAGGCTCCCCAGCCGTTCGGGTTCAGGGTCAGATCCCAGCCAGCCGCCCAGGGGAAGCCCGCGGGCGGTGCGGCGCTGTTGCGGAGCCCGACGTCGACGGCGGCGTGACCTGGCTCCCAGGTGTGGCTCGCTGCGGTGCTGCCATAGGAGACGGTGCCGGTGTCGTTGACGCTGTAGACAGCCTCCCAGCCTTCATCTTCCCGGCCCTCACGGGCGTAGCGGGAGCGGTCCCACCGTGAGGCGGCCCAACTCGCGTCCTGTCGTCCCGTCGATCTCGATGAGGTGCGCGGAGGTTGCGTCGACCTCGGCCCACGCCACCTTGGTGCCATCGGGCGACATCACCACGTCGCGCGCGAGGCCGTTGGCGACCTTGATGCCGTCGTGCAGCACCTCGAACCTGTTGAAGTTCCCTGCCTGCGCTGGCGGGTAAGCCAGCGTGGTGGTGCCGGCTGTGGTGGCGGCTCGGTACGAGCCACTGATCGGTTGTCCGCCGACGTACAGGGTGCTGCCGATGACGTAGGGGATGCGCGGGGCTGCGCCGGTTGGCAGCGGCGCGATCGACACCTTCGTGATCGGAGGAGCGGAATCCGGGTGGCCCAGATCGTTGCCGAGCACGACGGCCCCGACGATCGCAGCGGCGAGCAGGCCGGAGACGGCGACGGTCGTGCCGATCCGACGGGAGCGCACCCGCTCGGCCGTCGCGACCAGGGCGGTGACCGACGGCGGCGGCGGGGTGCTGATCGAGCGGGCGACGGCGCCCAGCTCCTCAGTGAGGGTCTGCTCGACGTTCACGGCAGTACTCCTTCGGTGCTGGAGATCTTGGTGCGCAGGGAGCGCAGGGCGAGGCTCGCGTTGGATTTGACGGTGCCCGGGCTGCAGCCGAGAGCATCGGCGATCTGTTGCTCGCTGAGGTCCTCGTAATAGCGCAGGACGACGACGGCGCGCTGCTTGGGCGGGAGGGTGGCGACGTGCGGCCAGAGCGCGAGCCGCTCATGGTCGAGGCCGTCCGGAGCGGGGGCGTCAGGGGCCTCGTCGACCAGGCGCTCCCGGGAGACCCGGAGCCCGCGGCGGCTGCTGACGAACTCGTTGGTGAGGATCCGGCGGACGTAGGCATCGGGGGAGGCGGCGGCGGTCACCTTGCCCCAGGCGAGGTAGGCCTTGACCAGCGTGCTCTGGGCCAGGTCCTCGGCGTCCGCGTGGTTGCCGGCGAGCAGGTAGGCGGTGCGGTACAGCGAGGACCAGCGGGTCGCGACGTACTCGTCGTACGTCGGGTCGTGAAGGGCCACCGTGACCTCCTTCCTGACTGCTACGACGCAACGAGTCGCCGATCCGGTTGTGTCAGGTCAGCAACTCGACCGCGGTGAGGATCGCCAGGACGAAGCAGACGGCCGCACCGACGTAGTGGATCACCGAGAGCTTGATCCGCTTGAGCAGCAGGCGGCCGGCCACGATCGCCAGGCCGGAGACCGCCAGCAAGGCGGCCCAGGCGCCGATGAAGACTGAGAGCGGGGCGCCGTACTTGCCGACGAGGCTGATCGTGAGCAGCTGGGACAGGTCGCCCCACTCGGCGGCGAAGATGACCAGGAACGACGCCAGGACGGCCGCGAAACCGGTCTTCGTGGCCGTCGCCTTGGCCGCGTACTCGTCCTCGGTCTCCTGCTCGGCGCCGTCCGCCTTGGGTGCCTCCCGGAGCAGCAGCACGGCACCGATCAGGAAGATCAGGCCGGCGACGCCGTGCACCACATCGGTGGGCAGGAAGGTCACCGCCTTGCCCACGGTGACCGCGATCAGGCATTGGATCCCGAACGCCGCGCCGACGCCGATCCAGACCGACAGCGGCCGGTAGCGCGTCGAGAGCACCAGCGCCGCGATGAAGGTCTTGTCAGGGAGCTCGATGACGAAGATGGCCGCGAAGCTGAGAGCGATCACGGCGATATCCACAGGTTCACCCTAGATGCCTTGTCGCTTGTCGGTGCTGGGCGGTAGGACTGGGCCATAGCCCGCCATCCGATCAAGGAGCTCCACGATGCCCACCTTCACCCGCTACAGCCAGGCCACCCCGAATTACGTCGAGCTGACCGCGGCCGACCCCGCCTCCGGGGCCGCCTACTACGCCGATCTGTTCGGCTGGGAGATCACCGAGATGCCGCTCCCGGAGGAGGCCGGCGGCGGTTCCTATCGCCAGGGGCAGCTCGAGGGCGACACCGTCTGCGGCATCAGTGGCCAGATGCCTGAGCTCGCCGGACACCCCGCATTCTGGGGCGTCTACCTGGCCGTCGACGACATCGATGCGGCCACAGCCAAGGTCGAGGCTGCGGGCGGCAAGGTCGAGGCCGGACCGTTCGACGTGATGGACGCCGGCCGGATGTCAGCGATCCAGGATCCGACCGGTGCCCGGGTCAACCTGTGGCAGGCGGGGGCCTCGATCGGCACCGAGCGCGCCAATGAGCCCGGCACCCCGATCTGGAACGAGTTGGTCTCCCCGGACGTGCCGACAGCGCTGGCGTTCTACGCCGAAGTCGTCGGGATGGGCAGCGAGTCCAGCGAGTTGATGGCCGGCTACACCACGATCAGCAACGTCGCCGGCGACGTGGTCGGCGGTGCGATGCCACCGCAGATGGAGGGCATCCCGCCGCACTGGAACGTCTACTTCAATGTGGCTGACGCGGACGCGACCGGTGCCAAGGCAGTCGAGCTGGGCGGCAAGGTTGTCGCCCCCAACTTCGACGCTCCCGGGGTGGGCCGGATGGGCTTCTACGCCGACCCGCAGAGCGCGATGTTCGCGATCATGCAGGCGCCGTCGGAGTAGGCGCAGCAGGGCTACCGGTCGCGAAAGTCCGCGGCCGGGTACACCCCGAGGATCTTCACCTCGGTCGTGAAGAACGTGAGCTCCTCGAGCGCGTTCTTCAGGCTCGGGTCCTCGGGGTGGCCATCGACCTCGGCAAGGAACTGGGTCGCGGAGAAGTGCCCGCCGACCATGTAGCTCTCCAGCTTGGTCATGTTCACGCCGTTGGTCGCGAAGCCGCCGAGCGCCTTGTAGAGGGCAGCCGGCAGGTTGCGGACGTTGAAGATGAAGCTCGTGACGACCGGCCCGTTGCCGCGCGGCGCCTCGACGTACTCGGGCGAGAGGACGACGAAGCGGGTGGTGTTGTCGTCCTCGTCCTCCACGTCGGTGGCCAGCACCTCGAGGCCGTAGATGTCAGCGGCCAGCGGCGGCGCGATCGCGGCCTGGGTCGGGTCGTTCGCCTCGGCGATCTCCCGAGCAGCGCCGGCGGTGTCGCCAGAGATGACAGGCACCAGGCCGTGCTCGCGGATGATCCGACGGCACTGGCCGAGCGCGTGCACGTGGCTGTGCACGGTGCGGATCGTGTCGATGGTCGCGCCGGGCGCTGCCATCAGGTGGAACTGGATGCGCAGGAAGTGCTCGCCGATGATGTGCAGCGTCGAGCTCGGCAGGAAGTGGTGGATGTCCGCAACCCGGCCGGCGATCGAGTTGTCGATCGGGATCATCGCCAGCTCGGCATCGCCGTTCTCGACCGCGGCGAAGACGTCCTCAAATGAGGCGCACGGCACCGGCTCCCAGTCCGGGTAGTGCTGCTTGCAGACGATGTGGGAGTTGGCGCCGGGTTCGCCTTGATAGGCGATGCGTCGCGAGGTCACGCGCGGAGCCTATCGAGTGTCCGAGCTTGCTCGTGGCCGAGTGGGCGACAGAGCGTTGACGCACGGAGTGAGGATCATCAGCAGATGCTCCCACGGCAAGGCAGCCGCGGTCGTCGGGGTTTGCCGTTTACAGTCGGCCGCGTGAACACCGCGGTCTCGGTCGTCGCTCTGCTGCTCGCCCTCGCGGCGCTCGGCCTCGAGGTCTCCCAGCGGCTGCGCCGGGCGCGCCAGGACCCGGCCGACGTCTCCGACCTGCCCGAGGACGCACTCGGCCTGCGGCACGAGGTGGCAGCCCTGCGGGCTGAGGCGGCGAACGCGCTGCGCAACCTCGCCGTCGTGCGGTACGACGCCTTCGGAGGCGGGCCCAGCTCGGGAGGAAGCAGTGCCGGCGGGCTGTCTTGGTCGCTGGCACTGCTCGACGACCGCGGCAACGGCGTCGTGATGACCTCGATCCACGGCCGGACCGAGGCGCGCACCTACGCTAAAACGATCGCCAGTTGGGCGTGCGAGCAGCCGCTCTCGCCCGAGGAGTCCGAGGCGGTCACGCGGGCGCGTCCGCGCTAGGCCGGAGTCAGCAGGAAGACCGGGATCCTGCGGCCGGTCCGCTCGGCGTACTTGGCGTAGTTGGGCCAGGTCTGGAGCATGTGGGCCCAGACCCCGTCGCGTTCGGGTCCCTCGATCTCGCGCACCGCGGCCTTCCGCTCCACTCCGGCCACCCGTACGCCGACCGGCTGGCCGGTCTGTTCGGCAGCACGGATGTTGAGCACCCAGACCGGCTCGGTTGGACCGCCGAAATTTGATCCGGCGATCAGGTGCCCGTCTTCGTACGGCACGCACAGGACCGGCGTCGAGCGCGGCACCCCGGACTTCCGGCCGACGACGGTGAGCAGCATGCTCGGGAGCCCGGCGATCCCGACCAGCGATACACGGCCCCGAGTGATCCTCTGCAGGAGCTTGTCGACCGCCGTGATCTGCGGCAGGAACCGCGGCAGCCAGGAGATGCCGCCGATCCAGATCGCGAGCGGCGTGAAGAGGGTCATGGGCGGGAGTCTAGGAGCGGTTCAGCGCGGGACCCGCACCAGCAGCCGGCCGTGGTCGCACTCGGCGCGCAGCTCCTTGCCGGGCTGGATCAGGTCGCCGTCGAGTTGGCGCGGCGCAGGTGTCGGCGTACGCACCACGACCGAGCGCCCGGTCATCCGGGTGATGGTCTCGTCGGTGCGGGGGTTCTTGGTCAGGATGCGCGCAGCGAGAGGCACCCAGGACAGGAACTTGCGGGGGTAGAGCATCACGACGTCGATCTGGCCGTCGTCGATCGCCGCGTCGGGGATCAGCGGCATCCCTGCCTGCAGGTTGCCGACGTTGCCGATGACCACCGTGCGGGCCCGGTGCTTGGTGAACGGGCCGTCGTCGACCGAGACCTCGACCCGGATCGCCGGGAACATCAGCGCCTTCAGTGCCGACCAGGCATAGGCGAGCCAACCAACCTTCTTCTTGAAGTCCTCGTTGACGCCCTCCATCATCGCGGCGTCGAATCCCATCCCGGCCATCACCAGGAAGGTCGCGTCGGTCATCTCGTCGCCGGAGACCCGGACCATGTCGATCGCCCGGTCCTGGCCGTTGAGGCCGACGTCGACCGCGGCCCGCAGGTACAGCGGGATCGACAGGTTGCGGGCCAGTAGGTTGCCGGTGCCGGCAGGCACGATCGCTACCGGTACGCCGGTCCCGGCAAGCTCCTCGCAGACCGCCCGGATGGTGCCGTCGCCGCCGATCGCGATCACCAGGTCGGCGCCGGAGACGGCTGCCTCATGCGCCATCCGGTAACCGGTGTCCTCGACGGTGGTGTGCCACCAGGACACCTCGGCCCAGCCCGACTCGATCGCCATCTTCTCGACCATGGCGCGGAACCCGGCGGGGTCGTCGACCTTGATCGGGTTGAGGATCGCGGCGACCTTGCGCCGTCCCAGTGGCACGGTGTCGGAGACCGGAGCGGCGATCGCTGCGATCGAGCGCGGCTGCGGGTCGAACACCGCGAGCGCGGCCAGGACGACGAGGACTCCGAGCAGGTAGCCGCCGATCACGTCGGAGAGGTTGTGCACCCCCAGGAAGATCCGGTCGGCGCCGACGACCAGGCAGACCAGCGCGGCCGCCGTCCCGACCAAGCGGCGCAGGCCGCGGCGGCGGATCAGCATCGTCGACATCACGATCGCGACGCCGGCTGCGGCGGCGATCCCGCTGGAGTGGCCCGAGGGGAAGGAGTAACTGTTCAGTACCTGGATCGGGTGCGACCAGTCCGGGCGGTCGCGCTGCACGATCACCTTGATCAGCATCGTCAGCAGGCCGGTGGCAGTCATCGTGACGGCGGCCCAGGCGGCCGGGCGCCGGTAGCCCTTCGCGAACAGGGCGATGGCCGCGACGACGGTGAGCCCGGTCATCACCCATTTGCTGGTCGCGTGGCCGATCCAGAGGAAGATCGAACGGGCCGCGTGGTGGTGCTCGGTGAAGCTGTGCGGCCAGCGGCCGACCTTGTGATCGAGCCGCACGACCGGCGACGAGTGATGCGAGACCAGGACCGCGAGCACCACCAGGACGAGCGCGCCGCCGCCGACCACGAGCAGCGCGTTCAGACGCTGGCGTTGGGTCTCGATCACTCGTGGATTATGCCTGCCCCGGCACCTGCGGCGCCCCGTCGCCCCGGTGGCGCGGCAGCTGCAGGCGCAGAAGAAGAGCTGAGCTCGAGCCTGATCACCAGGCTCTTGGACGCCGGGGTGTTGGACACCGTGGCCACAGCGTCCAGCGGGACGAGCACATTGGTCTCCGGGAAGTACGCCGCCGCGCACCCGCGTGCGGTCTCGTAGGCGACCGCTCGGAAGTCCTCGGCGCGGCGCTCGCCGTCGGACCACACGCTGACCAGGTCAACGTGCCGGCCGTCGGCGATACCGAGGTCGGCGAGGTCGTCGGGGTTGACGAAGACGACCCGGCGCCCGGCCTTGATGCCGCGGTAGCGGTCGTCGAGCCCGTACACGGTGGTGTTGAACTGGTCGTGACTGCGCAACGTCTGCAGCAGCAGGTGGCCGGGAGGGACCTCGAGCGGCGTCAGCGGGCTCACGGTGAAGCGGGCCTTGCCGGTCGCGGTCGGGAACTCGCGCCGGTCCCGTGGCGGGTGCGGCAGTGCGAAGCCGCCGGGTGCGTGCACGCGGGCGTTGAAGTCCTCGAAGTCGGGCACGACCCGGGAGATGTGGTCGCGGATCCGGTCGTAGTCGGCGCGGAGCCCGGCCCAATCGATCGGCGCTGCATCGCTCGTGTCGTCTCGGAGCAGCGCCTCGGCCAACCGGGTCACGATCGCCACCTCGGAGAGCAGGTCGTCGGTGGCCGGGTCGAGGCGACCACGCGAGACGTGCACGACGCCCATCGAGTCCTCGACGCTGACTACCTGCGGGCCCGCTGCTTGCTGGTCGCGCTCGGTCCGGCCCAGGCAGGGCAGGATCAGCGCCTCGGTGCCGCAGACGGCGTGCGACCGGTTGAGTTTGGTGCTCACCTGGACGGTGAGGTCCAATCCCGACATTGCCGCGCTGGTGACCGCCGTGTCCGGCGTGGCCGCGACGAAGTTGCCGCCGAGGCCGATGAACGCCCGCACCCTGCCGTCGCGCATTGCCCGGATCGTGTCGACCGCATCGAGCCCGTGCTCGCGTCGCGGCGTGAAGCCGAACTCGATGCCGAGCGCGTCGAGGAACTCCTGCGGTGCCTTCTCCCAGATGCCCATCGTCCGGTCCCCCTGGACGTTGGAGTGGCCGCGTACGGGGCACAGCCCGGCACCGGGCTTGCCGATGTTGCCGCGCAGCAGCATCAGGTTGGTGATCTCGGCGATGGTGGCCACGGCATCGCGATGCTGGGTCAGGCCCATCGCCCAGCACACGATCACCCGGTCCGAGGACCGGTACCGCTGTGCCAGCGACTCGATCTGGTCCCGGGCCAGTCCGGTAGTGGCGATCACCTGGTCCCAGTCGAGGGTGGCGAGATGCTCGACGTACTCGGGGTACTCCGAGCAGTACATCGTGACGAAGCCCTCGTCGACCGCGCCGGCGTCGACGGTCAGCTGGCCGAGCGCCGCGAACAGCGCCTGGTCGCCGGCCAGGCGCACCTGCAGGAGCTCGTCGGCGAGCTCGGTGCCTTTGACCAGCCCGACGGGGGACTGCGGGTTGCGGAAGCGGCGCAGCCCGGCCTCGTCGAGCGGGTTGATGGCGACGATGTGGGCGCCGTTCGCCTTCGCCTTCTCCAAGGCGCTGAGCATCCGCGGGTGGTTGGTGCCCGGGTTCTGGCCGACGACCAGGATCAGGTCGGCGGCGTACAGGTCCTCGAGGAGCACCGAGCCCTTGCCTATCCCGATGGAGTGCGCAAGCGCTGCGCCGCTGGACTCGTGGCACATATTCGAGCAGTCAGGGAGGTTGTTGGTGCCGAAACGGCGAACGAGCAATTGGTAGAGGAACGCGGCCTCGTTGGAGGTACGGCCGGAGGTGTAGAACGACGCGGCGTCCGGGCTCGGCAGCGCGCGCAGTCGGTCGGCGATCACTGTGAACGCGTCGTCCCAGGAGATCGGCTGGTAGTGGGTCGCCCCCGGCGGCCGGTGCATGGGCTCGGTCAAGCGACCCTGCTGACCGAGCCAGTAGTCGGTCTTCTCGGCCAGGTCGGCGATCGCGTGCTCGGCGAAGAAGGCGCGGGTGACCCGGCGCAGGGTCGCCTCCTCGGCCACCGCCTTCGCACCGTTCTCGCAGAACTCCGCAGGGCTGCGGTGGTCGGGGTCCGGCCAAGCGCAGCCGGGGCAGTCGAACCCGTGCTTCTGGTTGAGCCGCGTCAGCGTCAGCGCCGTACGCCGAACGCCCATCTGCTCGTTTGCGATCACCAGTGCCTCGGTGACCGCCCGGATCCCGGCAGCCCCGTGCTTGCGCTCGCCGACCTCGAGGGCGTCCTCGTCCGGGTCGGTGTCAGGTGCACGGCGCGTCATTGCTTCATTGTGCCCCCGCAGGCTCGGCGGAAACCGGTGGCCGCTGACCGATATCCTCACCAGGTGATCGATCCGAAGCTGCTGCGCGAGAACCCCGACGTGATCCGTGCTGCCCAGGCCAAGCGCGGCCTGTCCGGCGACGTGGTCGACACCGCTCTCGCCGCCGCTGAGGCCCGTCGCCAGGCGATCGCAGCGTTCGAGGCGCTGCGCAGCGAGCAGAAGCAGCTGGGCAAGCTGATCCCGCAGGCCCAGGGAGACGAGAAGACGGCGTTGCTCGAACGCACCAAGTCGCTGGCCGCCGACGTGAAGGCTGCCGAGGCCGCCCAGAACGACGCCGAGCAGGCCTGGCAGGACGCGATGCTCAGCATCCCGAACCCGGCCTCGGACGCGACCCCGGCCGGTGGCGAGGACGACTTCGTGGTGCTTGAGACGATCGGTACGCCGCGCGACTTCGCGGCCGAGGGCTTCGAGCCGCGCGATCACATCGAGCTCGGCAAGATCCTCGGCGCGATCGACATCGACCGTGGCGCGAAAGTCTCGGGCTCGCGCTTCTACTTCCTCACCGGCGTCGGTGCCGAGCTCGAGTTCGCACTCATCAACCTGGCAATGGAGCAGGCCCGCGAGGCCGGCTTCACCCAGGTGATCGCCCCGGCGCTGGTGAAGCCGCGCGCGATGGACGGCACCGGCTTCCTCGGCCAGGCCGCGGACGACGTGTACAAGATCGAGGGCCAGGACATGTACCTCGTCGGCACCTCGGAGGTGCCGATGGCGGCGTACCACTCCGACGAGATCCTCGACGGTGCCGCGCTGCCGCTGCGGTACGCGTCGTTCAGCCCGTGCTTCCGCAAGGAGGCCGGCTCGCACGGCAAGGACACCAAGGGCATCATCCGGGTGCACTGGTTCGACAAGGTCGAGATGTTCGTCTACACCGACCCTGCCGACGCCGAGGCCGAGCATCTGCGGCTGCTGGGCTGGGAGAAGGCGTTCCTCGACAAGCTCGAGCTGGCCTACCAGGTCATCGATGTGGCGGCCGGCGATCTCGGCCTCTCGGCGATCCGCAAGTTCGACTGCGAGGCCTGGATCCCGACCCAGGGCAAGTACCGCGAGCTCACCTCGACCTCGAACTGCACCGAGTTCCAGACCCGCCGCCTCGACACCCGCGCGCGGTACGCCGACGGCACCGGCCCGGTTGCCACTCTGAACGGGACGCTGTGCGCGATGACCCGCACGATCGTGGCGATCCTGGAGACCCACCAGCAGCAAGACGGCTCGGTGCGGGTCCCGAAGGCGCTGCAGAAGTGGCTCGGGCGCGAGGTGCTTGAGCCGGTCGGAGGTTGAGCTTGTCGAAACCAGAGAGCGTCGCGACAGGCTCGACGCCCGACAGCGGCTGGGTCCCGCGGCTGGTGGCCCTCGACATCGACGGCACCCTGCTGATCCCCGACCTGGAGAACGGGTTCGCCTCTGAGGTGATGACCGAGCCGGTTGCCAGCGCCGTCCTCGATGCGGCCCGCAGCGGCGCGATCATCGTGCTGGCCTCCGGACGTGCCCCGTTGAGCATGGCGGGGGTGGCGGACCGGCTGGGCCTGACCGACCTCGTCGCCGAGATCGCGGGCACGCGCCTGCATATCGTCGCCTCCAACGGCTCGGTGATCGTCCAGCACCCTCCGCTCGAGGTCGTGCACGAGGTGCGGTTCGACGCGAGCGAGGCGGTGCGCACCGTCCTGGAGCACGTGCCGGGCGCTGCCGTCGCGGTCGAGGAGCACGGCGTGGGCTACCGGGTGAACCGGCTCTTCCCGCCGGGCGAGCTCGACGGCGAGATGATCATCTGCGAGATCGAGGAGATGATCTCGACCCAGGTGAGCCGGGTGATCATCCGGGACCCGGACTCGACCTCGGAGGATTTCGTCAACCTCGCCCGGCAGCTCGGACTGCACGGCACCAACTACTTCATCGGCTGGACGGCCTGGCTCGACCTGGCACCCGAGGGGGTCAGCAAGGCCAGCGGGCTGGAGTGGGTCTGCCGCGAGCTCGGCGTGGATGCCGCCGAGGTCCTGGCGATCGGCGACGGGCGCAACGACATCGAGATGCTGACCTGGGCCGGCCGCGGGGTCGCGATGGGCCAGGGTCCGCAGGTGGTCAAGGACGCCGCCGACCACGTCACCGGGACCGTCCAGGAGGACGGCGCCGCGACCGAGCTGCGCCGGTGGTTTCGAGACGGTCGCAGACCGACCTCCTCAACCCAGGGGTTCTCGTGAGCGAGGAGCTCCCACCGAGGATCACCACCGTCCGCCTCCGCCTCGAAGCGGTGACCTACGACGAGGCGCGGGCAATGCTCGCCGGCCAGCGGTCGCCGCAGTTCCACCCCGACTACCCACGGCGTGACGACCTGGACGCTTGCTCGATGATCCCGCCCGGCGGCACCACCTGGGGCCCACGGCACATCGTCCGGGCCTTCGACGACCTGGTCGTCGGCAGCATCGGCTTCTTCGGTCCCCCGGATCCCGGTGAGGACGGGGTCGCCGAGACCGAGATCGGCTATGGGCTGGTGCCCGACGCGCGCGGCCACGGCGCCGCGACCGAGTCAGTGCAAGGGATGCTCGCCGAGGCCGACCGTCTCGGCGTCCGGATCCGCGCCAGTGTGGAGCCGTCGAACAAGGCCAGCGTCCGGGTGCTCGCCAAATGCGGCTTCACCGGGCTCCGCGGCTCCGACGAGGACGGCAACCTCGTCATGGTCCGCCCGCTGCCCTCTGCCTGAACGTGGCTAGGCTCGTGGTGTGAACCTCCCGGTCCGGCTGATCGCCACCGACCTCGACGGCACCCTGGTGCACTCGGACGGCACGATCACGCCCCGTACGGCGGCAGCGCTGGTCGCTGTCGAGGAGGCCGGCGTCGATGTCGTCTTCGTGACCGGTCGGCCGTTGCGGTGGGCGCGTGAAGTCTTCGACCACGTCGGTCAGCACGGCTTCGCGATCGTCTCCAATGGCGCGCTGGTGTGGGACGTTGCCGGGTCGGCGCCGTACCTGACCCGCGCGATCGATCCGACGGTGGTGCTCGAGGTCGCCGAGCGGCTCCGGGCGGCGGTGCCGGAGACCTACTTCGCCGCGGAGACCGCTGAGGGGATCGCTCTGGAGAGCCGCTTCCTCGAGCGGCACCCGATCCCCGAGGGAAGCAATCGCGGGACCTTGGCGGAGATCCTGGCCGGGCCGGCGTACAAGCTGCTCGCGCGACACGAGACCCTCGCAGCCCAGGAGTTCTGGGATGCAGCGCGGGCCGCGGTCAGCGATCTGGTCGAGGTGACCTGGTCCTCGGCGACCGCGCTGCTGGAGATCAGTGCGCGCGGGGTCACCAAGGCCTCGACGCTGGACCTGTTCTGCACTGAGCGCGGCATCGATCCGTCCGAAGTGGTTGCGTTCGGGGACATGCCGAACGACATCGCGATGCTGGAGTGGGCGGGGATGTCGTACGCGATGGCGAACGCGCATCCGAGCGTCCGCGAGATCGCGACCAGGACGGCAGACTCGAACGACGACGACGGCGTAGCCGTGGTGCTCGAGGAGATCCTCGGGCGCCGGCTGGCCGCGGGCTGAGGAGGGGCGGCATGGGACTGCTCGATGACGACGGCATCGACGCTGCGCTGGCAGGCGTCCCGACGTGGCGGCGCGAGGGCGACGGCATCGTACGGACCGTCGAGGCGGCCTCGTTCCTTGACGGCCTCGACCTCGTCCAGGCTGTCGGCCGGGCTGCCGAGGAGGCCGACCACCACCCCGACATCGACATCCGCTGGCGGAGGATCACGTTCGTCCTCAGCACCCACTCGGCAGGCGGCCTTACCGAGCAGGACTTCGCCCTGGCCCGGACGATCGATCGGCTGTCGCCGTGAGGTCGTGGGTGGCTCGCTGCCTGGTGATTCTCGCGGCAGTGGTCGGGATGGTCGCGATGGCGCCCGGCAACGCCTGGGCCTGCAGCTGCCGGGCGAGTACGACGCCGCAGCTGGTCGCAGGCGCGGAGACGATCGTCGACGGCAGCATCGTGTACACGTCGAGCAACGGGATCGAGACGACGTACAGCGTCAAGGTCGATCAGGTCTTCAAGGGCAAGGCCGGTGCACGCGAGAAGCTCGTCGGCGAGACCAGCACCGCTTCCTGCGGGCTCGGCGACCTGGCCACCGACAAGAAGTACCTGTTCTTCATCGCCGGCGAGCACCCGGGTTTGATGAAGGTCGACGCGTGCGGTGGATCGCGTCCCTACGATCCGGCCGTCGCGGAGAAGGTGCAGTCGATCACCGGGACGGTGTACGGGCCGATCGCGGAGCCGGCCAGCGTGTTCTCCTCCTCATCCGGAGGCGGTGGCCATGCGCGCACCATCGCGCTCGGGGCCCTTGGGGTGCTGGTCCTCTTGCTCGGCGGGGTCCTGTGGTTGCGCAAGCGGACCGACCCGGCCTGGAACCGGCCGTAACCGGCTACAGGTACATCCCGCCCGAGCTGCTCTCCGAGCCTGGGTCGCCTGGCTCGGCAGCGGCGTGCGGCATGCCCGCGGGCAGCGCGCGCTGCATCTGCTCGAGCTGGGCTCGGGCCGCCATCTGCTGGGCGTAGATCGCCGTCTGGATGCCGTGGAAGAGGCCCTCGAGCCAGCCGACCAGCTGAGCCTGAGCGATCCGCAACTCCGACTCCGAGGGAGTGCTGCCGCCGAACGGCTCGATCAGCCGGTCCAGCTCATTGCCGAGCTCGGGGGCGAGGCCCTCCTTGAGCTCGGAGATCGCGGTGGAGAGCACCGTCGCCAGGCGGGTGCGCCCCGCCTCGTCGACGGGGGCGGCCTTCACCTCCTCGAGCAGCATCCGGATCATGCTGCCGATCCGCATCACCTTGCCCGGCTCCTCGACGAGGTCGGTGCTCTGCTCGAAAGTCTGCCCGCCGTGCTGCTCATCCTCGGTCTCCGAGGTCGCCGGAAGGCCTTGGGGGTCGATGATCATCACGCGGGGGTCCTGGGCTGAGGAGTCCTCAGGCTGCTGGCTCGACATGACCCGAGCCTACCCACGGGCTGTGGTGTCAGGCAGCGCCGGTGAGCAGCAGGATCTTGCCGGTGTGATCGCCGGACTCCATGTAGCGGTGTGCGTCGGCGGCCTGTGCCAGGTCGAACTCGGCGGCGACGACGGCCCGGATGCTGCCGTCGGCGACCAGCGGCCAGAGGTGCTCGACGACGGCCTGGCAGATCGCTGCCTTCTCCGCGGCCGGACGGGCCCGCAACGAAGTCGCGATCACCGCACCGCGCTTGCCGAGCAGCGCGGAGATGTCGAGCTCGCCCTTGATGCCGCCCTGCATCCCGATGATCACCAATCGACCCTCGGTGGCCAGCGCCTGCACGTTGCGGCCGAGGTACCGGGCGCCCATGTTGTCGAGGATGACGTCGGCGCCCCCGGCCTCGCGGAGGATCTCGACGAAGTCCTCGTCGTGGTAGTTGATGGCCCGCTCGGCACCGAGGCTGCGGCAGAGCTGCAGCTTGTCGGCGGACCCGGCCGTGGCGAGGACATGGGCGCCGAGGGCAGCTGCTGCTTGGATCGCGAACGTGCCGATGCCGCCGGCACCACCGTGCACCAGCAGCGTCTCCTCGGGCCGCAGGTGGGCCACCATGAACACGTTGGACCACACGGTGCAGGCCACCTCAGGCAGTGCCGCCGCTGTCACGAGCGGTACGCCCGCCGGGACCGGCATCAGCTGGCCGACCGGTACGACGACCTGCTCGGCGTACCCGCCGGCCGCGAGCAGCGCGCACACCTCATCGCCGACGGCCCAACCCTCGACTCCGTCGCCGATCGCGCTGATCCGGCCGCTGCACTCCATGCCGAGCACGTCGCTGGCGCCCGGTGGGGGCGGGTAGAAGCCTTGGCGCTGCAGGAGGTCCGCGCGGTTGAGTGCGGCCGCGACGACGTGGACGACAACCTCGCCCGGACCTGCGACCAGATCGGGGAGGTCAGTCAGCTCGAGGGCTTCAGGACCACCGGGGACGGGGGCGATGACGGCGCGCATGACCGCCAGCATAGAGAGGAGATCCCCGCGCCTGACACCTCAGCCGGTCACCTCAAGCGTCGACGGCCTCGAGCTCGTCCTCGATCTCGGGGTCCTCGTCCTCGGCCTCGACGACGTCGGCCTCCTTGTCCCAGCGCAGCGCCAGATCGGACGCTGCGGAGGCGAGCCGCTCCATCTCCTCGGGGTCGGCATTCGAGCGGGCGGCGGCGTACCCGAGCAGGAACGCCGTGATCGGTGCGGCTGCCGTGGCAACGTTCGTGGCCGCGTCCCCAGCGACGTCGAGCACCAGCGCTTCGTCGAAGTCGATCTCGACGTCCAGCGCGTCACAGAGCTCATCGATCCAGTCGTGCAGGTTCACCGTTCTACGATCACCCCATCGGCAACGACGGCGCAAGAACTTTCAGCCAAGGCACAGGAAAAACCCTGGCCGGTGGCTACTCGCCGAACGTCTCCCGGATGGCCAGCAGGTCTGCCCAGGTGTCGACGTCGCGGGTCTCCGGGCCGAAGGCCGGGACGTGCTCGAGCCGCAGCGCGCTGACCAGCGAGCGCATCGAGAGCCCGAACTCCTCCTCATAGCCGGGCCGGACCCGCTGCAGCGCTGGCACCGAGTACGCGGCGCAGAGGTACTGCAGCCGTCGGCCGTTGTCGATCAGCGCTGCTCCCTCGGCCGGCCCCTCGGGGGGGACGGCTGCGACGAGCCGGGTCACCGTCGCGCTGGTGACCAGCGGCATGTCCACGGCGAGCACGACCAGCAGGTCCGGCGTACGGGCGAAGCAGCCGAGGCCGGCGAGCACCCCGGCCGCGGGGCCACCTCCGGCCGGATCCTCGCGGGTGAAGGTGACCGGCCGCGTCGTCGGCACCGGTTCGCCGACGACGACGACCTCGTTGATGTCGAGCAGCGCGCCGAGCGCGTGCTCGAGGAGGGTCAGCCCGCCGATCTCGATGGAGGCCTTGTCGGCACCGTCGAGGCGGACTGCGCTGCCGCCGGCCAGCAGGACGGCTCCGATCCGACGGCTCGGGGTGGCGGTGCTCACGCGGGCAGTCTCGCACCCGCAGGCCGTGCCGTGGCAGGCTTGCGGGATGGG
>DASRRQ010000001.1:0-95602 GCA_035695505.1 Marmoricola sp. | reverse complement strand
CGGAAAGGCCGCCGAGGTGCACCTGCTGCTCTGGGTCGTCGCGGCCCTCTTCATCGTCTACTTCGCGATCCACCCCGTCACCTCCCTCCTCACCTGACCTGTTGAGTTCGGGCTTGGTGCCCGTTGAGTTGGGGCTTGTTGCGCTGTCGATGCGCAGCAAGCCCCAACTCATGTGCCCTCAAGCCCGAACTCAACGGGAATGGTTAGCAAAGGTAATGAGTTATGCTCAGTACTATGACACCCACGGTCGAAGCAGTCAGCCGTACGGATGCCGGACTGGCAAGCCAGCTCCGGGTCAGCGTGATGAAGCTGGCGCGGCGGATCCGCAACGAGCGCACTGAGAGCGACCTGACGGTCTCCCAGATCAGCGTCCTCGGACTGCTGTTCCGCAACGGCGAATTGACGGTCGGCAAGCTCGCCTCCCAGGAGCTGGTCCAGCCCCCGACGATGACCCGCACCGTCAACGCCCTGGTCGAGAAGGGGTACGCCGAGCGGCGTTCCTCGGAGACCGACGGCCGGGCGGTGCTGATCTCGCTCTCGGAGAAGGGCCGCGAGCAGGTACTCGCCGACCGCAGCCGGCGCGACGTCTGGCTGGCGCGACAGTTGGGCGACATCACCACCGACGAACGCGAGCTGCTCCGGCAGGTCGCCCCTTTGATCGAAAGACTGGCTACTTCTTGAACTCGACGTTCCGAGCACTCCGCAACCGCAACTACCGGCTCTACGCCCTCGGGGGCGTGGTGTCCAACACCGGCACCTGGATGCAGCGGGTGGCACAGGACTGGCTCGTGCTGACCCTGCACCACGGCAGTGCCGCGCGCGCGAGCACCGCACTGGGCCTCACGACGGCGCTGCAGTTCCTGCCGATCCTGCTGATGTCGCCGTACGCCGGATTGGTCGCGGACCGGATGCCCAAGCGCCGGCTGCTCCAGCTGACCCAGGCCTGGATGGGCTGCAGCGCACTGGTGCTGGCCGCCCTCGCCCTGTCCGGCGTCGTGCGGCCCTGGATGGTCTTCGTGATCGCGTTCGCGTTTGGATCAGGTGCCGCGTTCGACGCGCCGGCCCGGCAGTCGTTCGTCAGCGAGATGGTCGGCCCCGACGAGCTCTCCAACGCTGTCGGTCTCAACTCGGCGTCCTTCAACCTCGCCCGCGTCGTCGGACCGGCGATCTCCGGCTTCCTCATCGCCGCGTTCGGCTCGGGTGTCCGTGCGTCCGGTGTCGTGATCGCGCTCAACGGGATCAGCTATCTCTCGGTGATCACAGCGCTCCGACTGATGCGCAGCAGCGAGCTGACCCCGGTCGCTCGCGCCCCCCGGGGGAAGGGCATGATCCGCGACGGCGTCCGCTACGTGCGCAGCCGCCCGGACCTGAAGATGGTGCTGATGGCCGGGTTCTTCGCCGGCACCTTCGGGATGAACTTCCAGATGACGTCGGCGCTGATGGCGACTCAGGTGTTCCACAAGGGACCCGGGGAGTACGGGCTCCTCGGCTCCACGATGGCGGTCGGGTCGCTGACCGCCGCGCTGCTCGGTGCGCGCCGTGAGGCCCGGCCGCGTCCGACCTGGGTGATCGGCGCCGGCGTCGCGTTCGGCGTCGTCGAGATCATCCTCGGCGTGATGCCGTCCTACGCCGCGTTCGCGATCGGAACCCCGCTGCTCGGCCTCAGCCTGCTCACGATGCTCAACTCCGCCAACACCACGGTGCAGCTCGGCGTCGAGCCGATGATGCGGGGCCGGGTGATGGCGCTCTACATGATGCTCGTGATGGGCGGCACCCCGATCGGCGCCCCGATCGTCGGCTGGGTCGGCGCAACCTTCGGTGCGCGCTGGACGATGATCGGTGGCGGCGGCATGTCGGTGGCCGGTGTCCTGCTTGCGCTGGTCCTGTTCGGCGGTCCCGCCAGCCCGCTGCGCTGGCGGCGTACGCCGGCGCTCGAGGCTGAGCCCGAAGCTGCCCTGGCCGCCTGACTCGCGCACGCCCGCGCCTAGACTCCCTGCATGCATCCCCGCTACCGACGCCTGGTGATCACGGGCGCGCTGGCGGGCCTGATCCTCCTCGTCGTCATCACTAAGCTGATGCACTGACGCCATGGTCGAGCCACTTGCCGATGCGCTGGCCCGGGTCCGGATGCAGCTGCTGGACGCCGACGGCCTCGTGCGTGCCCTGGCCAGTGGGCGCCGTAAGGGCGTTCCGGCGCCGAGCCGCCGCATCGAGGCCCGGTACGTCGACCTGAAGGCCGGTCGGCACCTCCAGGTGACCTCCTACGACGAGACCCAGGCCCAGGTCGCGAACTTCGCAGGCCCGGCGATCGGCCCGGCGGTCGACGCGCTGCTCGCCGAGCCGTTCGGCAACTGGCACGTCGAGACCTCGACGGAGACCGTGCAGCTGCGGGTGACCAAGAGCGGCGAGGCAGCCGTCGGCGTCCAGCCGGGGCCCGGCGCGATCGCCGACCGTTCCCATGACCGGGCTAAGGCGAGGCTGCTCGCCGAGAATGACCCGGTCCTGTGGGCGCTCGGGATCAGCGACGCCCAGGGTCGGGTGAAGCCGTCACGCCGGGCGAAGTACCGCCAGGTCGAAGAGTTCCTGCGAGAGCTCGCAGCGAGCATCGACGACGCGCTGGCCGCCGGCCGGATCGCCCCGACCGCTGAGGATCCACTCCGGGTCATCGACCTCGGCTGCGGCAACGCCTACCTGACCTTCGCCGCCCACGGCTGGCTGACCCGCGTCCGCGGGCTGCCCGTCCGCCTCGTGGGCGTCGACGTCAAGGCGCAATCGCTCGAGCACAACACGCAGGTCGCGGCGACCCTCGGCGTCGACAACGAGGTCACGTTCGTGCAGGCAGGCATCGAGGAGGTCGCGCTGGCCGAGAGTCCGGACGTCGTCCTCGCCCTGCACGCATGCGACACCGCCACCGACGACGCGCTGGCTCGTGGCGTCGACTGGGACGCGGCGCTCATCTTGGCAGCGCCGTGCTGCCACCACGACCTGTCCCGGCAGCTGCGCGCGGTCGGTGCGCCTGCGCCGTACTCGCTTCTGACCAAGGACGGCATCCTGCGCGAGCGGTTCGCCGACACCCTGACCGACGCATTGCGGGCGGCTCTGCTGCGCACCCGCGGTTACCGCGTCGAGGTGGTCGAGTTCATCGGCAGCGAGCACACCCCGCGCAACACCCTCCTGCGGGCGGTGGCGACCGGCAGCGCGTCCCAGGCCGCCGTGGACCAGGCCGCCAGCGAGTACGCCGAGCTCACGACCGCCTGGCAGGTTCGACCGCGGTTGGCCGAGCTGCTCGGATGAGCCTGGCGTCGGGGATCATCGCCGCGATCATCTCCGGCGCGGTCGTCGGGCATCCAGTCTTCCGATTCACCGACCCGACGATCACTGAGGCCAGCGCGCTGATCGACCTCGGCCCGCTGATGGTCACCACCAACGACTCCGGCGGCGGCCCGTTCGTCTACGTCGTCGATGCGCGCACCGGTGCGACCGTCGGGCGGACGACCTACACCACCAGCGTGGTCGACACCGAGGCGCTTGCGCCCGCGGGCCTGCACGCTGTCTGGGTCGGCGACATCGGGGACAACGACGCCGTCCGCTCCAGTGTGCAGGTATACCGGGTGCCGGTCGGTCGCGGCGACCGCACCGTGCATGCGACCCGCTACAACCTGGTCTACCCGGGTGGCCCGCGCGATGCCGAGTCCCTGCTGGTCGGGCGCGACGGCCGACTGCGGATCATCAGCAAGGGGATCCTGGGCGGATCGGCGTACCTCGCCCCGAAGCACCTCGACCCGGATCACCCCAACCGTCTCCGACGGATCGCCTCGATCGGGATCTTCGCTACTGATGCCGCCCTGTTCCCCGACGGGAAGCACGTCCTGATCCGCGGCTACGACAACGCGATCATCGACACGTTCCCCGGCTTCCGCGAGATCGCCGAGGTGAGCTTGCCGTACCAGCAGCAGGGCGAGGGGGTCTCCATCGGTCGGACCGGCCGGATCCGGCTCAGCTCCGAAGGAGTGCACAGCCCGGTGCTCCAGGTGCGGCTGCCCGCGAACGTCGAGGCACGGCTGCACCCGGTGGTCAGGTCCACGGCCCCGACGGTCGTCGAGGACGCCGGCGACAACGGCTCCGCGCTGCCGGGCGGTCGGTGGACCTGGCTCGGCGCCGGTGGACTCGCAGTGCTGCTCGGGGGCAGGCTGGTTCTCGGAGCCCGCAGGAGGAGGCAGCAGTGAAGGTCGTCGCCGTCACCGGAGACCTGACCACCCTGGACGTCGATGCTGTCGTCAACGCCGCCAACCGGGCGATGCGCGGCGGAGGCGGCGTCGATGGCGCGCTGCACCGTGCAGGCGGCCCAGCGGTTCTCGCCGACTGCCGGGCGCGCTTCCCGCACGGTCTTGCCACCGGCGCCGCTGGCTGGACCACTGCCGGGGACCTGCCCGCGCGCTGGATCATCCACGTCGTCGGGCCGAACTACGGCGTCGGCGAGCGAGATCGCAGCCAGCTGGTCTCCTGCTACACCGGCGCACTGGCCGTCGCCGACGAGCTCGGGGCGCAGAGCATCGCATTCCCGCTGATCTCGGCAGGGAGCTACAACTGGCCCTTCGGAGACGCCGTTTCAGCAGCGGTCGACACGTTGTCGAGCACCCCGACCAACGTGCTCGAGGCGCGGATCGTCGGCTTCAACCCAGCGGCGTACGACGAGATCAGCCGGCAGCTCGACGGCTGACTGCCTCAGGCGTCGGTCTTCGGCTCTTTCGGCTCCTTGGCGGGTGGCTCGGCGAGCACCTCGAGCGACCCGGGGATGATCCCGCGCCGCTCGGCCACCTTCCGCGCGGGTACGCCGAACACGCAGGCGAAGTCCGCGACATCGGAGAGCACCACCGAGTTCGCGCCGACCTGGGCGTAGTTGCCGATCGTCACCGGCCCGACCAGCACCGCGTTCGCGAGGATGATCGCGCCGTTGCCGACGACGGGGTAGTCGTCCTCGCCGGCGGGTGTGTCCGGCTGCTTGACCCCGGCGGTGACTGCGCCGCCGAAGGTGACGTTCGAGCCCATCCGCAGCCCGTTGCCGATCACGGTCCCGCTCGGGTGCGGCAAGAAGAAGCCCGGCCCGATGTCCATGCCCGGCACGAAGTCGGCGCTGAACAGGTACATGCCGACGCTGCGCCATAGGAACGGGCGCCTGACCTTGCCCTTGCGGAAGCCGACCTGCTGCGCGCGCAGCACGACGCAGGCGAAAAGCCCCGGGTTCGAGATGCCGCGCAAGAGCACCCGCAGCCAGCCGCGCTCGCCAGGGCGGTAGCGGCCGAGGTCGGAGAAGACGAGCTCTTTGAAGCTCAGGTCACCGGAAGACGTCACGATCGCCATAAGGGCCAACCTATCGGGACATCGAGCTTGTCGAGACGCGTCTCGACAAGCTCGACGACCGGTGGGTCAGAGCGCCGACACGACGTGATCGATGCACGCCGTCAGCGCCTCGATGTCGGCCGGCTCGATCGCCGGGTACATGGCGATCCGCAGCTGGTTGCGGCCCAGTTTGCGGTACGGCTCGGTGTCCACGATCCCGTTGGCGCGCAGGGTCTTGGCGACCTCGTCGGCGCTGATCGCGTCGTCGAAGTCGATGGTGCCGATCACCAGCGAGCGATGGCTCGGGTCAGCGACGTACGGCGTGGTGTACGACGTCTTCTCGGCCCAGCCGTAGAGCGCGTCCGAGGACGCCGTGGTCCGCTCGACCATGCCCTTCAGGCCGCCGCTCGCGTTCATCCAATCCAGTTGCTCGGCCATCAGGAACAAGGTGGCGATCGAGGGGGTGTTGTAGGTCTGGTTGAGCCGGCTGTTGTCGATCGCCGTCTTCAGGTCGAAGAACGGCGGGATGTACCGATCCGACCCGGCGATCCGCTCGGCACGCTCGAGCGCGGCCGGCGAGAAGACGCCGAACCACAGGCCTCCGTCCGAGGCGAAGCACTTCTGCGGGGCGAAGTAGTAGACGTCGGTCTCGGTCAGGTCGACCGGCAGACCGCCTGCGCCCGAGGTCGCGTCGATGAGGACCAGCGAGCCCGCATCGGCACCGGCCGGCCTGACGACCGGAGCCATCACCGCGGTCGAGGTCTCGTTGTGCGCCCAGGCGTACACGTCCACGCCGGCCTCGGCGACGGCGTCAGGACGCGAGCCCGGGTCGGAGGAGATGACCGTGGGCGCGTCCAGCCACGGCGCAGCCTTGACCGAGCCGGCGAACTTGCTGGAGAACTCACCGAAGGTGAGGTGCTGCGACTTCGTCTCGATCAGGCCGAACGCCGCGATGTCCCAGAATGCCGTGGCTCCGCCGTTGCCGAGCACCACCTCGTAGCCCTCCGGCAGGCTGAACAGCGATCCGAGGCCGTCGAGAACGCGCCCGACGGTGCTCTTCACCGGCTTCTGTCGGTGCGAGGTGCCCATCAGGGAGGTCCCGGTTGCCGCCAGTGCGTCGAGGTGCGTGGTCTGGATCTTCGACGGGCCGGCGCCGAAGCGTCCGTCGGCGGGCTTGAGGCTGTCGGGGATCTTGATCGCGTCGGTCACGTCACGTCCTTGAGTCGGTGCGTCTGGAGATCGGGTGAGTTCTGACGACGCTGTCAGCCGGTCCTATTCTGACAGCAGCATCCAGACTAGGCACTCGGATAAGGCGGCAGATGGACACCCGCGGGATCGACTGGAGGATCGTGGTCCGTCCGATCCTCCATCCGGACGCTGCGCGCCTGGTCGCGGAGGTCCAGCTCGAGTACACCGCGCTGTACGGCACCCCAGACGAGACGCCTCTCGGAGCGGACTATTTCGAGCCGCCCGGCGGAGCGTTCTTCGTCGGCTACCTCCACGACGAGCCGGTTGCGACCGGTGCCTGGCGGTTGCGGTCCGATGTCGAGGCACTGGGGAGCAGCAGCACGGCCGAGATCAAGCGGATGTATGTCGTACCGGCGGGCCGGCGGCGCGGACTCGCTCGCGAGATGCTGGCTCACCTCGAGGAGACCGCGGCAGCCGCCGGTGCCGAGGTGATGATCCTGGAGTCCGGGTCCGAGCAGCCGCACGCCCTCGCGCTGTACGCCGACGCCGGCTACGAGCCGATCCCCGGCTACGGTTTCTACCGGGACTCGCCGCTGAACCGGTGCATGGCCCGGCCGCTGGTGAGCTCCTGATCGCTCACGAACTGAAACGCTGCTGCAGCTCGCTGTAAGCGATCGCGTCGTCAGCGAAGCTGAAGGTGCCGTTCTCGAGCATCTCGCGCCCAGCGCGCTCGACCAGGCCGAGAACCGCCCGGCTCAGCGTCCCGCCGGTGCTGATCCTCGCGACACCGAGGGACCGCAAGGTTGCTGCGCCGAGGACGGGCTCGACCAGGCCGGCGACGACATTGAGCGGAGCCGGGATCTCCTCAGCGAGCCGGCGGATCTCCTCGGCGTCGCTCACCCCGGGCACGAAGATGCAGTCGGCGCCGGCGGCCACGAAGCGTTCGGCCCGGCGTACGGTCTCGCCGAAGGCGTCCTCGGCTCGGACCATGTAGGGATCGGTCCGTGCGTTCAGCACGAAGGTGCCTCGGGGTGCTGCCGCCCGAGCAGCAGCGATCCGGTCCTCGGCAAGCGCCAGGTCGATCAGGCCGTCGCCGGGCTGCGCATCCTCGAGGTTCGCTCCGACAGCGCCAGCGGCGACCGCGTCCGTGATCGTCGCAGCTACCTCGGACGGGGTATCGCCGTAGCCGGACTCGAGGTCGGCCGTCACCGGGCAGGTCACCGCGGTCGCGATCGCCGCGAGAGCCTCCAGCGCCTCGCCTCGCGGCAAGGCGCCGTCAGGTCGGCCGGTTTGCCAGGCGATGCCGGCGCTGGTCGTGGCGATGGCAGCGAAGCCGACGCGCTCGAGGATCACCGCTGATCCCGGGTCCCACGCATTCGGCAGGATGAACCCGGCACCACGCTGGTGCAGGGCGAGGAAGGCGGCAGCGCGCTCGTTCGGTCCGGTCATGCGATCAATCTAGAGCGGGTCGGGCAGACTGAGCCTGGTGAGCGGCCTCCTCGACAAGATCCTCAACCTCGATCCGGTCTGGTTGCTCACCGTGGCGGGCCTGCTGGTGTTCCTCGAGGACGCCATCTTCATCGGGTTCGTGATCCCCGGCGAGACGGCCGCCGTCCTCGCCGGGGTCGGAGCGGGGATCGGCAACGTGCCGCTGCCCGCGGCCCTGGCCGTGATCATCATTGCGGCCATCGTTGGCGATTCGGTGGGCTACGAGGTCGGCCGCACATGGTTCGCGCCGGCGCTGCAGCGTTTTCGGTTCCTCGACAAGCACCGCCCGCGGATCGACAGCGCGCAGGACTTCCTGCGCCGGCGCGGAGGGGCTGCTGTCTTCCTCGGCCGGTTCACGGCGTTCTTCCGGGCGATGATGCCGGCGCTCGCGGGGGCCTCGCTGATGCCGTACCGGCGGTTCCTGCCCTGGAATGCCTTGGGCGGCGTCGTCTGGGGGTCGGTCTACGTCACCCTCGGCTACCTCGCCGGCAACTCGTACCACCACATCGAGAAGCTCGTCGGCCGCGGCTTCGCCGCCGGTGTCGCGGTGATCGTCGTGGTTGCGATCATCGTCTGGCGGGTCCGCTCGGAGAAGAAGATCGACGCCCTCGAAGATGTGGTCGACGAGTCCCTGGGCGACGGCCCGGCCCCGGACGTGCCTCCCCAGAATTGACATAGTCCCTAGCGAGTTGCAGGGCCGTGCGGCCCGATCTGCTGCAACTCGCTAGGGACTATCGGATCAGCTGAGCGCCCACTCCGCGTTGTAGCCGGGCACGTCGGAAGCGCTGCGCGACGCCGGTCCGGTGTAGATGGCCGACGGGCGGATCAGGCGCCCGGTGCGCTTCTGCTCCAGGATGTGCGCCGACCAGCCCGCGGTCCGGGCGCAGGTGAACATCGAGGTGAACATGTGCGGGGGGACCTGCGCGAAGTCCAGGACGATGGCCGCCCAGAACTCGACGTTGGTCTCCAGCACGCGGTCCGGGCGACGCTCCTTGAGCTCCTTGAGCGCGGCCTTCTCGAGCGCCTCGGCGACCTCGTAGCGTGGAGCGTTCAGCTCGCGCGCCGTACGCCGCAGCACCCGCGCGCGGGGGTCCTCGGCGCGGTAGACACGGTGGCCGAAGCCCATCAGCCGGTCGCCGGCGTCGAGCAGGCCCTTGACGTACGCCGTAGCGTCGCCGGTCTTCTCGACGTCCTCGATCATGGACAGCACCCGGGCCGGGGCGCCGCCGTGCAGCGGGCCGCTCATCGCACCGACCGCGCCGGACAGCGCTGCGCACGCGTCGGCACCGGTCGAGGTGATCACCCGGGCGGTGAAGGTCGAGGCGTTCATGCCGTGCTCGGCCGCGGAGGACCAGTAGGCGTCGATCGCCTTCACGTGCTGCGGGTCGGGCTCGCCCTGCCAGCGGATCATGAACCGCTCGGCGATCGTCGAGGCCTTGTCGACCTCCTTCTGCGGCACCATCGGCTGGCCGACGCCACGCGCGGCCTGGGCGACGTAGGAGAGCACCATCACGGCTGCGCGGCCGACATCCTCACGGACCTGGGTGTCGGTGATGTCGTAGGTCTGCTGGATGCCCCAGGCCGGCGCGAGCATCGCGATCGCGGACTGGACGTCGACGCGGATGTCGCCGGAGTGCACGGGCAGCGGGTACGGCTCGGCCGGCGGCAGGCCGGGGTCGTAGGCGCCGTCGACGAGCAGGCCCCAGACCTTCTCGAACGGGATCCGCCCGACGATCTCCTCGATGTCGACGCCGCGGTAGCGGAGTGCCGATCCTTCCTTGTCCGGCTCGGCGATCTCCGACTCGAACGCGATAACGCCCTCGAGCCCGTGGTGTACCTCAGTCATGTGTGAACTCCTTCGTTCAAGGTCTGGTCACCGGCGGCGGGTTGCGCGCGCTCGGTCACGTCCTCTGCATTCTGCCGTACGCCGGAACACGTTCTAAATCCAGCACTGTCCAGAACGGCACTGTCTAACCTTGCTCCCATGGATCCCGACGCGGTCGACGTGGCAGCGCTCCGGGCGGAGTACGAGCTCGGCGGCCTGGACGAGGCTGACCTCACCGCGGACCCGTTGGATCTGTTCGATCGCTGGTTCGGCGACGCGCGCGTCGCTGGCCTGCTGGAGCCGAACGCGATGGTGCTGTCCACTGTCGCCGGGGGAGTGCCCTCGTCTCGGACCGTGCTGCTCAAGGGCGTGCAGGACGGCGGCTTCGTCTTCTTCACCAACTACTCCTCACGCAAGGGTGTCGAGCTCGCCGACGACCCGGCCTGCTCGCTGCTCTTCGGCTGGTACGGCCTGCAGCGCCAGGTCCGCATCGAGGGCACCGCGGCGCCGACCTCGCGGCAGGTCACCGAGGACTACTTCGCCAGCCGGCCGCGGGCCTCGCAGCTCGGTGCCTGGGCGTCGGCCCAGTCCACCGAGGTCGGCTCGCGTGCCGACCTCGACGCGTCGTACGCCGCTGCGGAGCAGCGTTTCGTCGATGACGAGATCCCGGCCCCGCCGCACTGGGGCGGGTACCTGGTCACCCCGACTGCCATCGAGTTCTGGCAGGGGCGTCGTGGTCGGATGCACGACCGGCTCCGCTACCGGCGCGCGGGAAAGCACTGGACGACGAGGCGGCTCGCCCCGTGAGCGTCATCATCCTGCTGGCCGCACTCGCTGTTGTCGTCCTCGCGGGCATCGTCGTGCAGTCGCTCACGGGCGTCATCGTCACCTCGCGATCCTTCGCCCGGGCGAGCGGCAGCCGCACCCTGCACGCCCTGCTCGAGCTGCCGTGGGAGTTCTACCTGATCTTCTTCGGAGCGGGTGGGCTCGTGTACGTCGTGCTGCACTGGCTGGTCTGACGGAGCAGTCGCGACGACAGGGCGCGATCATTCGATTCTCGCAACCACGAGATGAAACGGCCCGGCGAGGTCATCGCCGGCTGAAGTGAACCAAGCCACGGTGTGGTCCTGCACGGCCGGGTTGAACGCAAGGTGCTGGTGCGCCGGCTCTTTGAGTGTGAACCGCTTCGCCGGATCTCGCAGAGGTACGACGACCTGCTCGTAGTAGCCACCGGATGGCTGAAGGATGGTGAAGAACCCATCGCCGAGCGAGGGTCGCGGATCGTCGGCTTGGAGATCCAACGTGGTCTTCCCGTCGGGCCAGGGTTTGGTGAAGATGCCGCATGTCGAGGTTGTCGCAGAGCACTCTTGCCAGAGCGCCACGTGATTGCTGAGCGCCATGCCCTCGACGTTGCCGCTGGTAGTGAGCCGAGTCGGCGGGTCGTGGTTGACGATGAACAGATCAGACCGGGTCTGACCAGGCACTGATCCGCGGTGCGTCGTCATGCCCGAGATCATGTTGTGGCCGTCGTAGACGCCTACATCGGCTGCCACGTCCTCTGCGATGACCGTGTCGGCGCTCGTCCGGAGGTCGAGCGCATGGATATTCGTGGTCCCGCGTCGAATCCCGTTGTACTGAGAGTGGAAGAGCGTGTCGTTCCAGATACCGATTCCAGGCGCTAACCGGGTCTTGGTTTTCGAGGCGAAGAGTGTGCGCACGTCTCCCGTTCCCAGCCGGGTGGCCTTGATGCGCCAGGAGACGGGCTCGAGGTCGTCGGACTGCTCCTGCGACTGCTCGACCCATGCCAGCCAGGTGTCGTCGACGACGATCTGCTGGGTCTGCCAACCGAGCTCGGTGATGCGTTGCACGCGACCGGTGGAGAATTGGCGCCAATAGATCGCGCTCCTCCCGTCGGCGCTGTCGATGTTGTACGCCGCCCCGTGCTGGTTGAGAGCGAGAAGCCTGGGTACGCCCTCGGCCTCTGGGTAGACGTTCCTGCTCACCTCGTGCACCGAGGACGGCGGGGGCGTCTGTGCCGACCCACGAGCGCGGAGAGTTACGCCAGACGGGGCAATCTGCCCAGTGCATCCGGTGAGTAGGAGTGACAGCACCCCGACAACGAAAGTGGTCCGCCTAACTACGGTGCTCACTGGAGGATCTTGTGATTCGGCGATGCATGGACGGCCGAGAACGCGCTACTTGCTGGGATCTTCGTCCAGCGCCGATAGGGTCCATCTGGACCGAACTTGGTTGGCCCGTACTTGGCTGCCAGGACTCCGAAGGTCCAGTGCGGGTCCCACTCCTCGCCGATCGCGACCGTCCTCGCCTGTGTGTTGAACCCGTAGGCGATGTCGTAATGCGTCAGCGAGACGCCGTTGAAGTACGGCAGGTATTTGGTCTGTACGTTCTGAATGACCGGTCGATTGTGTGCGACGGTGTCCACCGCGATCCGGGATAGGTAGTCGGTCGAGCTCGATGGAGCCACCGCGGTCCAGCGCCCGTACTTCTTGTACTCGCCGTTGAGCACAGCGGGGATGTGCGCGATGCCTAACAACCCCCTGGACGGGCTGATCGCGAGTGCTTTCTCAAAGTGGAGCTCGCCCTTGTCGCTACCGGTCATGGTCTGCGTCATATTGCGTGTGGACGCTGCTGCGCAGGTGTAGTACTTGCGACCGATGGCCGAGCAGCCCGTTGCCCCGGGCTTGCACGGATTCCCTGGCCCTCAGGGTGGTTGACCGCGGCCAGATAGTGGCTGGCCGGCACCTGAGGATCGAGGCAGTGCGGTTCATTGGGTGGGCACATCGCAACCCGCGCCCCGTCACGAAGCCGGGTGGCAACGTCAGGGTGGTGTCCCCGGCATCGAGCTGTGCCTTGAGGTACGCCGCGGCGGCGTTGTCGGCAGCCACGCCGGCCCGTGCCCAGCTCGGCACGACGTACGCCGGTCCGGCGGTGCCGCCGCCGGTGGAGTTGCCCTGGGGCGCTGAGCCCATTGCGGGCGCCCCTTGGCCGACAGCGGCTATAGCGGCCCCGAGGACTATGAGGAACGTTGCCAACCTGCGCTTCATCGTGTTGCTCCTTCGCCGAGTCGAATGTCAAGGAAGAGTAGGGCTGATCAAGGCATTACCAACAGGCAGGTCGGGAAGAATGTGGATAACTAATCCAGTTGTGAGTGAGTGCTCACTCACTTAAGGTGGTCGCCGTGAGTCCCCGTGCCCCAGCCCTGCCGCCCGGCGAGCGTCGTACCGCCTTGATCGAGGCGACGCTGCCGCTCCTGCGCGAGCACGGGCGCGCGGTCACGACGCGTCAGATCGCCGAAGCCGCCGGCGTGGCCGAGGGCACTATCTTCCGGGTCTTCACGACCAAGGATGAGCTGGTCGACGAAGCGGTGCTTCACGCCTTCCGCTCGCGCACCATCGTCGACCAGCTCGAGGCCATCGACCCTGCGCTCCGGCTCCGCGAGCGCCTGGTGGTGATCACCCGGCTCCTCCAGGAGCGCTACATCTCCACGTTCCAGCTGATCGCGGCGATGGGAGCGATGGGGCCGCCCGCTGCGGTCAAGTCCGATGAGCGGCACCAGGACTGGCGCAAGCACGTGGACTTGGCGATCGCGGCGCTCGTCGAGCCCGACGCCGCGTTGCTCCGGGTGCCGCCGCTGAAGCTCGTGAACATCCTGCGGTTGCTCACCCTGGGCGGCAGCAACAGCCACATGTCCAACGGCGACCTGATGGTCCCCGAGGAGATCGTCGACACGGTCCTCGACGGCCTCCTCTCCCCGAACGCTCCTAAGACAAGGAAGAACGTCTGATGCTGACCCGCTTGATCAGGACGCACCTGGCGCCGTACAAGTCCGCGATCGCGATCGTGGTCGCGCTGCAGTTCGTCTCCACCGGGGCGATGCTGTACCTGCCCAGCCTGAACGCCGACATCATCGACAACGGAGTGATCAACGGCGACACCGGCTACATCGTGCGCCACGGCGGGCTGATGCTAGCGATCTCGCTGCTGCAGATCACCTGCTCGATCACCGCGGTCTGGTTCTCGGCCCGCACCTCGATGGCCTTCGGCCGCGATGTCCGGGCCGGGCTGTTCCACCAGGTCGGCGGGTTCTCGGCGCGCGAGGTGCAGCACTTCGGGGCACCGTCGCTGATCACCCGCGAGACCAACGACGTCCAGCAGGTGCAGATGCTGGTCCTGCTCGGCGGCACGCTGATGGTCTCCGCGCCGATCATGATGGTCGGCGGCATCATCATGGCAATCCACGTCAATCTGGGCCTGTCCTGGCTCGTGGCGCTGGTTGTCCCGGTGCTGGCCGGCTCGATCGGCTTCATCGTGACCCGGATGGTGCCGAACTTCCGGGTGATGCAGGTGCGCATCGATGAGGTGAACCGGCTGCTGCGCGAGCAGATCACCGGCGTCCGTGTCGTGCGGGCGTTCGTACGCGAGGACCGCGAGACCAAGCGCTTCGCCGAGGCCAACGAGGACCTGACCGACGTCGCGATCAAGGCCGGCCGGTGGCAGGCCGGGATGTTCCCCACCGTGATGCTGGTGGCGAACGTCGCCTCGGTCGCGGTGCTCTGGTTCGGCGGACATCGCGTCGAGTCGGGACATATGCAGGTCGGCGACCTGACGGCGTACCTGTCCTACCTGATGCAGATCGTAATGAGCGTGATGATGGCGACGTTCATGCTGATGATGGTGCCGCGCTCGGCGGTGTGCGCGGACCGGATCGTCGAGGTCCTCGAGACCGACTCCTCGGTGGTGCCGCCGACCGTCGGCGTGACCGAGCGGCCCGAGCCGGGGGTGCTGCGTTTTGAGAACGTCGGGTTCACCTACCCCGGCGCGGACCTCGGTGTCGTCAGGGACGTCTCCTTCGAGGCTAGGCCGGGTCAGACGGTCGCGATCATCGGCTCCACCGGCGCCGGCAAGTCCACGATGGTCAACCTGGTACCGCGTCTCTTCGACGCCACCGCGGGCAAGGTCAGTGTGAGCGGCGTCGACGTCCGCGACCTCGATGCCGAGGTTCTCTGGAGCCAGCTGGGGCTGATCCCGCAGAAGGGCTTCCTCTTCAGCGGCACCGTCGCCAGCAACCTGCGCTACGGCAAGCCGGACGCCACTGACGAGGAGATGTGGGGGGCCCTCGAGGTCGCCCAGGGCCGGGACTTCGTCGCAGCGATGCCGGACGGTCTCGAGTCAGTGATCGCCCAGGGCGGTACCAATGTCAGCGGCGGCCAACGGCAGCGGCTGGCGATCGCGCGAGCACTGATCCGCAGGCCGGACATCTATCTCTTCGACGACTCGTTCTCGGCCCTCGACCTGGCCACCGACGCACGGCTTCGGGCGGCGCTGAAGCCGGTCACCGCGGAGGCGACGGTCGTGATCGTCGCGCAGCGGGTCTCCACGATCCGCGACGCCGACCTGATCCTGGTGCTCGAGGACGGCGAGATCGTCGGCCGCGGCACCCACCACGAGCTGATCGACAGCTGCCAGACCTACCAGGAGATCGTCGAATCGCAGATGAGCGCGGAGGAGGCGGCATGAGCAGCGTCTCGACAGGCTCGACGAACGACAACGGCGACAAGCCCGGCGGCCAGTTGAAGGTCACCGAGCGGGTCCAGGCCGGTCCCGTCGGACCGGGCCGCGGCCCGTTCGGCGGCGGCATGGTCGGCCAGAAGGCCTCGACGTTCAAGCCGTCCGCGTTGCGCCTGCTCGGGCGGATGCGCCCGTACCGGATCCAGTCGACTGCCGTGCTCGTGCTGACCGTCGTCAGCGTCGTCCTCAGCGCGATCGGGCCGCGGATCCTGGGCCGAGCCACCGACCTGATCTTCGCCGGCCTGCTCGGCGAGAACCCGTCGATCCCGAAGGGCATCACCCGCCAGCAGCTGGTCACCCACCTACGCGGCGAGGGCAAGACCAAGCAGGCCAACCTGATCTCCTCGATGAAGGACCTGATACCGGGGCAGGGCGTGAACTTCGACAAGGTCGGCCACGTCCTGATGATCGTGCTGGCGATCTACATCCTCGGCTCAGCGCTGGCCTGGCTGGCCGGCTACATCCTCAACGGCGTTGTCCAGGGCACGATCCTGACGATGCGCGCCGACGTGGAGGACAAGGTCAACCGGCTGCCGCTGAGCTACTTCGACTCACAGCCGCGGGGCGAGCTGCTCTCCCGCGTCACCAACGACATCGACAACGTCAGCCAGTCGCTGCAGCAGACGATGAGCCAGCTGCTGACCTCGGTGCTCACCGTGTTCGCGGTGCTCACGATGATGCTCACGATCTCGCCGCTGCTGGCCCTGGTCGCTGTCATCACGGTGCCGTTGTCGATGCTGATCACCGGACGCGTCATGAAGCGCTCCCAGGGGATGTTCGTCCAGCAATGGCGGCGTACCGGCCGGTTGAACGCGCACATCGAGGAGACCTTCTCCGGGCACGCGCTGGTCAAGGTCTTCGGCCGCCAGGCCGATTCGGAGAAGGTGTTCGCGGTCGAGAACGAGGAGCTGTTCAAGGCCTCCTTCTCGGCGCAATTCGTCAGCGGCCTGATCATGCCGATCATGATGTTCATCGGGAACGTCAACTACGTCGCGGTCGCCGTCCTCGGTGGGCTGCGGGTGGCCAATGGATCGCTCTCACTCGGCGACGTGCAGGCCTTCATCCAGTACACACGGCAGTTCACCCAGCCGCTCTCTCAGGTCGCGTCGATGGCGAATCTGCTGCAGTCGGGCGTCGCGTCGGCCGAGCGAGTCTTCGAGCTGCTCGATGCGCCGGAGGAACCGGCCGAGGGGAGCACGGCGGCGGTCGCTGCCGACCTGCGCCGCGGCGAGGTGCGGTTCGAGAACGTCACCTTCTCCTACCAGCCCGAGAAGCCGCTGATCCGCGACCTCTCCCTCGTCGCCGACCCGGGTCATACCGTGGCGATCGTCGGCCCGACCGGCGCGGGCAAGACGACCCTGGTCAACCTGGTGATGCGCTTCTACGACGTGCAGGGCGGGCGGATCACGCTGGACGGCGTCGACATCGCTGCGATGCCACGCTCGGCGTTGCGCTCGCAGACCGGCATGGTGCTCCAGGACACCTGGCTCTTCGAGGGGACCATCCGGGACAACATCGCCTACGGCAACCCAGACGCCACCGAGGAGCAGATCCTCACCGCCGCCCGGGCCACCTTCGTCGACCGGTTCGTGCACTCACTGCCTGAGGGCTACGACACGATGATCGATGAGGAGGGCTCGAACCTCTCGGCTGGTGAGCGCCAGCTGGTGACGATCGCGCGAGCGTTCCTCTCCGATCCTGCGCTGCTCATCCTCGACGAGGCGACCAGCTCGGTCGACACCCGCACCGAGCTGCTGCTGCAGCAGGCGATGGCAGCGTTGCGGATCGACCGTACGTCGTTTGTCATCGCGCACCGGCTCTCCACGATCCGCGACGCGGACCTGATCCTGGTGATGGAGGACGGTGCCATCGTCGAGCAGGGCAACCACGACCAACTGCTCGCGGCTGACGGGGCCTATGCCCGGCTCTACAACGCGCAGTTCGCGGCCGCGGTCGCGGGCTGACACGCGCCGGGCGAGAATCCCGTTGTCCGGTCGTGGATCGCGGCGTAACTTAGCGGTACACGGAAAGGAGGTGGTCCCAGAAATGCATTCTTCTAGGACAAGTGAGGTGGCTGCTCGTTAGCAGCGCCCAGCCCCCTTCGACAGGGGCGAACGTCGGCGGCTGCCGACGAATCTCAAGCAGCCACCCGACCCGCAGGTGAACCGGTTGTCCGCCGGCCACGGGCCCGCCAGGGCTCGACACCTGCGGGTCGCTGCTTTCCCCGGCATGGTTGAGGCCGCCGTGTGAGGTGCGTCATATAAGTTGCGGAACACAACTACATAGTTGCAAGATACAACCATGACTTCAGTACAGACCCCGCCTGTCCAGCAGGCTGCCGCGATGTCGCACCGGGAGATCCTCGGTGCGCTGCGCGGCCTTCTCCTCGCCATGTTCGTCGCGATGCTCTCCAGCACGGTCGTCGACAACGCCCTTCCGCGGATCGTCACCGACCTGCACGGCACCCAGTCCGGCTACACCTGGATCGTCGTCGCGACGCTCCTCGCGATGACCGCGTCCACCCCGATCTGGGGCAAGCTCTCGGACCAGTTCGACAAGAAGACGCTGGTGCAGACCGCACTGGTCATCTACGTCGCCGGCTCGATCGTGGCCTCGATTGCCCAGTCGATGGGCGTGCTGATCGCGGCGCGCGCCGTCCAGGGTCTCGGCGTCGGCGGCGTCACCGCGCTGGTCCAGGTCGTGATCGCCTCGATGGTCGCGCCGCGCGAGCGCGGCAGGTACTCCGGCTACATCGGTGCTGTCTTCGCGATCGCCACCATCTCCGGCCCGCTCATCGGCGGCGTCCTGGTCGACCTGCCCGGCCTCGGCTGGAGGTCCTGCTTCTTCGTTGGCATCCCGGTCGCGGCTGCCGCGTTCGTGGTCTTGCAGCGCACCCTGCACCTGCCCTCGGTCCGCCGTGAGGTCAAGGTCGACTACCTCGGCGCCACCCTGATCGTCGGCGGCGTCTCGACCCTGCTCATCTGGGTCTCGCTCGCTGGTGACCAGTTCGCGTGGGGCTCGCTGACCAGCATTGGCCTGGTCCTGCTCGGTGTCGCGGTCCTGGCCGCGGCGGTCCGGGTGGAGATGAAGGTCGCTGCCGACCCGATCATCCCGGCTCGGCTGTTCGCCGACCGCACCACCGTGCTGGCGACCCTGGCCAGCGTCTTCGTCGGCGTCGCTCTCTTCGGCGCGACCGTCTACCTCTCGCAGTACTTCCAGATCGCCCGCGGCATGACCCCGACGCACGCCGGGCTGATGTCGATCGCGATGGTCGGCGGGCTGCTCGTCTCGAGCATCATCAGCGGCCGGATCATCTCGGCGACCGGTCGCTGGAAGAACCTGCTGGTCGGCGGCATGGTGCTGGTGGTGCTGGGCATCTTCCTGCTGAGCTTCATCGACGAGAAGACGCCGCTGGTCGAGGTCGGCCTGTTCCAGGCGATCCTCGGCGTCGGCCTCGGCGCGACGATGCAGAACATGATCCTCGCGGTCCAGAACAACGCGGCGCCCTCGGACCTGGGCACGGCGAGCGCCGTGGTCTCGTTCTTCCGATCGATGGGTGGCTCGGTCGGAGTCTCGGCGCTCGGTGCGCTGTTGGCCTCCCGGGTCGCGACGAAGGTGCACGACGCCCTGGTAGCTTCCGGTGCCACGGTCTCGGGCCAGAGCCACCAGATCCCCAAGGTCGCCGACCTGCCGGCCCCGATGCGGCACATCTACGAGCACGCCTTCGGCACCTCGATCGGCGAGCTGTTCCTGGTCTCGACCGTGTTCGCCGCCCTTGCCCTGGTCGCGGTCGTGTTCATCAAGGAGGTCCCGCTGCGGACCACGCTGGCCAGCGAGCCCGCCGCGGAGCCCGAGCTGATGGGATGATGCTCGCCGTGGGCACCGAGCACCGGGACGAGGTACGACGCGACGAGGCGATGAGCGGGCTCGAGCACGAGATCGGGCGGCTGCTGCGACGGGTGCGCCGCGGGCTGGCCGATCGCGCCGCGCAGGTCGATCCCGAGCTCAATGCGACGGCATACCCGCTGCTGGCGACGCTGGCCGAGTTCGGACCGCACCGCGCTGCCGACCTGGCCGACATGTTCGCTCTCGACAAGGGCGCTGTCAGCCGGGTCGTCCATCAGCTCCTCGAGCTCGACCTGATCGTCCGTACGCCCGATCCCAAGGACGGCCGCGCCTCGATCCTCTCGGCCTCGGAGAAGGCGATGAAGCGTCTTGCCGAGCTCGTCGACTCCCGGCGCGAGGAGTTCGGCGCCCTGCTCTCGGACTGGGAGCCCGACGAGCTCGTGGACCTCGCCAAGGGCCTGGCCAGGTTCAACGCCTCGATCTCCGAGTAAGGGCGCAAACCGGGCGCATCGGACATAAGGTGTAGCGGTGCAGCGCGTCCAGAACGTCGACACCGGCGGTGTCTCGCGGAGCCTGCTCGACGCTGTCCTGCTGATCAGTTCGGACCTGGATCTGCGCGGCTCGCTGGACCGGCTGATCCAGGCGTCCTGCACCCTGACAGAGGCCCAGTACGGGTTCCTGGGCCTCCTCGACGAGCACGGAGTCATCGCCGACTTCGTCACCCACGGCCTCGACGCGCACCACGTGGCGATGATCGAGTCGCTGCCGACCGGCAAGGGCATCCTGCGGATGCTCATCGACGATCCGCACGCGATGCGCCTGGACACTATCGCCGGGCATGAGCGTTCCGTCGGCTTCCCGGCCAACCATCCGCCGATGAGCACGTTCCTCGGCGCCCCGATCCGGGTCGACGACCGCGTCTACGGCAACCTCTACCTGACCGAGAAGGCCGACGGGAGAGCCTTCACCGATACCGACCAGGGCCTGCTCGAGGTACTCGCCCAGATTGCCGGCCTGGTCATCGGCAACGCCCGTAAGCATGCGAGCACCGAGAACCGGCACCGCTGGCTCGAGGCGAGCATCGCGATGTCCGACGTCTTGGAGGAGGCCGCTTCACCGGCCGCCGCGCTTGCCGAGGTGGTCGGTCGTCTGAGGGCCGTGGCCAACGCCTTCGCGGTCGGAGCCGTCCAGGTCGAGCGCGGCGTGATCGACCTGGTCGCCGCCGTACGCCGCGACGGCGGCAGTACCGATGTCGGCGAGCTGTCCGACCGCTGGGGGCCGGCGATCGCAGCCGCGTCGATCGACGGCCGTGCCGGGCTGGCGGACCGTGGCGACGGCATCACCCGGGTCGTCGTACCGATGACCTCGCGGCTGCTGCAAGGGCACTTCCTGCTCGTCGCGCTGGAGGAGGCAACGCTCGGCGTCGAAGGCCCCGACCTCGACCTGTACGCCGCCTTCGCTGACCAGGCATCTCTGGCTCTGGACCGCACCCAGGCCCTAGCCGAGCGGCAGGAGCACATGCTCGTCGCCGACCGCGACCGGATCGCACGCGACCTCCACGACACGGTCATCCAGCGCCTGTTCGCCACCGGCCTGCAGCTCCAGGGCCTGCAGCGCTCGGTCGGGTCGCCAGCCGTGCGCAGCCGGCTCGTGGAGTCCGTGGACGAGCTCAACACCACGATCCGCGACATCCGCTCGACCATCTTCGAACTGCGCCACGACGAAGGTGGCTCGCTGAAGGCCGGCATCCGCAGCCTGGCCCAGGAGTACGTGCCGGTCCTCGGCTTCACGCCGTTCGTGCGGTTGCGGGGCCCGATCGACGCCGCGGTGCCCGAGCGCACAGCCGAGCAGCTGCTCGCCACGATGCGCGAAGCGCTCTCGAACGTTGCACGCCACGCCGAGGCTGACGCCTGCATCGTGGAGGTCGAGGCGCTCGCCGACCGACTGGTCCTGCGGATCTCCGACAACGGCCTCGGTCTGGCGAACGAGATCAACGAGAGCGGCCTGCGCAACGTACGCCGCCGCGCCTTCGACCAGGGCGGCAGCTTCACCATCGGCCCCGAGGAACCCCACGGGACTCTCATCGAGTGGTCGGTGCCTTTGGTCTGAGGGACGCCGTTGCGATGCGCGGACTTCCTACGCTTCGGGGAGCCAGACCTTCTTCGCCATCAGCAACCCATCGCCCACCGGCAGCAAGACAGGCACCAGCGACTCGTGCTCGTTGATGACCCGCAGCAGCTCGCGCACTGCGACCGTGTCGGGGTCGCGCTGCGCCGGGTCCGCGACCCGGTCGTGCCACAGGGCGTTGTCGAACACCACGACGCCACCGGGGCGCAGCAGGCGCAACGCCTCGCCGAGGTACTCCGGGTACTCCTGCTTGTCGCCGTCGGCGAACACGATGTCGTAGTGGCCGTCGGTGAGTCGTGGGAGCACCTCGAGCGCGGCGCCAGGGATGAGCCGTGCCCGCTGCGAGGGGATCCCGGCCTCGGCGAACGTCTCCTTGGCCAGGCGCTGGTGCTCGGCTTCGGTGTCGACTGAGGTCAGGACGCCGTCGGCGCGCATGCCGCGGAGCATCCAGAGGCCGGAGACCCCGGTGCCGGTCCCGATCTCGACGATCGCGCGCGCATCGAGCACCGAGGCCAGGAATCGGAGCGCCGCGCCGCCACCAGGACCGATCGGGACGCAGCCCACCTCCTCAGCGCGTGCGCGAGCGTTCGCGAGGATGGTGTCCTCGGCGACGTACTCCTCGGAGTAGGTCCAGCTCGCAGGCTTCGGTGCGGTGACGATGACGCCCTCCTCGGTAAAACGGGTTGCGTGGACTGTACCGCCGGGCGTACCGCTGTCCGCGGACGCAGCGCGGGACACCCGGGACGGGAACACAGGGCGCTGTGCAACCGTTGGGTAGGAAGAAGCGTGAGCTGCCGGTGCCTGCCGGCATTGCTGGGTGGTGCTAAGCGCCATCTCAGCGGGCTCTCATGAAGGTTGCCTAGCGTGGAGGTCCCAGCAGTCGATGGTCCGTCGTCTCGACACGAACCGCAGCAGCAAGGAGCCCACCATGAGCCCGTCTTCGCGTGAGCCGCTTGCTGGAGCCCCGACCGGCGAGGTCCCGACCTGGGACGAGATCGTCGCGGAGCACTCGACGCGCGTCTACCGGCTCGCCTACCGGCTGACTGGCAACGCTTATGACGCCGAGGACCTGACCCAGGAGGTCTTTGTCCGGGTCTTCCGCTCGCTGCACACCTACACCCCGGGGACGTTCGAGGGGTGGATCCACCGGATCACCACGAACCTGTTCCTCGACCAGGCCCGGCGCAAGAGCCGGATCCGTTTCGATGCGCTCCCCGAGGACGCCGACAACAGGCTTCCCAGCCCGGTCGCGACGCCGGATGCCGCCTACCTGAACCAGATGTTCGACGCCGACATCGAGGCCGCCCTAGCCGCCCTGCCGCCGGACTTCCGCGCGGCAGTCGTTCTCTGCGATGTGGAGGGCCTGACCTACGACGAGATCGCCGACGTGCTCGGTGTGAAGATGGGCACCGTCCGGTCCCGGATCCACCGCGGCCGGACGATGTTGCGCAAGGCTCTCGCGCACCGGGCGCCTACCTCGGGCCGGGTCCGGGTCGCCGGCCCCCAGCTCGCCGGACGGGCGCACTGATGCGCACGCCTCGGGTGGCGTCGTGATCCTCAAACTGCACGGCCACATCGGGTCGAGCGCCTCGGCGTTGGTCGACGGGCAGTTGTCCGCCGCCGAAGAGGAGCGTGCCTGGGCGCACATCCTGGGCTGCCCGGGCTGCCGTCGTCTCGTCGAGCGCGAGGGCTGGATCAAGCAGCGCATCGCCGGCCTCGCCGGTCCTGGCGTGCTGTCGGCCCCACCGAGCCTGCTGGGCAACCTGTACGACGTGAATGCCTGGGCCGCAGTCGACGAGATCGAGCGGCGCTCGGCCCGCCGCCGTGCCACAGTCGCCCTGGTGGGCGCCGGTTCGGTCGGAGTCGCAGTGCTTGCACTGGTCACGATGACCACTCCGCCTGCCGGGCGCGGCGAGGTTCCCGGGCAGGGTGCGCCGGCGATGATCGGCAACGGGCTGCCCCGGAATGCGCCCGGTACAGGGCTCAGCGCGGACATCGAGAACGCCGCCTTCGGCGGTAGGTCAAGATAGAGGCGTGAGCGAGACCGAGGACCCTGGCCCAACGGACAGCAACCAGCCGGACAGCACGCAGCCGGCGAGCAACGAGCCTGTGGGCCCCACGGGCGCGGAGCCGACTGCGCCGCTGTGGTCGGGGAGCCCCGAGCAGACGACCCCCTACGTCGCGCAGCCGGGTCTCGCAGGCCCGAGCGGCGAGGTCCCGCCGTACGCGCCACCGGCCCCGCCACAGCCGGCGGCGTACCCGGATCCGTACGGTGCTCCGCCCCAGGCAGCGGCGAGCTACCCGCCGCCCCCAGCTCAGCCCACGCCCTACGGGACCCCGGGCTACCCGGCCCAGCAGCCGCCTCCCGCCCCGGGCTACCCGACTCAGGGCTACCCGACGCAGGAGCAGCCCGCCGCCTACCCGAGCTACCAGCCGCAGCAGGCTCAGCCCGCTGCGGCGACGAACTCGGCTGCACCGTCCCCGAAGCTGCCAGGTCGGGTCTGGGCGCTGGTCACCGTGGTGGCGATCGTGGCCGCCCTGGTCGGCGGTGCCGTGGGCGGGGCGATCGGGTCCCACGGCAACAACAACGACGACAGCGGCAGCTCGGCGGGCGGGGTGATCAAGATCCAGCAGCGGGCCGCTCCGCTCCCTGCCAAGAACGGCAGCGTCGCGGCGGTCGCCTCCAAGCTGCTGCCGAGCACGGTCCAGATCGTCGCCGACTACAAGGGCCAGAAGGACGGGGCGACCGGCTCCGGCTTCGTGCTCGATGACCAGGGCCACGTGATCACCAACAACCACGTGATCGCCGACTCTGCCTCCGACCCCGGCTCGATCGACGTGATCGACCAGGCCAACCACCACCACAAGGCCACGATCGTTGGCCGCAGCCCGGCGTACGACGTGGCGGTGCTCAAGGTCGATGGCATCTCCAAGATCCCACCGGTCGCCCTCGGCTCAGCCCAGCAGATGAACGTCGGCGAGACGGTGGTCGCGTTCGGCTCACCGCTGGCGTACACCTCCTCGGTGACCAGCGGCATCATCAGCGCGAAGAACCGCCCGGTGGCTCCCGGCGGAGACGGTGATGTGGCTTTCATCAATGCGATCCAGACCGATGCCGCGATCAACCCGGGAAACTCCGGCGGCCCGCTGGCGAACTTGCAAGGCCAGGTGATCGGGATGAACTCCGCACTGGCCTCGCTCGGCTCCAGCGACAGCGACGAGGGAGCCAATATCGGCATCGGGTTCGCGATCCCGATCGAGCAGGTCGAGGCGACGGCCGACGAGATCCTGGCGACCGGCAAGGCCCAGTACCCGATCATCGGCGTGAAGGTCCAAGGCACCAACGGCTTCGATGGCGCCAAGGTGACCAACATCGAGTCCGGCTCTCCGGCGGCGAAGAGCGACCTGCGCCTCGGTGACGTGATCGTCGCCGTCGACGATCGGCCGGTCAACGACCAGACCGATGTCGTGGTCGCGATCCGTGCGCACGCGGCGACCGACACGGTGATGCTGACGGTCCACCGGGGCAGCAAGACGCTGAAGATCTCGTGTGGGCTGAAGGCGACGACCGGCTGAGCTCCGTCAGCACCACGTCAAGCGTCGACGGCCAGGGCCAGTTTGAGGGCGTCCTGCAGCCGGACCGTGTCCCTGCCTTTGCGGCCCGGAAAGCGCCTCAGGGCGAATGCGGCGAGCAGGGCAACCGCGACGGGCAGCACGAACAACGCATGCGCCAACGCTGCCTCGTCGGGCCGGCGGTGCACCGCCCAGAAGGGGAGCACGACTAGGCCGGCGATGAGCAGTGGCATCGCGGCGAATGCTCGTGCCTGCCCGAACCAGTCGACCTGGCCCACGATCCGGCTGGAGGCGCCGTCTGCGTTGACGGTTGCTCGGAGCACGCCGGTACGAGATTGGGTCCGCCCGCTACCCGACCACAGATACGTCGTCAGTCGCTGATCCTCGACGGAGAGGTACAGCCGGTAGCCCGCGGTCAGGATCCCTCGGCCTTCGAGGTCATATGTCTTCCTCGGATCGACGCCTGCAGCAGCAGCGAGCACCTCGCTGCTGGTCCGGGGGATGGTCAGCTCGAACCCACTGGTCCAGTACGACCGCGACAGGATCTGCACGCCTCAGGTCGCTTCGACGTCGAACGGGGGTCGCTCGCCAGCTCCCAGTTCGGGCCCGCCGGTAGCGGGAGACTTCAACACGGCCTGCGCCTCGGCCAGGTCCTCTTCCTCGATCGCATCGAGGATGTGCTTGCGGATCGCGACCCGGGGATCGAGATCGGTCAGCTTCAGGTCGGCGAACTCGGGGCCGAGCTCGTTGCGCAGGTCGTTTTGAGCGTCCTGCGCGAACCGGCGCAGCTGGCGGACCATCCGGCCCGCCTGCCGTGCGTAGTCGGGGAGCTTGTCGGGCCCGAAAACGACCATCGCGACGACCAGGATCACTGCCACCTCGGGCAGTCCGACGCCGAACATGCCGCGAGTCTACGGCGGCAACCTGGCGCCCGCGGTTGCGCCCCGGAAGTCGGGCTGACCTCAGACCGGCGAGGGGCGATCGATCAGAAGCGCGACGCGGGGGTCAGGCCGAGCTGCATGCCGGCCAGCCCACGGCGTCGGCCGGAGAGCTGGGTCGCGATCGAGGTCAGTGCGACCGCTGCCGGCGAGGTCGGGTTCGCCTCGACAACCGGCTTGCCGTCGTCACCGCCCTCCCGCAGCGAGATGTCAAGCGGTACGTCGGCCAGGACCGGCACGTCGTACCCCAGGCGCTGGCTCAGCGTCGCGGCGACCCGGGCGCCACCACCGGAGCCGAAGATCTCCAGCCGGTGCTCGATGCCTTCTTCGGTGCAGTGCGGGCACGGCAGGTAGCTCATGTTCTCCACCACGCCGATCACCCGCTGGTGCATCATCGAAGCCATCGTGCCTGCCCGCTCCGCGACCTCGGCCGCTGCCTCCTGCGGCGTCGTCACCACGATCACCTCAGCGCTGGGCAGGTGCTGGCCGAGCGAGATCGCGACGTCGCCGGTGCCTGGGGGTAGGTCGAGCAGGAGCGCGTCCAGGTCGCCCCAGTAGACGTCGGCGAGCATCTGGACGAGGGCGCGGTCGAGCATCGGGCCGCGCCAGGCGACGACCTGGTCGCGGCGAGGCTTGAGCATCCCGATCGAGATCACCGAGACGCCGCTTGCGGTCGGCACGGGCATGATCAGGTCGTCGACCTGCGTCGGCCGGGTATCGGCCAGGCCGAGCATGGCGGGGATCGAGTGCCCATAGATGTCGGCGTCGATGACGCCGACCTTGAGGCCCTCGGCGGCGAGCGCGAGGGCGAGGTTGACGGTCACCGAGGACTTCCCGACTCCACCCTTGCCGGAGGCGATCGCATAGACCTTGGTCAGCGAGTCGGGCTTGCCGAACGGGATCTCGCGCTGGGCCTGGCCGCCGGAGAGCACGTCCTTGAGGCCGGCACGCTGCTCTGCGGTCATCACCCCGAGCTCGAGGTCGACAGCGGTGACTCCGGCGACCGCGGTAACGGCGTCGGTGACATCGCGGGTGATGGTGTCCTTGAGCGGGCAGCCGGCGACGGTGAGGAGGACCTTGACCGCAACCTTGCCGGTGTCGTCGATGTCGACGGAGTCGACCATGCCGAGCTCGGTAATCGGTCGCTTGATCTCGGGGTCGTTCACAGTCGCCAGGGCAGCCTGGATCTGCTCGAGAACGGGGGATGTCATGACGTCAGGATACGTGCTGGGTCAGGCCGGTTCGCCGGCCGAGGGCGCTCCTGGCCGATGATCCTGCTCACCTTGCTCAGAGTCCTCGGGCTGGGCGGCATCGGTCGGTTCGAGGTCCCGCTCGCCCAGCTCGGCGAGCAGGCCGCGCAGCTCTGAGCGCAGGAAGTCGCGGGTCGCGACCTCGCCCATCGCCATCCGCAGCGAGGCGACCTCGCGGGCCAGGAACTCCATGTCGGCGTGACCGCGGGCGTTGGCCTGGCGGTCCTGCTCGGTCATCACCCGGTCGCGGACCTCCTGCCGGTTCTGCGCGAGCAGGATCAGCGGCGCGGCGTACGACGCCTGCAGGCTCAGCATCAGGGTCAGGAAGATGAACGGGTAGCCGTCGAAGTGCGCGCCCTTCGGGGCGAGCGCGTTCCACCCGATCCAGAGCACCACGAAGAGGGTCATGTAGATCAGGAAGCGCGCGGTCCCCATGAACCGGGCGAACTGCTCGGCGAAGGAGCCGAACCGGTCGGAGTCGGCGGCCGGCCGGCCGACCAGCGAGCGGCCGACGAGCGAGCGGCGGATCTCCTGCGGCTGATCGAGCCGGGTCCGGGCGCGCTCCTCGGCCTTCTTGTCGCCGGCCTTCTTCTCCGCGAGGCGCTTCTCCATCGAACGGCGCTCGGGCTTGCGGGGCTCCGGGGTCATCGGCGGCTCACCCCTTCTCGATCTTGCGGTCGCGCCAGCCGTCCGGCAGCAGGTGGTCGAGCAGGTCGTCGACGGTGACGGCGCCGAGCAGGCGGCGCTCGTCGTCGACGACGGGCGCCGCAACGAGGTTGTACGTCGCGAGGAACATCGCGACGTCCTCGAGGCTGGCATCCACGTGCAGGTAATTGAGGCTGGAGTCCAGGACGCCAGCCACCAGCTCCGAGGGCGGTTCGCGAAGCAGGCGCTGGATGTGCGCGACACCGAGGAGTTTGCCGGTCGGGGTCTCCAACGGCGGCCGGCAGACGTAGACCAGGGCCGCCAGCGACGGCGTCAGCTCCTCGCTGCGCACCTGGGCGAGGGCCTCGGCGACAGTGGCATCGGGGGAGAGGATCACCGGCTCCGGCGTCATCATGCCGCCGGCCGTCTCCTCGCCGTAGGACAGCAGCCGTCGGACGTCCTCGGCCTCGTCGGGCTCCATCAGCTCCAGCAGTCGGGCGGCGGTCTCCGGCGGCAGGTCGGCGATCAGGTCCGCCGCATCGTCGGGCGACATCTCCTCCAGCACGTCGGCCGCGCGCTCCTGGCTCAGCAGGGCGACGATCTCGACCTGGTCCTCTTCGGGCAGCTCCTCGAGGATCTCGGCAAGCCGCTCGTCGTCGAGCGCGTTGGCGATCTCGGCGCGCCGCTCCGGTGGCAGCTCCTGAATGACGTTGGCGGCGTCGGCCGGCTTGAGGTCGGCGAGCGTCGCGATCAGGTGCGTGGTGCCTTGGTTGGGCTCGCGCGAGTGCAGCCCGTCGACATCGTCCCACTCGACCACGTGGGTCTGGCCGCGGCGGCGGAAGCCCTTGCTTCCTTCCTGCAGCGCGACCCGCGACAGCACCCAGTCGCGGGTGCGGGCCTGCTCCATCGCGACGTCGAAGACCATCCCCTCGACACCGGTGCTCTTCACCTTGACCTTGCGGTCGAGCATCTGGCCGATCACCAGCGTCTCGGTGCCGCGGAGCTCGAAACGACGCATGTTCAACAGGCCGGTCGTGATCACCTGGCCGGAGTCGATGTTGGTGACCCGGGTCATCGGCGCGAAGACCCGGCGCCGTCCGAAGACCTCGACGACCAACCCGACGACCCGTGGCTGATGCACGTCTGCGCGCAGGACGACCACGACGTCGCGGACCTTGCCGACCTGGTCGCCCTGGGGGTCGAACACCGGCAGTCCGGCGAGGCGGGCCGCGAAGACGCGGGACGGTGTCGTGCTCACGAGGTTCAAGCCTAGGCCCTGATGGCGCGGGGTTGAGTGCAGGATGGGGCCATGCCCGGGACCTTTCTCGGCGCCCGGACGCTGCTGCTGCTCGCCGTCGGCGTCGCCGCAGTGTCGCTGGCCGCGCCGCTGATGGCGTCCCTAGTGGTGCCGCCGCTGGCGATCGCGTTCTGGCGCAATGCGCTGGCGACTGCGGCGATCGCGCCGGTCGCGGCCGTCTCGCGGTCCGCGGAGCTGCGGTCGCTGGACCGACGGCAGCTGCTAGCCCTGGTTGCCGCCGGCCTCTGCCTGGCCTCGCATTTCGGCTTCTGGGTGACCTCGCTCACGATGACCTCGGTGTCCTCGAGCACCGCGATCGTCTCGTTGCAGGTGATCTGGGTGGTCGGGTACGACGTGGCGCGGGGCGCCGCGGTCGGGCGCCGGGTGCTTCTCGGCGTACTGGTCGCCGTGGTAGGTGCTGTAGTGGTCTCGGGGGTCGACCTGTCCATCTCGTCGCGGGCGCTGGCCGGCGACGGGCTCGCGCTTGCTGGCTCGGTGGGGGTCGCGGCGTACGCCGTGATCGGAGGACGGGTACGGCAGAGCGTGACCACGACGACGTACACGCTCGGTTGCTACGGCACCGCAGCGGTTGCACTGCTCGTCGCCGCATTGCTGCGCGGCCAGGCGCTGACCGGGTACGCCGCCCATCAGTGGGTGCTCCTCGCGGTCCTGGCTGCAACGGCTCAACTGCTCGGGCACTCGGTGTTCAACCACCTGCTCGACCGGGTGACGCCGATGGTGGTGTCGCTGACGATCCTGCTCGAGATCCCGGGCGCCTCGTTGATCGCGGCCGCCTGGCTCGGCCAGGTCCCGGATGCCGGCGCCCTGATCGGCCTGGTGCTGGTCCTGGTCGGGATGGCGACCGTGATCCGCGGCGGGCAGCCCTCAGTCGAGGCTCCCGTTTGACGGCTCGTTGCGTGACTGCTGGTCGCGGGTGATCACGAAGTACTGGGACGGCTCGTCGTACCAGGTGTGCACGATGCCGCGGTGCTCCATCCCGATCTGGCGGCAGACCGACATCGAGGGCTCGTTGGTCAGGTGCGTCACCGCATGGATCTCCTCCAGGCCGCCCTCGAACCCGTGTTGCAGCACCGCGCGGGCTGCCTCGGCGGCGTACCGGTGGCCCCAGGCGTCCGGGTGCAGGTGCCAGCCGATCTCGATCTCTCCGTTCTCGTTGTGCGGCAGCGGCACCAGCAGCACCGCACCGATGGCCCGGCCGTGCAACGGCCCGGGCTCGGCAACCTCGACCGCCCAGAAGCCGAGCGGCGGATCGTCGCGCATCAGCCAGCCGCCGATCCGCTCGGTGGCCTCGGCGAGGTCTTGCATCAGGACCGGCTCGCCATCGCCGAGCCACTGCACGACCTCGACGCGGCTGTGGATGTCGAGCACCGCTGGAGCGTCATCGATCCGCCAGTCCCGGATCCGCAATCGCTCGGTCTCGATCATCACGCACCCACTGTGGACACGGCCCGTCGACGGGTCAACAGAGGGCCCCGGCACGACAAACGACACTGAAGATTTCCAGAAGCCGCGCTCAGCGGGTCCTCAGCGTTGTCCCTTAACTTTGTAGACTCCGTGATTCGAGACCGCGCGACGGCGCGGTCCTCTTCGCGATATGCCGCGCACTGGTCCGTGCGGTACCCAGGGAAAGGGAGGGCCACGTGGCCATCCAAGTCGTCATCCTCGCGGCGGGTCTCGGTACCCGTCTCGGCAAGCCGCACCCCAAGCCGCTCACGCCGCTGACCTCGGGAGAGAGCATCATGCGGCGAGCAGTGAACTCGCTGCGCGACGCTTACGGCGAGGAGGTCTTCGTGACCGCCGTCGTCGGTTTCAAGCTGGACCTGGTCATCGAGGCGATGCCCGACATCTCGTTCGTCTACAACGAGGTCTACGACTCCACCAACACCTCCAAGAGCCTGCTCAAGGCGCTGACGTTGTCGCAGCCCGGGGGAGTCCTGTGGCTCAACGGCGACGTGGTCTTCGACCCGCGGGTGCTCGGCCTGATCCACGACAAGATCGAGGCCGGCCGCAGCTTCGTGTGCGTGAACACCGCCTCGGTTGCCGAGGAGGAGGTCAAGTACACCCTCGACCCGGACGGCTACATCGCCGAGCTGTCCAAGAGCGTGGTCGGCGGCCTCGGGGAGGCCGTGGGGATCAACTACATCTCCGCCCAGGAGAAGGCTGCGTTCATCGCCCGTCTCGCTGAGGCCGACGAGCAGGACTACTTCGAGCGCGGGCTCGAGCTGGCGATCGAGAAGGACGGGATCCGGATCGAGGCCGTCGACATCTCCCGCTACGAGATCGTCGAGGTCGACTTCGATGACGACCTGACCCGCGCCAACACGTTTGTCGGAGGCCAGCCCAGCGTGCAGAGCCAGCCCAGCGTGCGGGGCTGACCCGGTGGCGGCCACCTCCGTCCCCCAGGTCGACAGCATCCGCGTCGACGACGCCGGTTTCTGGTTCTCCACCTCTGCTGACGAGGTCGTCGACGTCAGGTTCGACGGCCGCCGTGTGTGGTCGTTCTGGCTGCTGCGCGACTCCGAGGCCAAGAGTGGCGGTCGCTTCACTGCCTGGCCCAACGCGCTCAAGCGGTTCCTCAATGGTGTGGTCGAACTGTCGATCGTCGCGCACGTGACCGAGACGACCCTGTTCTCCGAGGAACTCAGCTTCGGCGAGGGCACCGACCGGATCGCCGTGGTCAACCAGGCAGGCGCCCCGTTGGGTCTGGACAAGGCCAACAAGCTGATGCTGACGTTCGACACCCGCAGCGCCGAGCACGTCGCACCGTTGCTGGACTCGATGGAGACGGTGCTGGCTGCTCTCAAGGCCGCGGGCATCGACGCCTTCGTCGCCTACGGGTCGCTGCTCGGTGCGGTGCGTGCCGGCAAGCTGATCGGCCACGACAGCGATGCCGACCTCGCCTACGTCAGCAACTACACCGCTCCAGTCGACGTGATCCGCGAGTCGTTCCTGGTGCAGCGCCGGGTCACCGAGGCCGGGTTCTCCACCTACCGGTACAGCGGCATCGCCTTCCGGATCGACATCGTGGAGAGCGACGGCTCGATCCGTGGCCTGGACGTCTTCGGCGGGTTCATCGCCGCGGCGTACGGCGACACTCCGGCGATGCTCTACGTGATGGGCGAGGTCGGCGCGCCGTTCCAGCGCGACTGGATCTACCCGCTGAGCGAGGTCACGCTCGAGGGCCGCACGTTCCCGGCTCCCGCGGTCCCCGAGCGCCTCCTCGAGGCGATGTACGGCATCGGCTGGAAGGTGCCGGACCCGGCGTACCACTTCACCACGCCGCGGACGACCGTACGGCGACTGACCGGCTGGTTCCGGAGCACCCGGCTGATGCGCAACGAATGGGAGCGGCGCTTCAGCATGGTGCGCAACAAGATGCCCGGCGGCGCCCCGAGCGGGTTGGCCAAGATGCTGGTCGCGCGGGAGGGCGGGGTACCGCCGTTCGTCGTCGACATCGGCGCTGGCCGGTGCGGGGACGCGCTGTGGCTCGCCCGCCAGGGCGCGAAGGTCAGGGCGCTGGACTTCGTCTTCGTCGCCTCCCAAGCAGTGCAGAAGGTCGCGGCCACGGAAGGCCTGGACCTGACGATCCGCGAGCTGAACCTGAACTCGCTGCGCAGCTGGATGGTCGCCGGTGCCCGGCTCGCGAACACCCCGGGCCCGCGGGTGCTGATGGCTCGGCACCTGATCGACAGCCAGTCCGACCCAGCCCGCACGGCGACCTGGCGCTTCGCCGAGATGGCGTTGCGCGGCACGGGTGGGCGCTTCTACCTGGAGTTCGTCTCCGGGCCTGTAGGAGATCCGCGGGGCAGGGACCTGCTCACGCCGGTCTCCGCCGAGCATGTCGAGGCCGAGCTGAACCGTCACGGTGCCGTTATCGTGGCGCGCGAGGAGATCCAAGAGAAGACGCCGGCCGGAGAGCCCGGGCGGCCGATGACCCGAATGGTGGCGGAGTGGCCGACGTAGAGTCCAAGGAAACCGTCCGGAGGCGCCTGGTGCGGCTCGCTGGAGGCGGCGTGGTCGACGATCTGGTCAAGCGGATCAACGACCTCGAGGCCGAGGTCCAGGAGAACCGCAACCTCAATGTCCGGGTCGCCGAGCTGGTCGATCTGATCTCGGAGCTGATGCTCCCGCTCGCGTCGCAAGACCAGGCCCGGATCGACGCTGCCATCGCGAAGTTCGAGAATTCGATCTAGTCTTCGTAGGCGATGCCCCAGACCGTCTTCCTGCACCTCGGCTTGCCGAAGACGGCCACCACCTACCTGCAGACCCTGATGTGGTCGGACCGGGACCGGCTGGCCGATCAGGGCGTGCTGTTGCCCGGCCGTCAGCGACGCGATCACCTCTGGGCCAGCCGTGCCGTCCGCGACGATCCGCGGCTGGACACGTTCGACGAGTCGCGCCGGACGGCCTGGGATCGGATTCAGGCTGACATCGCAGCCTGGCCGGGGACGTCGGTGATCAGTCATGAGTTCTTCGCCGCTGCATCTGCCGAGCAGGCCGAGCGCATGGTTGCGGCACTCGCACCGGCCGAGGTGCATCTGGTCCTGACCGGCCGCGAGCCCGTCGGCATGCTCGCGAGCAGCTGGCAGGAGAGCCTGAAGAACCGGTCGAGCGTCACGCTGCGCAACTTCGGGCGGGCGCCGGCCTCCGACGAGCCGGCTGCGATCTGGAACTGGCGGACGCTCGATCTCCGGCTCGTGCTCGAGCGCTGGGGCCCGGCCGTCCCACCCGAGCGGGTCCACGTCTTGCCCCTGCCCGGTCCGGGAGCGCCCCGCACCTTGATCTGGGAGCGGTTCGCCGGCCTGGTCGGGTTCGACCCAGCCGGGTTCGACCCGTCGGCGAGCGCGTCCAATCCGTCGATGGGCCTGGTCGAGGCGGAGACGTTGCGCCGGCTCAACAAGCATCTGCGGGACGAGGAGTTCGAGACCGCGCGCGATCGGGCGCGCTTCATCCGCACCTTCCTCGCCGATCGGCGGCTGGTGACCCGCCGTGGCGAGCCGTTCTGGCCGTCTCAGTCGGCGATCGACGACTGCCGTGCACGCGGTGTGGCCACGGTCGAGCACATCCGAGCCGCAGGGTACGACGTGATCGGCGACGTGGAGGACCTGCTGGTCCCCGACGTGCTGGAGCCGCGGCGTACCGGGTCCGACATCACCGAGGCCGAGGTCGCCGAGGTCGCCGTGGAGCTTGCCGGCAGGTTGATGCACGACGTCCGGTCGCTGACGCTGACCAACGACGAGCTCGTCGCCGAGAACCGGAGGCTCCGCGCGGAGGCAGGTCTGCGGGGCGGCGTACGGAAGCGTTTCGGGCGTCTGCGTGGACCTTCCTAGCTCTTCGACCGGTGCCGTGGGTTCGCGGCAGTGGGTGACCGGTGTCATGCTCGACAGGGTCGAGGGCATCCGTACCGACGGGTAATATCGGCTCGGCCCGTTGTCTCCGTGGGCTGTTCACGTGACCGGAAGGACGTCATCACCATGGTTCGACTCTGCGAGACCGAAGGCCTCGACGAGATCCAGACCGAGATCCTCAAGGCGGTTCGTGAGTTCACGAACGAGCGGATCATCCCGGTCGCGCAGGAGCTCGAGCATGCCGATGAGTACCCGACGGAGATCGTCGAAGGCCTCAAGGAGCTCGGTGTCTTCGGCCTGATGATCCCCGAGGAGTACGGCGGTCTCGGCCAGTCGCTGCTGACCTACGCCCTGTGCGTGGAGGAGATCGCGCGCGGCTGGATGAGCGTCTCCGGCGTCATCAACACGCACTTCATCGTGGCGTACATGGTGATGCAGCACGGCACCGAGGAGCAGAAGCAGAAGTACCTGCCGCAGATGGCGACCGGCGAGATGCGCGGCGCGTTCTCGATGTCCGAGCCGGGTCTGGGCTCGGATGTGTCGGCCGTGTCGACGAAGGCCGTCAAGGCCGACGACGGCAGCTACAAGATCACCGGCTCGAAGATGTGGCTGACCAACGGAGGCGAGTCGCGCCTGGTCGCGACCCTGTGCAAGACCGACGAGGGTGCCGACTCGGTCTACAAGAACATGACGACCTTCCTGATCGAGAAGGAGTCCGGCTTCGGCGAGACCGCTCCGGGCCTCACGATCCCGGGCAAGATCGACAAGATGGGCTACAAGGGCGTCGAGACCACCGAGATGATCCTCGACGGTCACGTGGTCCGTGCCGATCAGATCCTCGGCGGGGAGACCGGCAAGGGCTTCTACCAGATGATGGACGGCGTCGAGGTCGGCCGCGTGAACGTCGCGGCCCGCGCCTGCGGCCTGGCCTGGCGCGGTTTCGAGCTCGGCGTCGCCTACGCCCAGCAGCGCGAGACCTTCGGCAAGCCGATCGCAGCCCACCAGGCGATCCTCTTCCGGATCGCGGAGATGGCGACCAAGGTCGAGGTCTCGCACACGATGATGGTCAAGGCAGCCCGGATGAAGGACTCCGGCCAGCGCATGGACGTCGAGGCCGGTATGGCCAAGATGGTCGCCTCGGAGTACGCGCACGAGGTCGTCGAGGACTCCTTCCGGATCCACGGCGGCTACGGCTACTCCAAGGAGTACGAGATCGAGCGGCTCTACCGTGAGGTCGCGTTCATGCTCATCGGCGAGGGCACCTCGGACATCCAGAAGATGATCATCGGCCGCAACATGCTGGCGGACTACAAACTGCGCAGCTGAGCGGTGCGTCAAGCGAGGGACGAGCTCGGGCGGATCCAACGCACGCAGTTGGTTGGAACGGAGCCGAACACAAGATCAAGGGCTGACCTAGCAGCCTGCGATTCACCGGGCCTGAGTAGCATGCGGCTGACCGCGTGGATGTCGAGCAACCGGAGGTAAGCCCCCGTGGCGACGAGGCTTGTCATCCATATCGGAGCGATGAAGTCCGGTACGTCGTTCATCCAACAGGTTCTGCGTCGCAATAAGGCGCTGCTCGGGGAGCGCGGCATCTTCTTCGGCAGCGGACCGGGGCATGGGCAGTTCGCCGCCGCGAAGGAGCTGTTCGTGCACGGCGGGGACAACCAGCCGCCGTTCGATCCCGATGGAGCGTGGTTGAGCCTCGTACAGGCCGTGAACGCTTGGCCGGGCACGGCGGTCATCTCGGTCGAGCTGCTGGCGACGCAGACCCCGAAGAAGATCGCGATCGTCAAGGAGGCGTTCGCCGGCACCGACGTTCACGTCATCCTCACCGCCAGGAACCTCGCGGCGAGCGTGCCCTCGACCTGGACCGAGTCGGTGCAGAACCGCGGCATCGCGGACTGGGCCGAGTTCGTCCGAGCGCTGCGCGGCCGGCAGGCGTCCAAGGCAGCTACCGAGCTGGCCAAGGCCTTCAACCGCCAGCAGAACATCCCCGGGGTCGCCGGGCGGTGGCGCTCTGCCTTCGGCCAGGAGAACTTCACTTTCATCACGGTGCCGCCGCCGGGCGCGGAGCCGACGCTGCTCTGGGATCGGTTCTGCGATGTTGCGGGGATCGATCCGGTCGGGCTCGACGTCGACGTCCCGGGCAACCGTTCGATCGATGCTGCCTCGGCGCTGGTGCTGCGCGCACTGAACGCGAGGCTGGCCCAGACTGATCTGAAGCAGACCCAGTACGAGCGGGTGGTCAAGGACGTGCTCGCCAAGGAGGGCCTGGCCCGCCGCGCGGCCAAGGGCCCGCGGGTGGGCTTCAAGGCCGGGTGGATGCAGCGTCGCGCCGAGGGGGATCTCGAACGGTTGCGGGGGCTCGGCCTGCGGGTGGTCGGCAGCCTCGACGAACTGCGCCCGGAGGCGGTCAAAGGCGTGCAGCCCGACACAGTGAGCGTGGAGGCCCAGCTGGACGCGGCGATCGAAGGGCTCGAGGTCCTAGTGCTGGCCCTGGTCGAGGCGCAGCAGAAGCTCCGCGCGGCCGGGATCCGCTGATGGCACGGTTCTTCGGCCGCCGCCCCGGTCCGGCTGATGCTGGCCCCGACTCCGGGACCATCCCGAGCTCGGTGCGGGTCGCCGTGATCACGATGGTCCGCGACGAAGCGGTGCTGCTGCCACTCTGGCTCGGCTACTACGGGGCGCAGGTCGGAATCGAGAACCTGTACGTCGTCGACGACAACTCGGTCGATGGCGGCACCGAGGGGCTGGAGTGCACCGTGCTCCGGGTGCCGGAGGTGCGCGGAGGCAGGTTCGAGTCGACGCGGATGCGACTGCTCGGAGGCTTGGCCGATGCACTGCTCGCTCTGTACGACGCCGTGCTGTTCGTCGACGCCGACGAGTTCGTGGTCGCCGACCCGCTGCGGTTCGACGGCCTGCCCGCCTTCGTCGCCGAGCACCGTGGCGCGTCGGCGGTCGGCGTCCTGGGCCTCAACCTGATCCACCACCTCGGCGCTGAGGAGCCGCTGGACCTGTCGCGACCGGTCCTCGAGCAGCGCCGGCTGGCGAAGTTCGTCCCGGTGATGTGCAAGCCGAGCCTGAACCTGAGTGGCGCCCGCTGGGTGGCCGCCTCGCACGGCATCCGGGCGCCGTACGACGTCAGTGCGCACCTGTGGATGTTCCACCTCAAGTTCGCCGACCGCGACCTGCTGGAGGGTGCCGCCTCGCGGCGCCGGGAGATGGTCGAGCGCGACGGCCGATCGAGCAAGACCAGCTGGGGCAAGACCGGTGCTGAGATGGTCGGACTGCTCGAGGAGATCGGCGCCCAGGTCGATCAGGCGCCCTCGATCGCCGAGTTCGTCGCGCCGTCCGAGCAGGCGCTCGCCGATCTCGTCGTCGGTGAGGAGAAGGGCGTCTACCGCTCGCCGAAAGGCGGTCAGGTCGACGCGATGCGTCGGCAGCCGCTGGTGCGCGTGCCGGAGCGGTTCGCGCACCTCCTCTGAGCCGCAGCGCCCTACCGCCCCGCATCTCGACGCCACCTGGTCGGGGTGGCATCGTGTGCACGTGGCCGACCAGAGCAGCTGTGTCGGGACAGTGCGGCGGCGCGATGCCGTCGGAGGAGGGTCCGAACATGCTCGTCGTCACCACCAACGATCTGCCCGGCTGGGAGATCCAGCGGGTCTGCGGAGAGGTTTTCGGCCTCACGGTGCGCTCTCGGAACGCGTTCTCCCAGATGGGTGCCGGGTTCAAGTCCCTGGTCGGCGGTGAGTTGAAGGGGATGACGACCAACCTGATCACCAGCCGCAACGAGGTGATGGGCCGGATGCTCGAGGAGGCGCGCGCCCGTGGCGGCAACGCGGTGATCGGGATGCGCTTCGACACCTCCGAGATGGGCGACGTCTGGACCGAGCTCTGCGCCTACGGCACAGCCGTTGTCGCGACGCCGGTGACCGAGGGTGCCAAGGAGACGGCGCGGGCGCTGGGCTACACGGTCTGACCTCGGGCGGAGAGCCAGGCTTACGCGCTCGACGTCCGACCAGCCGGGTGACAGGGTGGGGTCATGAGCGACGACAACGCCAACGACGACCTCAAGGCCAAGATGCGCGACGCGCTGGACCGCAAGAAAGCCAATGACCGCGGCGTACCGAAGAACGGTGCCTCTAAAGAGAAGGCGCACGGCTCCGAGGTCGTCGGCGGGGCTCCGAAGATGCATCGGCGCAAGGCCGGCGGCGGCGGTTCCTGAGGCAGTGAGCAATCCCACCCTGCGCAGGCTCGCGCACCGGTGGGGTCGTTCGGCAGGATGGCACGGTTGTCCGCGAGCAGAGAAGGTGTGCCATGCAGTTCGGTCGTAGCTATGAGGAGTTCGAGGTCGGTGCGACCTACAAGCACTGGCCAGGTAAGACGGTCACCGAGTACGACGACCACCTGTTCTGCCTGCTCACGATGAACCACCACCCGCTGCACCTGGACGTGAACTACGCGGAGAAGACGACCCAGTTCGGCAAGAACGTCGTCGTCGGCAACTACGTGTACTCGATCCTGCTCGGCATGTCGGTCGCCGACATCTCCGGCAAGGCGATCGCGAACCTCGAGGTCGAGTCGCTGCGCCACGTAGCCCCGACCTTCCACGGCGACACCCTGTACGGCGAGACGACGGTGCTGGACAAGACCGAGTCGAAGTCGAAGGACGACCGTGGCGTCGTCTACGTCGAGACCATCGGCTACAACCAGGATGGCAAGATCGTCTGTGTCTTCCGCCGCAAGGTGATGGTGCCCAGGGACAGCTACCTCGCGGAGCGCGGCGGCGAGCAGCCCGGCCGCCCGATCCCGGTGCCCGACAAGAATTGGCCCGGTCCGCAAGCCTGACGCAGACTTGTCGAGTTCACCGGCGACCCGGTGAATTCGACGGAGCGAAGGCTCGTGCGAGCGGCAGGATCCCCAGGATCAGCACCATCGGAACGGCGAAACCGATGCGCAGATCGTGCTCGCCGACGGCGCCGGTCAGGACCGAGCCGATCAGCGCTCCGACGTAGTTGAACTGGTTGAAGCGTGCGATCACTGCGTCCACCCGGGCTTGCCGGGTCGCCGGGTCGGCCTCGTCGCCGCCGGCGATCCGGGCGGCCGCGGAGAAGCTCAGCGGTGCGATCACTCCGACGCCGCCGCCGAGCACCAGGAACCCGAGGACCGCGATCGGCCAGGCGGGCGCGAACACCACGATCGCGAGTGCTGCCGAGGCGACCAGCCCGCCGGTGCGCAAGATGACCACTGCGCCGTACCGGGCGACCAGCGAGTCGCCAGCGATCCGCATGGCGCCGCTGGAGAGCAGATACGGGAACACCGCCAAGGCGAAGAGCCCATTCGGGGTGTCAGAGAAGACGTTCTTCAGGAACAGCGGTCCCCAGGTGAACGCGGCTGTGTCGACCATGTAGAAGAGCACCATCCCGATGCCGACCAGGATGATCGGCCGCCACGGGATGTCCAGCTTCGGCGCGTCGGCCGCCGGATCGCCGACTCGTCGCAGGAACGGCCCGAAACCGACGACGAACGGTACTACCGCTACCGCCGCGACGGTCTGCAGCGGCAGCGAAGACGTCGCCAGTGCCAACGCGGCGCCGATCAGGCCGCCGAAGGTCCAGGCGCCATGGAACGAGGGGAGGATCGTCCGGCCGTACCGGTGCTCGAGCGCGACCGCCTGCATGTTGGTGGTCGCATCGACGATGCCCAACCCGACTCCGTACAGCGCCATCGCCGCGATGAAGAGCGGGAGCGTCGGCATCGTCGCGATCAGCGCCACGCTGAGGATGAGCACCAGGCCCAGACGGAGCAGGCGTGCGGACTCGGTCTGCTTGGCGCGCGTCTCGGCGAAGACCGAGCCGGCGCCGGCCAGCAGGACCATCATCAGCAGCAGCACCGACAGCTCGGTGTTGGACAGGTCGTACTTGTCAGAGAAATCCGGCAACCGGGTGGTCAGGCTGATGAACACCATGCCCTGAGTGGCGAACGCGGCCGCTACCGCTAGGCGGGTGCGGCGCAGGTCGGGGGTCGTTTCCGACAATTTGGTACTTGTCACCGGGCCATGATCACAGAAGGCTCTGGGTATGAGTGCGAATGCTCCCGGTGAGCTGTGGGTCGTCCGGCATGGCGAGACCGAGTGGAGCGCGTCAGGGAGGCACACGTCGCGGACCGATCTGCCGTTGACCAAGGCCGGCGAGGACGCTGCTCGGGCGCTGGCGCCGCGGCTGGCCGGGACCGCGTTCGACCTGGTCCTCACCAGCCCGCTAGCGCGGGCTCGGCGTACGGCGGAGCTGGCCGGGTTCGCCGAAGCAGTGCCAGACGCCGACCTGGTCGAGTGGGACTACGGCGACTACGAGGGCGAGACCACCGCGGCGATCCGGGAAGCGGTGCCCGGATGGACGATCTGGCACGGCATCTGCCCGGGCGGGGAGGACGCGGCGGCAGTAGCGACCCGGCTGCAACGAGTCGTGGACCGGGCCCGCTCCCACGGCGGCCGCGTGCTCGTCTTCGGCCACGGTCACGCGAGCCGCGCGCTGGCCTGCTGCTGGCTCGGCCTCCCGGTGGCCGATGGCCGGCTCCTCTGCCTAGACACCGCCACAGTCTCGGTCCTGGGCTACGAGCATGAGGCCGCCGCTGTCCTGCGCTGGAACGCGTAGGGGGAGAGCCCCTAGGATCGCGCACGTGGCGCTCGTGGCCTCCTGCCCCCGTTGCACGTCCCCGATCACCAAGGCGGACGGCCGCTACGCCTGCGGTGTGCACGGCACGATCCACCCGCTGTGGCGTCCAGCCGTCGCCGACTACGACACCTTCGCCGAGCTGGTCGGGCGCACTGAGGACCTGCCGACGTACCTGCCGTGGCCGATGAGCCCGGGCTGGTCGATCGCCGACTTCGGCTGCGTCTCCGGTGCCGGCCGTACCTATGCGACGGTCACCACGACGGTCGGCACCAGCGACCTGGACGGACCGGTCGAGGTCACGGTGATCTCCGAGGACCCCGGCGTCGGGCTCGGCTCGCGCTGCGCTGGCACGGCGTACGACGACCCGGGGGAGCAGATCGGCCTCGGCCCGCACGCGATCCTCGTCCGCGCCGGGGGCCGCTCGGTCCGGATGTGGGTGGTCGACTCGACGCTCGAAGACGACCTGCTCGCCAAGTCGGTCTTCGCCGGCGAGGCCGACGGCCGCTGGCTCTGGTTGGTGATCCGGCCGGCGTCGGCAGCGTTGCTGCTGCGCGACGAGTGGCTCCTGGCCGATGTGACCGGGTTCGGGCCAGAGGCGCTGGAGATGCCGTTCGGGGGCAGCGGGCCAAGCTGGTGATCGCCCTCACTTGTCTGGCGCACGAGACGCTGAGCGTGAGAATGCCCCATTCTGGGTCGTCGCGCCACGTCGCTGACCCCTAGGCTGGTCGACTATGGAATGGGTCCTGCTCACCGAGGTCTTCGTGACTCTCTTCGTGATCATGGACCCGGTCGGAACCGTCCCGATCTTCCTGTCCCTGACCGGCGGACGGACCCCCGCTGTCGCGCGCCGGCTGGCGTGGCAGGCGGTCACGGTCTCGCTCAGCGTGATCAGCGCGTTCGCGTTCTTCGGCCAGCAGATCCTGGAGTACCTGCACATCTCGCTGCCGGCTCTGCAGTGCGCCGGCGGCCTGCTGCTCCTGCTTGTCGCACTGGAGCTGCTCACCGGCAAGGAGTCCGAGCAGACCGCCGGGCTGGAGACCAACGTCGCCCTGGTGCCCCTCGGCACGCCGCTGCTCGCCGGTCCTGGCGCGATCGTGGCGACGATGGTGTTCAGCAAGCGCGTCCACGACTTCCCGGACTTCTTCGCCGTCGCGCTCGGCGTCATCGGCGTGCACCTCACGATCTGGCTGGCGATGCGGTTCTCGCTGCCGATCCTGCGGCTGATCCGCGAGGGCGGCGTCATGCTCATCACCCGGATCGCCGGGCTGCTGCTCTCCGCGATCGCCGTCCAGATGGTCGCCGACGCCGTGCGCGCCTTCATTGCCGGCAAGGGCTGAGTTGTCGAAGCCTCGGTCGTCGAGCTTGTCGAGACGCGGCGAGGTGGCGGACTACTGGCGCCCGAACCTCTGGAACTGCTGGAGCAGACCGCTGGGCACGTACTTCGCGCCGGTGACGATCGCCTTGTAGCGCAGGCTCGGGACCGAGACAGCCTTGCCTGCATCGAGGTCGGCGAGGGCAGCCGTGACGAATTCCTCGGTGCCGAGCCACAGGAACGACGGCGCGGAGTCACGGCCGACGTCCATCCGCTCGTGGAACTCGGTGCGCACGAAGCCCGGGCACAGCGCCATCACGTGCACGCCCTGGGGGCCGTACTCGTTGTGCGCCCACTCGCTGAACCGGGTCACGTAGGCCTTGGCTGCCGAGTAGGTGCCGCGGGGCAGGTAGCCGGCCACCGACGACACGTTCACGATCGTGCCGGCGCCGCGCGCGACCATCGGGCCGAGGGCGGCGTGGGTCAGCCGCATCGGTGCGGTGACCAGCACATCGAGGTGAGCCTGCTCGGCGTCGATCGAGTTCTCCAGGAACCGGCCGCGCAGCCCGAAGCCGGCATTGTTGATCAGCATGTCGACCGGTCGGTCGGCGTCGGCCAGCCGGGCTTCGACGTCCGCGAGGCTCTCGCGGTCGGCGAGATCGGCCACGAGGACCTCGGTCCGGATCCCGTACTCCGACGACAGCTGCAGTGCGACCTCGCCGAGCCGTTCTTCGTTGCGGGCGACCAAGACCAGGTCGGAGCCTCGGGCGGCGAGCTGGCGGGCGATCTCGGCGCCGATGCCGGCGGTGCCACCGGTGACCAGCGAGACGGAAGGGGCTTTGTGCGACATGCGGCACAGCATCCTCGGGCACGGTCCGCGTGCGCAAGGCTCGTGCGGCATGATGGGGGTGATGTCCCAGACCCGAGTGATCGCTGTCGCCAACCAGAAGGGCGGCGTGGCGAAGACGACCACCGTTGCCTCGCTGGGCTCGGCGCTCGCCGAGCTCGGGCAGCGGGTGCTGCTCGTGGACCTCGACCCCCAGGCCTGTCTGACCTTCAGCCTCGGCGTCGATCCCGAGGACCTCGAGCTCTCGATCCACCATGTGCTCACCAAGGGCGTGCCGGCCACCGAGGTGATGGTCACCACCGAGGATGGCGTCGACCTGCTCCCGGCGACGATCGAGCTCGCCCGGGCCGAGGCGGACCTGCTCACCCGGACCGGCCGCGAGTACGTGATCCGCACGGTGGTGGAAGATCTCGACGGCGAGTACGACTGGGTCCTGCTCGACTGCCCTCCTTCGCTCGGCGTGCTGACGGTGGCGGCGCTGACCGCGGCGACCGGCGTCCTGATCCCGCTGCAGTGCGAGACGCTCTCGCATCGTGGCGTGGGCCAACTGCTCGATACGGTCCACGACGTACGCCGTTTCACCAACCGTGAGCTCGAGGTCTGGGGCGTCCTTCCGACCTTGTACGACGGTCGCACCACCCACGCTCGGACCGTCCTGGAGACGATCTCGGGGACCTACGACCTGGCCGTGATCGAGCCGCCGATCCCGAAGTCGATCCGGTTCGCCGAGGCGCCTGCTGCCGGCCGCTCGATCCTGACGACCTCGGCGTCGAACAAGGGTGCCGAGGCCTACCGCGCTGTTGCCGCCAATCTGCTCGGGCGAGGCTGAGACATGTCCAAGCACCGCCTCGAACCGCCGACCCGGGTCCGCCCGCGGGTCGGCCGGATCGCTGCGGCCGGAGTCTCCCTGGTCGTCACGGTGGTCGCGCTCCTGGGCGCTGTCGGCGTCATCCCGCTCGGCGGCCCGGGCTCGGCGGCGAGCCAGCCCAACCAGAAGCTGGCCGCCTTCGGTAAGGCCTTGAGCTCGGCACCCGCTGCGGACCCGCACACGACACCGTCCGCGACCCCGTCCACGACGCCGAGCACGACGTCCTCGACGAGCGCCAAGCGACTCGCGTCGAGCACCAAATCAGCGACCACGTCCGCGTTGACGGCGCTACCGGCCGACTCGGGCAGCGGCCGCCGCGTCGTCTTCTCGATCGCCGACCAGCGGGTCTGGCTCGTCAACGCCAAGGGCGCCTCGTTCTCGACGTACCTGGTCTCGGGCAGCCTGACCGACAATCTGCAGCCGGGGAAGTATGCAGTGTTCTCCCGCTCCCGCTGGGCGGTGGGGATCGACGACTCCGGCGTGATGCAGTACTTCGTCCGGTTCGCGCATGGCAAGAATGCCGCGATCGGCTTCCACACGATCCCGACGCAGAACGGCAAGCCGGAGCAGACCGTGGCCCAGCTTGGTACGCCGAGCTCGCACGGCTGCATCCGTCAGAAGACGTCTGACGCCATCCGGATGTGGGGTTTCGCCCAGGACGGCACCGACGTCGTCGTGGTGGCCTGAGCCGTCCTGACTCCTCAGGAACGGGGCAGCGTCAGATCCGGGCGGTCCCTACTCGGCTGCCGGCTGAGCCTGGCCGGCCCCGCCGGTGCCGCCACGGGTGCGGCGACGGTTCCGATTGCGTGAGCGTGCTGGGCGCTCGCCGCCCTCGGCAGCAGGAGCCGCTGCAGCCTCGGTGTGGCCCTCGCCGCTGCGCGAGCGACTGCGGCCACCACCGTCACGGCCTCCACGGCCGCCGCTGCTGTCGCTCTTCCTGGGGCCGCCCCGGTCGTCCTTGCGCGGCTGGCGCGGGATCACGATCTGGCCCTCGGGGATGACCCGGCCCTTGGTGCCCGGGGCAATGCCCATGTCGTGGAAGAAGTGCTCGGAGCTGGAGTAGGTTTCCAACGGCTCGTCGAAGGGCAGGTCCAGAGCCTTGTTGATCATCTTCCAGCGGTGCAGGTCCGACCAGTCGACGAAGGTCACCGCGATACCCGTGGCGCCGGCGCGGCCAGTGCGGCCGATCCGGTGGACGTAGGTCTTCTCGTCCTCAGGGCAGGTGTAGTTGATGACGTGGGTGACGCCGGTGACGTCGATGCCGCGGGCCGCGACGTCGGTGGCGACCAGCACCCGGAGCTTGCCGTCGCGGAACTTGGTCAGCGCCTTCTCGCGCGCAGCCTGGGCCATGTCGCCGTGCAACGGGGAGGCATCGAAGCCGCGCTCGGTCAGGTCATCGGCCACCCGCTGCGACTGGCGCTTGGTGCGGGTGAAGACGATCGTCAGCCCGGAGCCCTCGGCCTGCAGCATCCGGCCGATCATCTCCGGCTTGTCCAGGTCGTGCGCCTGGTAGATGAACTGCGCAGTGGCGGGCACGGTCGCGTTCTCGTAGGACGACTCGGCACGGATGTTCATCGGGTGCCGCATGTGGGTTCGGGCCAGGGCCACGATCGCGGACGGCATCGTCGCGGAGAACAGCATCGTCTGCCGGGTCTCGGGCGTCTTGGCCAGCAGGCGCTCGACGTCGGGCAGGAAGCCGAGGTCCAGCATCTCGTCGGCCTCGTCGAGCACCAGGCTCTTGACGTGCGAGATATCCAGCGCCTTGCGGTTCATCAGGTCGATCAGCCGGCCCGGCGTACCGACGACGACGTCGACGCCGGTCTCCAGCGCATCGAGCTGCGGCTCGTAAGGCACGCCACCGTAGACGGTCAGGACGCGGATGCCGCGGTCCTTGCCCGCCAGCTGCAGGTCGCTGGAGACCTGGAGCGCGAGCTCGCGGGTCGGCGCGACGATCAGGGCCTGCGGCTTGCCGGGAGCGACGAGCTCCTCGTAGTCCGGGTCGTGCTGCGCGACGGCGCGCTGCAGGACCGGGATGCCGAAGGCGAGAGTCTTGCCGGTGCCGGTGCGGGCCTGGCCGATCAGGTCGGTGCCCATCAGGGCGACCGACAGGGTCATCTCCTGGATGGCGAAGGGGGTGGTGATGCCGCCGCGCTCGAGTGCGTCGCAAATCTCGGGGAGTACCCCGAGCTCTCGGAAGGTAGTCAGGATCTTGCCGTTCTGTGAATGCTCGATAATTCGAGGGGTCGAAGGCGCGGCTTGCCTCCCCGTTCGCCTGAGCGGTGTCGTCCAGGTGTGTTCCCCGGTCGTGTCCGGGCGCTGACGGGGGCCGTCTGCCGTTGCCAGTCTATCGGTACGCTCCCCCCATGACCGAATCTCCCAATTCTGGGAACGCCGTAGCGACGCCGGCCGGCACCACCGCGGGGGACGTCCCCATCGCGTTCCAGGACCCGGGCTACCGGGCTGCGGTCGTCGATCTACTGGGGGTGATCGCGTACGGCGAGATCTCGGCCTTCGAGCGCCTGGCCGAAGACGCCAAGCTCGCGCCGACCCTGGCCGACAAGCTCGCACTCGGCAAGATGGCGACGATCCAGTTCAACCACGTCGAGCCTCTGATCGCCCGGATCGCCGACCTGGGCTCGGAGCCGATGGAGGCGATGGCGCCGTTCGTGAAGCCGTTCGACGTCTTCCACGCCAAGACCGCGCCGAGCAACTGGCTCGAGGGCCTGGTCAAGGCGTTCGTCGGGGATGGGCTGGCGGCGGACTTCTACCGCGAGATCGCGGCGTTCCTCGATGCGGACACCCGCAACCTGATCACCACCTCGTTGGCTGACTCCGGTCACGCGCACTTCGTCGTCGAGCGGGTCGGGCAGGCGATCGCGGCCGACGCGCGCGTCGCAGGCCCGATCGCGCTGTGGGGCCGTCGTCTGATGGGCGAGGCCCTCTCGCAGGCCCAGCGTGTCGCGGCCGAGCGGGACTCCCTGGCGGCATTGCTCGCTGGCGGCGTCGACCGCCCCGGCCTGGACCTGGTCGCGCTCGGACGGATGTTCAACCGCCTAACCGAGAACCACGCCGCGCGGATGGCCGAACTGGGGCTAGCGAGCTAGGACCAGTTCATCGGTCGGCGACCGAGCTTGTCGAGATGTGCTGACCTGCGCGGGACTTACCTCCGCGCGCCCGGCACCGGTGCTTCGAGACGCCCGGTCCGGCTTCGTTCCTCAACCGCAGCGGGCTCCTCAACCCCTTCGCTCTCCTGGCCCTCGCAAGCTCAGGCCAGCGCTCAGGCCTTGAAGCCGACCTGGCCGACGGTGCTGGTGGCGATCTCGACGTACGCGATCTTCTCGGCCGCGACGACGATCCGGCGGCCCTTCGCGTCGGTCAGGGCGAGGACGCTGCCGTCGCTGATCGCCGTGCGGACCAGCTCTTCGATCGCGTCGGTCTCTAACGGTGCGTCGATGACGAGTTCGCGGGCGGACTGGGTGACGCCGATCTTGACCTCCATGCGGAGGACCTCCTGTGCTGGTTCGTGGTTGGTCGTGCTGGGTGGTCCGTGCGGCCTCAGGCCTGCTCGTCGTTCCGCGGGTAGCCCCGGATGCCGCGCCAGCCGAGTCCTGCCACCAGGCTGGCGGCATCGCTCTGAGAGATCGTGTCACTGCCGGACAAACGGTCCTGGAGCCAGAACCGGGCGCTGACCTGGCCCATTCCCACCAGGGCGACGGCCAGCAGCTGGGAGGCCTCGCCCGGCAGGCCGGTGTCGTCGTGGATCACGTGTGCGATCAGGTCGGCGCACTCGCGGGTGACCCGGTCGATCCGCTCGCGGACGGCGGGCTCGTTGGTCAGGTCGGACTCGAAGACGAGTCGGAATTCGCCCTGCTCGCTGGCGACATAGGAGAAGAAGGCGTGCATCGTCGCGGCGACGCGCTGCTTGTTGTCCTCGGTGGATTCCAGGGCCTCGCGGGTGCCGTCGATGACCTTGTCCACGGCTTGGTCGAGCAACGCGAGGTAGAGGTCCAGCTTGCCGGGGAAGTGCTGATAGAGCACCGGCTTGGAGACGCCGGCGTTCTCAGCGATGTCGTCCATCGCCGCGGAGTGGTAGCCCTGGGCGACGAACACCTCGAGGGCAGACTCGAGGAGCTGGGCACGCCGGGCGCGCCGCGGCAGCCGGGCACCTCGTACGGGTTGATCGCCGCGGGTCGCCGGGGTGGTCACGTTCGGGTGCCTTCCTGATAGGTGACGGAGTGGCGCGAGCCTACTCCGTGGCTTCTGCAGGCGGACTGCAGGCGCCGCGACGGCGGCGCGGTTCCAGATGGCGGACCCGGGCTCGGGCGACCGGGCTCCGCGGGGAACACTGGAGTGGTCCGGGGTGTTCACACCAGGACAGACGGAGAACCACCGCATCGAGGAGCGCCGTGTCCCTGCCCGCACTGGTCGAGCCAGCCGCTGAGCTGACGATCGACGAAGTACGCCGCTACAGCCGCCATCTGATCATCCCCGACGTGGGCATGACCGGGCAGAAGCGGCTCAAGAACGCCAAAGTGCTGGTCATCGGCGCTGGCGGCCTGGGCAGTCCCGCGCTGCTCTATCTGGCCGCGGCCGGTGTCGGCACCCTCGGCATCGCCGAGTTCGACACGGTCGACGAGTCGAACCTGCAGCGTCAGGTGATCCACGGCGTCAGCGACATCGACAAGCCTAAGGGCCAGTCGGCCAAGGAATCGATCGCGGAGATCAACCCGTACGTCGACGTGGTGCTGCACTCCGAGCGCCTCGACAACGACAACGTCTTCGAGGTCTTCCGCGGCTACGACCTGATCGTGGACGGGACCGACAACTTCGCGACCCGCTACATGGTCAACGACGCGGCGTACTTCTTGAAGATCCCCTATGTGTGGGGCTCGATCTACCGCTTCGACGGCCAGGCCTCGGTGTTCGCGCCGAGCATGGACGCGGAGGCCCCCTGCTACCGCTGCCTCTACCCCGAGCCGCCCCCGCCGGGGATGGTCCCGAGCTGCGCCGAGGGCGGCGTCCTGGGTGTCCTGTGCGCCAGCATCGGCTCGATCCAGGTCAACGAGGCCATCAAGCTGCTCACGGGCATCGGCGAGCCGCTGGTCGGCAAGCTGATGATCTACGACGCACTGGAGATGGAGTATCGCAAGCTCAAGGTCCGTAAGGACCCGAACTGTGCGCTGTGCGGTGAGCACGCGACCGTCACCGAGCTGATCGACTACGAGACGTTCTGCGGTGCTATCAGCGAGGACGCAGCCGACGCTGCCGCGGACGCGACCATCTCGGTGGTGACGCTGGAGCACATGCTCAAGGAGCGTGAGGAGGGCGCCCGGGACTTCGTCCTGGTCGATGTCCGCGAGCCCAACGAATACGAGATCAACCGGATCCCCGGCTCGGTACTGATCCCGAAGGGCGACTTCCTCAACGGGAGCGCTCTGGAGCAGCTGCCCTCGGACAAGCAGGTCGTCTTGCACTGCAAGTCCGGCGTGCGCTCGGCGGAGTGCCTTGCGATCGTGAAGGGCGCCGGCTACGCCGACGCAGTCCACGTCGGTGGCGGCGTGGTGGCGTGGGTCAACCAGATCGACCCGAGTCAGCCCTCGTACTGAGCTAGCGGGCTCGCGGTGCCGGACGAGGACTACATCGAGGCCGTGCTCTCAATCGTGGAGCAGATCCCGGAAGGGTGCGTCACGACGTACGGGCTGATCGCCGAGGCGATCGGCCGTGGTGGACCGCGCCAGGTCGGTGCCGTGATGGCAGGGTACGGCGGCCCGGTCCCCTGGTGGCGCGTCGTCCGAGCCGACGGGTCGCTGCCGCCGTCGCACGACCACCGCGCCCACCAGGAGTACCTCGGCGAGGGCACGCCGCTGCGACCCTCGGGCGCCGTCGATCTCCGCCAGGCCATCTGGCTGCCGCCGGAATTCGTCCCGGGCAAGGTCTGAGATATCCACAGCCCAGGGCCCTGATCGGTGGACAACTCGCCGAACCTGTGGACGACCAGGCTAGATCTGTGGACGACACGCCGACGAGTGAGAATTCCCAGAAATAGTTGGCGAAAACCCCTTGCGCAGGCTCCCGGACAGGCATAGAAATCTCTCACGCAAACCCTTCGGGGGAGCCGATCAGCTCGGAGCAGAAGATCCATCCGACGGGGAGACTCGTCGCCGCGGCGGTGATGCGCAGCGGGGGTCCGCAGCGAGGAGCAGGTCGATCTGAGGCATCATCCGAGGATCACACGAAGGCCCCGCCCAACTCATACTTGGACGGGGCCTTCACCCTTTTCCCGGCCTGTCGGCCCTGCCGTGCCAGGGCGCCAGCCATGTGTCGCACCCGGATGATTGAGTACGCGAGTGAGGACCTACCGTCTCGTGCGCCCCGGGGCTACCCGGGCACCTGCTCTCGACGAGTACCAGCAGGCGGTGGTCGACCATGCCGGCGGGCCGCTCCTGGTCCTCGCAGGCCCGGGCACTGGCAAGACGACGACCTTGGTCGAGTCGATCGTCGACCGCATCGAGCACCACGGTGCGGACCCGGCATCGGTCCTGGCGCTGACCTTCGGACGCAAGGCGGCCGAGCAGCTGCGCGACCGGGTGACCGCCCGTCTCGGTCGCACCACCGGGGCGGCGGTCTGCGCGACGTTCCACTCCTTCGCCTACGGGCTCGTCCGGAAGTACTCGCCAGCGGATCTCTACATCGGCCCGCTCCGGCTGCTCTCGGCGCCGGAGCAGGACGTCATCCTGCGTGAGCTGCTCCGCGAGACCCCCGAGTCGGTGCAGTGGCCGGACGCGCTCCGCAACGCACTGGCGACGCGAGGTTTTGCCCGCGAGGTGCATGCCGTGCTCAGCCGCGCCCGCGACCAAGGACTCGAGCCTGAGGCTCTGCACCAGCTCGGCCTCGATGCAGGCGCGCCCGAGCTGATCGCGGCCGGTCTGTTCGCCGAGCAGTACCTGATCAACCTCGACGACCAGGGAGCGACCGACTACTCCGATCTGATCCGACGAGCGGTGATCGAGGCCCGCGGGCACAGCGACGAGCTTCGGGCCCGCTTCACCCACGTGTTCGTCGACGAGTATCAAGACACCGATCCGGGTCAGGTCGCGTTGCTCCAGGCGATCGCCGGAGACGGCCGCAACCTGGTCGCGGTCGGCGACCCGCACCAGTCCATCTACGGGTTCCGGGGGGCCGACGTACGCGGCATCCTGGAGTTCCCGGACGCTTTTCCGACAGCAGCCGGAGAGCCGGCCCCTGTGGCGGTCCTGGCGCGGACGCGCCGGTTCGGGACCCGGATCTCGGCTGCGTCACAGCGGATCGCCGGCCAACTGGCCTGGAGCGGTGCTATCCCACCATCAGCCCGCGCCGTGTTCGCAGCGCCGCAGATCGACCCGTCAGCCGGCCCCGACCGGGTCCAGGTCGTCACCTTCGACACCGACCGGGCCGAGTCCGAGCACCTCGCCGACCTGCTGCGCCGCTCCCACCTCGAAGACGGCATCGCCTGGCACGAGATGGCCGTGCTGGTCAGGTCCGGGCGCACCTCCATCCCGGGTCTGCGGCGCGCACTCGCCGCCGCCGGCGTGCCCGTCGAGGTCGCCGCGGACGACCTGCCGCTGATCTCCGACCCGGCGATCGGACCGTTGCTCGACGGGCTTCGGGCCGCGCTGAATCTGCACAATGACGACCCGGACCACATCGACCACATCGACGCCGGTCGTGCAGAGGAGCTGCTGTTCGGCCCGCTGGCAGGCCTGGCCGCCGGCGACGTACGACGCCTCGGACGGCAGTTGCGCGCACGGGCGAAAGCACGAGTCGAGGCCGACGAGGGGCGACTGCTTCCCTCACGCGAGCTGCTGCGCCGGGCCGTCCTTGTCGAGGGCTTCCTCGAGGGGCTCGAGGGCCCGGAGGTTGATCGCACCCGCACGCTGAACCGGCTGCTCGTCGCTGCGGCTGCGGCAGCCGAGGACGGCCGGACAGCAGAGGAGGTGCTGTGGCAGCTGTGGTCCGGCACCGGATGGCCCGAACGTCTCCGGCGGGCCGCCGAGGCCGGTGGCGGCGCTGCGACCAGGGCCAACCGCGACCTCGACTCGCTCTGTGCGCTGTTCGAGACCGCGGCGCGGGCAGAGGAGCGCCGTGACCATGGTGGCGTCCGTAACTTCCTCGCCTCGCTCGCTGCGCAGCGCATCCCGGCCGACACCCTCGCCGAGCAAGGAGTCCGGGGCTCGGCAGTCCGGCTGCTGACGGCCCACCGCTCCAAAGGCCTGGAGTGGGAGCTCGTCGTGGTCGCGCACGTCCAGGCCGGCGGATGGCCGGATCTGCGCCGCCGCTCGACCCTGCTCGGTGCGGACCGGATCGGCTCGTCGCCGTACGGGGTCCCGCTGCTGCAGCCGCCGGTGACCAATGCCGAGCTCCTCGCCGAGGAACGCCGCCTCTTCTACGTCGCGTGCACGCGCGCGCGCCGGCGGCTGGTCGTGACGGCGGTCGCCTCGCCCGAAGACGACGGAGACCAGCCGTCGCGGTTCCTCGAGGAGCTCGACCTGACCGTGCAGGCGGTCATCGGCCGCCCGGAGCGGCCGCTGTCGCTGGCGGGGCTGGTCGCTGAGCTCCGGCGTACGGTCGCCGACGCCGAGGCAGCCCCTGCTCTGCGCGACGCCGCCGCCCGTCGTCTGGCTCGACTTGCTGGTGAGGGCCACGGCGGCCGACAGCTCGTGCCGCAGGCCGATCCCGGCACCTGGTGGGGGACCCGGGCGCCGAGCTGGTCGACCGAGCCGGTGCGTCCGGTCGATAAGCCGGTCTCGATCTCGGCGAGCACCGTGGAGTCGATGATGGTCTGCCCGACGCAGTGGTTCTTGAGCCGGGAGGCGGGCGGCGTGACCGCATCCCACCAAGCCGCCAACGTCGGCAACCTAGTGCACGCGATCGCGGAGCGGGTCGCGCGCGGCGAGCTTGCCGAAGGGCCAGACGACGTCGACGCTCTGATGGAGCAGGTCGACCTGGTCTGGGACAGGCTGCAGTTCCGGACTCCCTGGTCACGCGCCCGTGAGCACGCCCGGGTGCGCGCTGCCTTGGGCCGCTTCCTTGCCTGGCACTACGCCAACCCGCGCACGCTCGTCGGCGTGGAGCAGCGGTTCACTGCTGAGGTGGAGCTGCCCGACGGCCTGCGGGTCGTCCTGCACGGTTACGCCGACCGCCTCGAACTGGACCTGGACGGCAACGTCGTCGTCGTCGATCTCAAGACCGGGCGCGGGCTGCCCACCAAGCCGCAGGTGGAGCGCAACCTCCAGTTGGCGCTGTACCAGTACGCCGTCGACAACGGCGCCGTCGACGCCTCGGTCGCCGACCTGCGCGGCGTCGAGCCGAGCGCGCTGCACAGCGGCGGCGCCGAGCTGCTCCAGCTGGGGCAGGAGGACGATGCAGTCCTGCCGGTCACCAAGCCGCAGCCGGTCGCCGAGCCGGGCAGCCCAACCCGGACCACATTGACCAACGCGCTCGGGCTGACGGCTGAGCTCATCCGCGCCGAGTCGTTCCCTGCGATCGCCGGCCCGCACTGCGACGGCTGCGACTTCGTGCCGATCTGCCCGATCAAGAGTGCCGGGGCGGTGATCGGATGAGTGCCGTTCAGATCGCGACGCCGGTGGACTTGCAGCTGCTCATGCAGGCGAAGTTCCCGCCGAGCGAGCAGCAGTGGGCCGCGATCACAGCGCCTCTCGAGCCGGCCGTGGTGATCGCAGGCGCCGGCTCCGGCAAGACCACGCTGATGGCCGCGCGGGTCGTGTACCTGGTCCTGACCGGGCAGGTCCGTCCCGAAGAGGTGCTCGGACTGACCTTCACCACCAAGTCGGCGGCCGACCTGCGCGAGCGGATCCGCGATGCGCTGGCGAAGTCCGGGGCACTGCCGAAGCCTGTCGCTGACGGGGAGGAGGTCCTCGAGCCGACCGTCATCACGTATAACGCTTACGCCGCCAACTTGCTCACCGACCATGGCCTGCGGATCGGCCATGAGCCGGACACGCGGGTGATCACCGACGCTTCGCGCTACCAGTTGGGTGCCAGGGCGATCGAGCGCTACACCGGCGACATCTCGCATCTCTCCGACCATCCGCCGACGGTCATCCAGAACCTGCTCGCTCTGGAATCCGCGATGAGCGAGCACCTGGTCTCCGCCGGGGACGTGATGCAGGTCGATGAGGCCGCGCGGGCGGCGTTCGAGGCGTCGATCGCCGACGAGGTCGACGGCAAGGGCCGCAAGACCTACATCGCGGAGATGAAGAAAGCGGTCTCGGCGATCGACCGGCGGGCCGAGCTGCTGGGTCTGGTCGCGTCGTACCGCAGCCTCAAGGCAGACCTCGGGCTGATGGACTTCTCCGACCAGATCGCACTCGGCGCCCGGCTCGCGGCCGAGCAGCCTGACGTCGGCGCCCAGGAGCGCTCCGTCTTCAAGGCGGTCATGCTCGACGAGTACCAGGACACCTCGGTGGCGCAGGCGACGATGCTGTCCCGGCTCTTCTCGGGGCCGGCCGCAGGCAGCGGTCGCGGACACCCGGTCACTGCCGTCGGCGATCCGAACCAGGCGATCTACGGCTGGCGGGGTGCATCGGTCTCCAATATCTTGAACTTCGGGCGGACCTTCCCGCACAGCGATCCGGGCACGGCGGTCCCGGTGCTGCCGCTGACCGTCAACCGGCGCTCGGACCGGCGGATCCTCGAGGTCGCCAACAAGCTCGCCCAGCCGCTCTACGCGGCGCTACCCCAGGTGCGCTCGCTGGAACCGAGCCAGGGGGCCGCGGAGGGCGAGGTCGGCGTCGGGGTGTTCGAGACCCATGCCGAGGAGCTCAGCTGGCTGGTCGACGAGGTGCGTGCAGCGCACGACGGATTGTGGTCCGACATCGGGGTCCTGACCCGGGACAACACCCACGCCGAGGAGGTGTTCGACGCGTTGACCGCCGCCGGGGTGCCGGTCGAGATCGTCGGCCTCTCCGGACTGCTGCGGTTGCCGGAGGTCGCCGAGGTCGTGGCAGTGCTGCACCTGCTGCACGATGTGACGGCGAACGCCGCGATGCTGACACTCCTGACCGGCCCGCGTTGGGCGATCGGGCCGCGCGACCTGCGGCTGCTGGCCAGCCGGGCAGGCGAGATCGCCGGCCGTTCCGGACGGCCAGCACCGGCCCAGGCGATCCTCGAGCAGCTCGGGGAGATCGCCGACGGCGTCGACCCGGCTGAGCTGCCGGCACTCTCCGATGCGCTGGAGGACCCCGGCGAGCAGGCGTACTCGACCGAGGCCCGGGATCGGTTCGAGTTGCTGGCGGCCGAGCTGCGGATACTCCGCCGCGTGGTCGGCGAGCCGCTGCTGGACGTCGTACGCCGGATCATCGACGTGACCGGCGTGGACATCGAGCTGGCGTCGTCGGTCAGCCCGGCTGCGGCCGCTCGACGTGACAATCTCGACCTGTTCGTCAAGGGGATCGCAGAGTTCCAGGCGATCGACGGTGGCGTCACGCTGCCAGCGCTGCTGGCATACCTGACCGCGGAGGACGATCAAGGAAACGGCCTCGACATCGCCACGCCGACGCTCGCGGACTCGGTCAAGCTCCTGACCGTGCATCGGTCCAAGGGGCTGGAGTGGAAGAGCGTCTTCCTCGTCGGCGTCTGCGAGACGCGGTTCCCCTCGAACCGCTCGCGGACGTTGTGGACCTCGTCGCCGGCAGTGCTTCCGGGACCGCTGCGCGGCGATGCTGCCGACCTGCCGCAGCTGACGGCCTTCGACAAGGCGGGCCTCGATGAGTTCCGGGTCGCGACCCGCGAGCACGGCCAGACCGAGGAGCTGCGACTGGGCTACGTGGCTTTCACCCGTGCAGCGCACCGGCTCAGCGTCACGTCCTACCTGTGGACCCCGCGAGCGACGGCGTTCGGCCCGTCGTCCTACCAAGAGGTCGTCCGGGGATTCCTCGAGGAGAGGGGCGAGCCGGTCGAGCGCTGGCTTGAGAAGCCCGAGAAGGGCGCCCCGAACCCGTATGCGGAGGTCACGGCGTCCCGCCCGTGGCCTGCGGCCGCTCCGGGCGAGGAGATCGCGCGGCGGCTCGACGCGGCGGATCGGGTGCGTCGAGCAGACATGACGGCGCTCGAGGAGGGCTTGGACGTGATCGAGGCGGCCCGGGTCGCAGAGTGGGACGAGGAGCTCGAGCGCCTGCTCATCGAGGCCCGCACCGACCACAGCGAGGCAGTCGATGTCGCGCTGCCCGGCAGCCTCTCGGCGACCTCCTTGGCGAGGCTGGCCGAGGATCCGGACGGGTTCCTGCGCGATCTCGCCCGGCCGATGCCGCGGCAGCCGTCGCAGGCCGCCCGCTTCGGCACCCGGTTCCACGCCTGGGTCGAATCGCGGTTCGGCCAGCAGGGGCTGCTCGACCCCGACGACCTCGCTGGTCGCGGTGATGCCGGGATCGAGGACGATGCCGACCTGCAGACGGTGATCGCTGCCTTCGAGGAGGGCCCATTCGCTGAGCGCGTGCCGTACGCCGTCGAGGCGCCGTTCTCGCTGGTGCTCGACGGTCAGGTGGTCCGCGGCCGGATCGACGCCGTCTACGCCGAGCCGGATGGCGCCGATGGCGGGCGCCGTTGGTTGGTGGTCGACTGGAAGACCGGGAGTTCGGTCGGCTCGGACCCGTTGCAGCTGGCGTTGTATCGGCAGGCGTGGGCCGACCTGGTCGGCGTACCGGTCGCGCAGGTGCGCGCTGTCTTCCACTACGTCCGGAGCGGTCAGACGGTCGAGCCTGCCGGCCTTCCCGGGCGCGACGAGCTGGAGTCGGCGCTCGCTGACCTGGCTGGAGGCGTGTCGCCCTAGGCCAGGCCCGCCTGCAGGGCGATCTCGACCATCGCGCCGAACGTCTGCTCGCGCTCGGCCGCGGTCGTCTCCTCGCCGGTGACGATGTGGTCGGAGACCGTGCAGATCGCCAGTGCCTTGCGCCGGTACGACGCCGCCAGGGTGTAGAGCGCGGAGGCCTCCATCTCGACGGCGAGCACGCCGTGATCGACCAACGGCGGGGTCAGCTCGGCGGCCCGCGGCGAGTAGAAGCTGTCGGAGGAGAAGATCAGGCCGACGTGGCAGGTCACGTCGGTCCGCGCGATCGCGGCGTCGTGCGCCGCCCGGAGCAGGCCGAAGTCTGCGACCGGCGCGTAGTCGAGCCCCGCGAATCGGATCCGGTTCATCGAGGAGTCGGTACAGGCACCCGACGCGATCACCACGTCCCGCAACGCGAGGTCGGTGGTTAGGGCGCCGCAGGACCCGACCCGGATGATCTGCTGGACGTCGTAGTCGCGGAACAGCTCGTTGACGTAGATCGCCATCGACGGCTGGCCCATCCCCGATCCCTGGACGGAGACCGGCCGACCGTGCCAGGTGCCGGTGAAGCCGAACATGCCGCGGACCTCGGAGTAGCAGACCGCGTCGGTGAGGAACGTCTCGGCGATCCACGTAGCGCGCAGCGGGTCACCGGGGAGCAAGACGGTCGGCGCGATCGCACCCTTGTCGGCACCGATGTGCGTACTCATGCCTGCGAACCTACAGCGCCGCGATCCACAGGCTCCCTGGTCGACGCGTTGTCCACAGGGCTGCCCGTCGGCACACCGCCAAGCGGGCACGGCATCGGACGGTTGCGCCTCCATCACCAAGACCGGAGGTCGCCGCGTGCACACCGCCAGAGGATCGTGGGCCATCAGGCTCGTGTCAGGATCAGTACTACTGGGAGCGTTCCTGCTCGGGATGCTGCCGCTCGTGGAAGCACCAGCAGCGCAAGCAGCCACCGTGGTCGGCACCGCGAACTGCCGCGCGCTCGATCCGAACCTGGTGCACGGGGTGTGCCTGCGCTACTCCAGCCGAGCGGGCACCGGCTACACCTGGATGGGGACGCTACGGGCCGCGAACGGCAAGGTCTTCTTCTGCATCGACTACCTCTACGACTCGCGGATCTCGGGGCAGCCGCGGACGATCAGCACCCAGAGCCTGGTCAACCAGCTTGGCCGGCACGTCGGCGACGCCGAGGTTGCCGCATTGAACTACGTGATCTCGACCTGGGCCGGAGCGGGGTCGACGGGCAGCGACCACCGGGACGCGGCGATCGCCTTGATCATCCGGGAAGTGATGGGCGACGGCGTCAGGCCCGATGGTGTGGTCGTCTATCCCCGCGGACTCAAGGTCGGCGGGACGCCGTCGCCACCGATCGGCGGGTTGTCGGGACAGGTGCTCGCGATGGCGCGGGCCATGTGGAGTGCGGGCTCGCACTACCGCGGCGGTTACCAGGTGCGGATGACCAGTACGGCCGTCGGCAAGCTCAAGCTGGGGACCTCCCGCAGCTACCAGGTCGCGGTGCTCTCGGCGGCCGGGTACGCCGTACCGGGCATCCGGGTGCGGTTCGGGTGCACCGGCCCGATCCGGTGCCCGGCCACGACGACCTCGACGACGAAGGCAACCGCAGTGGCCGTGACGCCCCAGGCGGTAGGCGAGTATCGGGTCCGGGCGACCGTCAGCGGGCCAGGTTCGGACGGTCATCTCTACGTGGTCGGCAGCTGGCACACCCACAGCGGCACCACGGCGCACGACGCGGGGGTCCAGCGCGGCTGGATCGCAGGCAGCAGCCTGGCGAGCGCCGAGGTGAGTGCGAGTGCCGAGATCGTCAAGGGCGCTCCCTCGGTGACGACCACGACCTCTACGACGAGCGCCGTGCCGGGGACCGCGGTCCACGACCAGGTCGTCAGCACCGGCGTGCCGGTCGGGTACCACGGCACCGCCACCGCAACGCTCTACGGCCCGTTCGATGCCGCGCCAGGCGCAGACTCCTGCACCGCCGACAAGGCCGCCGGCTCGGTCACGTTCCCGATCGCCGGCAATGGCACCGTCCAGACGCCCGCGATCATGGTCACGGCACTGGGCTACTACGTCTGGGTCGAGGAGCTTCCCGGCGACGTCCGGACCAACCCGGTGACGACCCCGTGCGGGCTGGTGCCCGAGACGACTCTGGTCGCGAAGGCCCCGGCTGCTCCGACGGTGCGCACCCAGGCGTCGAAGACCCGCGTCGTCCTGGGCGGAACCATCCACGACACGGTCAGAGTCGGCGGGCTCGCCGCCAGTGCGCCGGTCCGGATCACCTGGGTGCTGCACGGGCCGCTCAGCCCGGTGCGTGGGTCCTGTACCGGCCTGGACTGGTCGCACGCGGGGATCGTCGATCACGGTTCGTTCCTCGCCGACCACAACGGCACCTACCAGACGGCCACGACGGTGCTGCGCAAGAGCGGGTGCGTCACCTACAGCGAGAGCCTGCCGGCGACCGGGACCATCCCGGGCGCGAGCACGACATCGGGGACCGTGACCGAGACGGCCCTGGTGAGGAGTCCGGTGGCGCCGGTGGCACCGTCCGGGCCGGTCGTGCCGGAGATCCCGTCCGGACCCGATGTCGCCGGATCGTCCGGGCACAGCCACGGGATCGCGGTGGGACTGGGGCTGGCCGCGCTGGTTGCACTCGGGTCTGCAGTCGGCATACGGGCCTCGCGCCGTCGGTGGTCCTGATGCCGAGGTCCGGCAGGCACGCTGCCCGAGGCCCTCGTGGGCGGTCGTCTCGCGCGGTTGCCGCCGTCGGCCTGGTGCTGGCGACCGGTGCGGCAGGCGCCGCGGCGGTGCGGGTTGCGTCGAGCGCCGAGGCGGGTTCCTCGGCCGCCGGGCCGGGTGTCCTTGCAACCGATCAGCGCGCCGCGCAAGGCCCGCGCCCGGTCTCGCCGTCGGTCTCGGCGGCACCGCGCTACCTGACCAGCACTTATCACGCACCGCGGCACCTGATCGATGTGGGCGGAGGTGGCACGCTGCAGATCCCCAGCATCGGTGTGACGGCGCCGGTCGACTCCGTCGGTCTGGACGGGACCACCATGGCGCTGCCGGACGACCCGGCTCGAGTGGGATGGCTGGACACGACCGCGCCGGCCGGCGGCCCCGATGGGTCCAGCGTGCTGGCCGGCCACGTCTCCGACGAGCACGACGACCCGGGGGCGCTCTGGTCGCTACGCGACATCACCGTGGGGGCGCACGCGATCTGGACCGACGCAGCCGGAGTGCCGCACGTGTTCGTGGTGACGGCGATGGCGCACTACCCGCGCGCGACCGGGCTGCCCGCCGCGACCTTCGGGGCGACCGGCCCGCATGTTCTGCGCCTGGTCACCTGCGCCGACCGGCTGACCACGGCTGGCGGCGGGTTCCACTACGCCGACAACCTGGTGGTGACCGCGGTCGAGGCGTCGGCACGCACGGGCTAGCCTCGCTCCATGACGTCGTTGGTGCCGCTGTCCCTGCCCGTCGAAGCCGGTTCCTGGTCGGCATGGCTGGACGAACGCGGGCGCGGTTCACTGCGTACGGCGGCCGACCAGGTCGCCACGCTGAAGACGGCTCCGGTGGGTGATGCAGCCATCCTGCAGCTCTGGAACGACGCCGACATCTCGCTGCGGAACGCTGCGGCCGTGACCAGCCTGCTGTCCTCGGTGCACCCCGACCCCGACCTGATCGAGCTCGCCGAGGCGATCGAGGTCGAGGTACGCCGCTTCGCCAACGACCTGCTGCTCGACCGCGAGGTCTTCGACCAGCTGTCCTCGATCAGATCGGAGCCGTTGGACGGCGGCGCCCGCCGGATCATCGCCGATGCTCTGCGCGACTTCCGACGTGCCGGGGTCGACCGCGACGACGCCACCCGCGACCGGGTCCGCGAGCTCAACGAGGCCGAGACCGGCCTGAGCCAGGCGTTCGCCCGCAACATCCGCGACGGCCGGCGTACGGCGCACGTCCCGGCCGCGGCCCTCACCGGTCTGCCGGACGACTTCGTCGCGGGGCACCCCGCCAGCGACGACGGCAACGTCGCGATCACCACCGAGTACCCCGACGTGCACCCGTTCCTGACCTACAGCCAGGACGCCGAAGCGCGTCGTGCGGTCGCGCACGAGTACTTCAACCTGGCGTGGCCGGAGAACGACACCGTCCTCAGCGAGCTCCTCCGGCTGCGCCAGGAGAAGGCCCGGCTGGTCGGGTACGCCGACTGGCCTGACTTCGACGCCGAGATCAAGATGATCAAGAAGGGCGCGGCGATCGTCGAGTTCATCGACCAGGTCGCCGCGGATTCGCTCGAGGCCGGCAGCCGCGAGCTCGGCGTCCTGGCCGCCCGCGGGGCGCAGGACGGGATCGCGACCATCGACCAGTCGAACTGGCGCTACTGCTTCGAGGCGGTCAAGCGCGAGCAGTACGGGGTCGACGCCCAGGAGGTACGCCGCTACTTCGACTTCGGCAAGGTTCATCAGGGCCTGCTCGATGTCACCGGCCGGCTGTTCGGATTGTCCTACGTCCCGGTCGACGCCCCGACCTGGCATCCGGACGTGACGTCGTACGACGTGCACCTCGGCGAGTCCGGCGCGGAGACCTTCCTGGGACGCATCCACCTCGACCTCCACCCGCGCGACCGCAAGTACAACCACGCCGCCCAATTCGACCTGGTGCCCGGCATCCGCGACCGGCAGCTGCCCGAGGGGGTGCTGGTCTGCAACTTCGCCCGCGGCTTGATGGACCACGACGAGGTCGTCACCCTGTTCCACGAGTTCGGCCACCTGATGCACCACGTCCTCGCGGGGCGCCACGAGTGGGGCCGGTTCTCCGGCGTCGCGACCGAGTGGGACTTCGTCGAGGCGCCCTCGCAGATGCTCGAGGAGTGGGCGTGGGACGCCGGCGTTCTGCAGGTCTTCGCCACCGACAAGTCAGGCACGCCGATCCCGACCGAGCTGGTCGAGCGGATGCGGGCCGCCGACGAGTTCGGCAAGGCGTTCACCGCGCGCACCCAGATGCTCTACGCCGCGATCTCCTACCGGTTCCACCTCGAGGTGCCCGAGGACCTGACGGCGCGGATGCTCGAGCTCTTCGAGCAGTACAGCCTGATCAAGCCGCTGCCGGACACGCACTTCCACACCGGCTTCGGGCATCTCGACGGGTACACGTCGGCGTACTACACCTACATGTGGTCGCTGGTGATCGCGAAGGACATGTTCAGTGCCTTCGACCACGACGACCTCTTCGACGCCGACCGTGCCCGGAGCTACCGCGACAGCGTGCTGGCGCCCGGCGGCTCGCGCGACGCCGCCGATCTCGTCGCCGACTTCCTCGGCCGCCCGTATGACACTGCCGCCTTCACCGCCTGGCTGGCCCGATGAGCGCCGGAGCGAGCAGCCAGATCGCGCTGTCGCGGCACCCGCACGACCGGATCGGCGAGCGGCGTACCGACGAGGCGTGGCTTGCGGACGTCTGGGCCGATGAGTCCACCCGCGTCCTGGTCATCGCCGGGACCCGGATCCTGCCGGTCGACGGTGCGATCCGATGGGTGCCACCCTCTGAGGCGCCCGAGGGCACCAAGGTGCTGCTCGGCGAGCGCGACGGGCAGGTCTGGTTCGCTGTCGTCGTCGATGGTGACGAAGCCGGCGACGGCTGGCTGCCGCTGCGCGGCCTCGTCCCGGCTCTGGCAGAGGACCCCGACGACAACGCCGCCCTGCTGGTGCACGCGATCGGGATCGCCGAGTGGCTCTGGGCCACCCGGCACTGCATCCGGTGCGGAGGGACCTACGAGGTGATGCAGCTCGGCCATGTGCTGCGCTGCACCGACTGCGGCCGCGAGGAGTTCCCTCGCTCGGACCCCGCGGTGATCATGGTCGTCACCGACGGCGAGTACCCCGACGACCGCTGCCTGCTCGGCCGGCACCCGGCCTGGCCGCCGGGGCGCTACTCCACCCTGGCCGGTTTCGTCGAGCCGGGCGAGTCGATGGAGCAGGCGGTACGCCGCGAGGTGCTCGAGGAGTCCGGCATCCGTGTCGGCGAAGTCGAGTACTTCGGCTCGCAGCCCTGGCCTCTCCCGCGCAGTCTGATGATCGGCTTCATCGCCCGCGCCCTCTCCACCGAGGTCTCCGTCGACGGCGAGGAGATCGAGGACGCTCGCTGGTTCACCCGCGAGCAGATGCGATCCGAGGCCGAGCACGGCACGCTGGTGCTGCCCGGCGGTATCTCGATCTCGCGGTCGCTGGTGGAGCACTGGTACGGGGCGCCCTTACCCGGACAGTGGTGACGGCGCCTCCGGCTTCGCGGCTGCGGCGGCGTCCGCTGCGCAGGGCTTGTGGTGGTCCGGGGTGCTGGATGCACCGATGAGGACCCTCGCGCCAGCTGTCGCACCGTGTCGCTGCGACCTCTGCGCGGTGCCCGGCCCCTGCTTGCGGCGGCACGCTGCGCCTTGATGCTGGCCGCTGCGGGCCCTCCCCGGCACAATCAGCGCGCGCGGCTCACCACTGGTGAGGGGTCAAAGGCAAACGCCTGCATCAACCGACGGCCCTAGCCATCGCTGGTTGAGCCTGTCGAAACCCGGTGACGTACTTGCCGTCTCAGGCGAGCGAAGCCAACTTCGCCTTGACCTGCGCGACCGAGGGGTTGGTCTGGGCGGAGCCGTCGGCGTAGACGAGCGTCGGGACGGTCTGGTTGCCGTTGTTGACCGCCATCACGAGGTCCGCCGCAGAGGGGTCCTGCTCGATGTCGACGGTAATGAACTCGATGCCTTCGCGGTTGAGCTGGCTCTTCAGCCGGTGGCAGTACCCGCACCATGGGGTCGAGTACATGGTGAATGTGCCGGGGTTCTGCACAGCGTCCTGGTCTGGCATCTGCTTGTCCGTCCTCGCAACTAGTCTTGCTCCATCCAACTCCGACCAGAGGTGAATCCTTCCCGTGACTGCCGAGAGACTGCTCAGCGAGCGCCTGCTGGAGGCGCTCGATCCTGAGCAGCGGCAGGTAGCCGAGGCGCTGCGCGGGCCGGTCCGGGTGCTGGCGGGTGCCGGCACCGGCAAGACGCGGGCGATCACCCATCGGATCGCGTACGGCGTCGCGACCGGTGTCTACAACCCGGCCGAGGTGCTGGCGGTGACCTTCACGACGCGGGCCGCAGGGGAGATGCGCACCCGGCTGCGCTCGCTGGGAGCGCCCGGCGTCCAGGCCCGGACGTTCCACTCCGCGGCGTTGCGCCAGCTGCGCTACTTCTGGCCCAAGGTGTACGGCGGGGAGCCGCCGGAGCTGACCGCATCGAAGATCCCGATCGTCGCCGGTGCGGCCCGCCGCAACCGACTCGAGGTCGACCAGGCCCGGCTGCGCGACCTGGCGAGCGAGATCGAGTGGTCCAAGGTCACCAACGTGCGGCCCGATGACTACGAGCGGATCGCGCCGCAGCGCGGGCGTGAGGTCAGCGGGCTGGACGCCGCGACCGTGGCGCACGTCTTCTCCACCTACGAGGAGCTCAAGCGCGAGCAGGGCCGGATGGACATGGAGGACGTGCTGCTGATCGGCGCGGCGCTGCTCGGCGAGGACGACCGGGTCGCTGCCGCGGTGCGCTCGCAGTACAAGTGGTTCGTCGTCGACGAGTTCCAGGACGTGAGCCCGATCCAGGCGGCCTTGCTGGACCTCTGGCTCGGGGGTCGTAACGAGATCTGCGTGGTCGGCGACCCGGCACAGACGATCTACTCGTTCGCAGGCGCCCGTGCGTCGTACCTGTCGGACTTCACGAAGAAGTACGCCGGCACCACCAGCGTCGAGCTCGTGCGCAACTACCGCTCGACGCCGCAGGTGATCGCGGCGGCCAACAGCCTGCTGAAAGGCACTACCACCGGGTCGGTGCAGCTCCGCGCCCAGCAGGCCTCCGGCGCCGAGCTGACCTGGCGGGAGGCTCCCGACGAGGTCGCCGAGGCCGCGGCCGTGGCCGACGAGGCCGCCCGGCTGCATGCCGCCGGGGTCCCGTTGCGGGAGATGGCAGTCCTGTTCCGGATCAATGCACAGTCCGAGTCCTTCGAGGAGGCCCTGACCGCGCGCTCGATCCCCTACGTCGTCCGCGGCGCCGCCCGGTTCTTCGAGCGTCCCGAGGTGCGCCAGGCCCTGGCACTGCTACGCGCCAGTCTGCGCGCCGGCGAAGCGGCGCGTGAGGATCTTCTCGGACAGGTCCGCTCGGTGCTCGCCGGGATGGGCTGGAGCTCGGAGGCGCCGGCAGCCCGCGGCCAGGCCCGCGACCGGTGGGAGTCGTTGACCGCGCTGGTCTCCCAGGTCGAGGAGTACACCGCCGCCGAACTGGCACCAACGTTGGAGGGCTTCGTCGCCGAGCTCGACCGCCGGGCTCAGGAGCAGCACGCTCCGGTCGCCGAGGGCGTCACGCTGGCGACACTGCACACGGCCAAGGGCCTGGAGTGGGACGCCGTCTTCCTTGCCGGCATCCAGGAAGGCTCGATGCCGATCACCTACGCCGATGGCCCGGCGGCAGTGGAGGAGGAGCGCCGCCTGCTGTACGTCGGCATCACCCGCGCCCGCAAGCACCTGATGATCTCGTGGTCGCTGGCCCGCAACCCCGGCGGCCAGGCGCGACGGAGGCCTTCTCGGTTCCTCGCCGGGATGCGCCCGGAGTCAGCGACTGACCGGGCGGCAGCGGCGACTACGACGTCAAAGAGCTCGCGCCGTCGCGGCAAGGCTCTGATGTGCAAGCTCTGCCAGCAGCCACTGGCCAGCTCGCGCGAGCGCAACCGTGGGTTCTGCTCGACCTGCCCGATCCCCTACGACGAGGACCTCTTCGAGTCGTTGAAGGCGTGGCGCAAGGTCCGCTCCGATGCCGACAGCGTCCCGGCGTACGTCGTGTTCTCCGATGCGACGCTCGAAGCCCTCGCCGAAGTGCGCCCGAGCGACCGTGGTTCGCTCGAGGGGATCAAGGGGATCGGGCCTTCAAAAGTAGAGAAATACGCCGACGAAGTACTCGCGGTTCTGGCCGGAAAAGAATCTTCTTAAATGATTTGCACGCTCTGTTAGCGCGGGCGTACCTTGTCCATGCCCGCTAACACGCGCATGACGGCACTGACAATGCCGGCGCACGAAGATCCGAAGGAGGTGCACGACCCATGAACGTTATGACCATCACGAGCCAGCCGTGGCTCGACGAGTCCGCCTCCTGGCAGACCGGGACGCAGACGGCTTCTGTCGTGCGCGCCAACGGCTTTGCAGTCGGCGGGTTCGGCATGGGTGACGTGTGCGCCCAGACGTCCGGCTACGCGCTCGGCACGTCCGCGCACAAGCGTCACGCAGATGCCATGAAGGCCAACCCGGTTGCGGGCCGCCTGCCTTGGAGTCCACCCGGCACATGAGTTCACACTCAGACCGGCACCTCCAAGGCCGCGGAATCCCAACCAGGGATCCGCGGCCTTCTTGTTTCCCCCACAAGTTTCACCAGTCAGCGATCGATTGAGAAGGAAGAGGTGACACATGAGCATCAGCGTTCTCGACCCGCAGGGTCCTGACGTCGAGCTGCTGCCATGTCGGGTCAACGCGGCGGAGCTGTTCTTCGCCGAGTCGCCCAGTGATGTGGAGCTCGCCAAGGCGTTGTGCCAGAGCTGCCCGGTCCGCGTGGAGTGCCTTGCAGGTGCTCTCGAGCGCCGGGAGCCGTGGGGCGTGTGGGGCGGTGAGCTGTTCCTCTCGGGAGTAGTGATCCCCCGCAAGCGTCCGCGCGGTCGGCCCCGTAAGAACGAGGTCGCGGCATGACCCGCATCAGCGCGAGCAGTTCCGACCAGGCAATGACATGAGCATGAATCAGACTTTTGAGCGGAGAAAAGATATGTACCTCTTGGGAGAGGACCTGGCGCGCGCCCATATAAACGCGCGCCTTGAGCAGGCGGAGAAAGCGCGGCGTGGGCACCAGCTCGCGGCCGCACGGCGCCTGTCTCGTAGAGCCGAGCGCGCCGCAGCCCAGGCGCGACTGGCACTTGCCCGCGTGATCTGAGCCGAACGGGATCGCAGCCCTCCGGGCAGCGCCCAGCACCATCTGGTTTCTCGTCGATCGCGGGAAAAGACAAGGCCGGGTCGGTGACGACATGTTCGTCACCGACCCGGCCTTCGTCGTACCCGGACATGGTTCGACGGATCCGGCCGTCTGCGAGGGTAGGGTCATCGACGTGGAGCCGTCGCCCGTGACCTGCGCGTTCTGCGGCGTTGCCGCGACCGAGGCGCCGCCACCGCTGACCTGGACCTCGGCTACCGAGCGTGGTCGGCTTCAGTGGTACTGCGACCAGTGCTCGCGTGAGCACCTCCGGGCGATCGAGGGCAAACTCGACAGTGAGTGGTGGTGAGGCCGCCGGTCCCGGCTAGACGATCTCGTCCGCGAACCCGGGCAGGGTCTCTAGCAGGATCTGACGCAGGCCGATCGTGGCGCCGAGCTGGCTCAGCACGCCGCCGGCTCCCACCCAGGTGCGGTGGATCAGCATGTACGACGGCGGCATGTTCAGCCGTAGGAACACTGACTGCGCGTCGCCCTTGGGGTCGTTGATCCGGCGGAACTGCTCCTGCATCCACGCCCGGGAGAAGGTGAACTGCTCGGCCCGGCCTGGCTCGACGAGCGGATCGAGCGACGAGCGCAGCTTGGCGGCGTCGACGTTGATCCGGTCCCTAATGAAGCCCTCCTCGCGGAAGACGGTGACCAGGCCGTCGTAGTCGTCGGCGCAGGCCAGCCGGATGGAGCGGCCGAGTGCGCGCGGGAACGTCCGCTCCGGCAGCCGGGCCACGGCGCCGTAGTCCAGGACGCCGAGCTGGCCAGGCGACCCGTCGGGGGCCGGGATCAGTCGGAAGTTGCCGGGGTGCGGGTCAGCATGCAGCAGGCCAGTGCGACCGGGCGCGCCGAACAGGAACCGGGCGAAGAGCTCGCCGTAGTGGTCGCGCTCGGCCTGGCTCCCCTCGCGCACCACCTGGGCCAGGGACGCGGGGCTTTCCAACCAGGACGTGACCAGCACCGTCCGGGTGCCGGCGAGGACCTCGGGCACCACGATGTCGGGATCGTCGGCGTACTCCGCCGCGAACACCCGTTGAGCCTCCGCCTCGAGCCGGTAGTCGAGCTCCTCCTCCGCGCGGTCCTGGAGCTCGGCGATCAGCGGCTTCACATCGATGCCGGGGAAGATCGGCCCGAGTGTGCGCGCGACCCGGGCGAGCTGCTTGAGGTCGTTGCGTAGGGCATCGCCGGCGCCGGGGTACTGCACCTTGACCGCGGCGTCGCGGCCGTCCCAGCGCGCGCGGTGCACCTGCCCGATCGATGCGGCCGCCGCCGGCTCCGGGTCGAGGTTGGTCAGCCGAGGCGCGTCGGCCCCGAGTTGGTCGGCAAGGATCTGGCGGACGGTGATCGTCGGCATCGGCGGGGCCGAGTCCTGCAGCTTGGTCAGCTGCTCGCGGTATGGCGCCGCCACCTCGTCGGGCAGTGCCGCCTCGAAGATCGACATCGCCTGGCCGAACTTCATCGCCCCGCCCTTGAGCTCGCCCAGGGTCCGGAAGAGCTGCTCGGCCGTGCGTTGCTGCAACTCGGTCATCACGGTCTCAGCCGGCTTGCCTCCGATCCGCTTGCCAAGCCCGATCGCACTGCGGCCGGCGTACCCGAGCGGGAGCGCAGCCAGGCGCGCGGTCCTGGCGACAGCCTTGCGGGGCAGCTCGGTCATGCCCCCATTGTTGCTGATGCGTCCTCGGACTCGGCCACCTGCTGGACCGGGTCGGCCCAGGAGCAGCCGCAACGCGGGTGTCGCGGCCACCGGACCGGCTGCAGCGAGTCCATCGCGTCGGTCAGGGTGAGGACCGCTGACCAGCAGTCGGGGCGGTCGCCCTCGGTGAACCGGACCAGATCGCGTACCGCCCACGCGATGGCCATGGCGGCCAGCGCTGCGTCCACCGGGTCGGGTACTCCATCGTGCCGGGTCGAGCGGGACGCGAACGCGGCCGGGTCCGTCTGGTCCTCGTCGCCGCGATGCAAATCGGTGCAGCGCAGGCACGCCGTCACCCCGGGAACGACGAACGGGCCGAGCAGGATCTCGGACTCGACAGCGCGGACCAGCAGGTGCGGCGTACCGGAGCGGACCAGGGCGTCGGCCTCGGCTCGGTCGGCCTCGCCGCGGACCAGCAGCAGCACAACACTAGGCACGGCCCGCCGCTGCGCTACGTAGACGCCCAGTCCGCACAGGTCGAACAACGGCCGAGGGTCGACGACGAGGTCGCCGAGCACCTGGACCCGGGCTGCTTGCCGGGCCTGCAGCCGGGCAGCAGCCGAGTGCGGGAAGCGCAGCATGACCGCGGCGACCTCGGCGGCCGGGATCTGCGGGTGCGCGAGGGCGTCACCGTCGCGCAGTACCGGGGCCAGCCGGGCCAGGACACGACGGGTTGGGGCGTCGCCACCGGCGGCCTCGCCACGGTCTAGGAGCGCGAGCGTCCGGCGTACGGCGGGGGAGTCGGCGATCCGCAGGCGGTGGGCAGCGGTCAAGCCGATCTGGAGCTCACCGGGAGCCCGCTGGACGATGGCCAGGCCGGGGGCGAGGACGGGGCGACGGGTCATGCCGCGGGAGCGTAGGTCGGTTGGGCGTGCGGCGCGACCTGTCCTCCACAGGCAGGCCTGGAGCGCAGGACCTTCGGGAATGCAGGACCTTGGGGAATGCAGGACGGCGGGCGCCCACCCGGAGGTGGAGCTCCCGCCGTCTGCTGCGCTCGTGGCGCTGTACTGCTTGGGTACTGCTCTGTGTTCGACGAGTCCGAGGACCAGCCCTTCGAGGCCGCTGCGCGGCCTGCTCAGGACGAGCCTCAGGCGCGACCGAGAATGCGGTTCAGCTTGGTCCCGCACACGGGGCACTGAGCCTTGGCCATCTTGGTGCCCTTCTCGTTCACCTCGATGTGGCCCTCGGCCTCTCGCTTCTCCTTGCACTTCACGCAGTAGAACTCGCCGCTCCAGCTCTCCGCCATGACGGCCTCCTTGATCCATGTAGCTCTGGTCGTCGCGGCGGGAGTCCTCGGGGAAGACCCGCCGGGGTCCGTTCAGGACCGATTCGACCCTAGACCACGAAGGCAACCATTCGCTGCACCGGGTAGGCGTGAATTCGGTGTGTCCTCCGGGTGTGAGATGGCTCCCTGGGCCCGTTCGGGGGCCCGCGGCGGCGGTAATCTCCGCCCATGCCCGAGAAGAGAGCCCCCGTGGATCCGTCCCTGACCGACCTCCGACTGGAGCGCCCAGCGCCCGGTGTCGCCCGTCTGGTCCTTGACAACCCCGCCCAGCGCAACGCCATGTCCGATGCGATGACGGAGTCCTGGGGCCACGCGATCGACGCTCTCGCTCAGGACCCCGACGTACGCGTCGTGATCGTCACCGGCGAGGGCAGCGCCTTCTGCTCGGGCGGGAACCCGGCTTGGATCGCCGGCGAGCCGGACGCCGAGGTCGACTATCTGCGGACCCGGATGATCGCCTTCTACCGTGCGTGGCTGGCGATCCGCCGCCTCGAGGTGCCGACCATCGCCGCGCTGAACGGCCCGGCCGTCGGTGCAGGGCTGTGCCTCGCGCTCGCCTGCGATCTCCGGTACGCCGCAGCCGGTGCCCGGCTCAGCGTGCCGTTCGTCAAGCTCGGGATGCACCCCGGGATGGCGGCGACGTACCTGCTCCCGAACGTCGTGGGCCCGGTTCACGCCCGCGACCTCCTGCTCACCGGGAGGACCGTCGAGGCAGAGGAGGCGCTCCGGATCGGGTTGGTCAGCGGCGTCTTCGACGACGAGGAGTTCGGCACCGAGGTCCAGGCGATCGCGGAAGGTATTGCCGGTACCGCGCCGATCCCCAGCCGGTACACCAAGGTCGCGCTGCTCGACGGCGGCCACGAGAACTTCGAGTCCGCGATCCAGTGGGAGGCGCTCGCGCAGCCGATCACCCTGGCAACGGCGGACCTGCAGGAGGGCGTCGCTGCGGCCCGGGAGAAGCGGAAGGCCGGGTTTAGGGGGGTCTGACCAAAGCCCCACCGACATGCAAATGTCGCTGGAGTAGCCCGTGAGGTCACCATGCGTCCCACGTGCGACATTTGCATGTCCGTGGGCGGCGCGCGGGCATAGAGAAGGCCCCCGACCGCCGCCGCTGAGTACTTGCCTTCCCCTTGCGAGCACTGTCGCGGCGTTGGTCGAGGGCCTCTTCTGGGCGTCACGCTAGGGGAGTGCCGGGGCCCGGTCAATGCAGGAACCGGGCAGGTTGGGAGAGCACCTTCTCCACCGCCTGTGGATAACCCTGTGGACAACGTGTGGACAGGTGCCTTTGTGCTGTGGATCACGTTCTGACATGCGTCGTTCACCTCGCTGCCACCCGGTGGCCGCGCGGCACCCAGTTCGGCGATCTCCGGCCGGCTGTCGGAGCGCGGGTTCACAATGTCGGCATGGCAGCGGGCGCAGGCAGCACCGAGGACTACGACGCGGGGCCGGTTGCCGCGCTGCGCCGGATCGCCTTCCTGCTCGAGCGCAGCCGTGCCGAGACCTACAAGGTCAAGGCATTCCGCGCCGCAGCCGCGACGATCCTGCCCTTGGACCCCGACGAGGTGGTCACCCGCGCGGATCGCGGCACCCTGCAGGAGCTCGAGGGCATCGGCTCGTCGACCGCCGAGGTGATCGCCGCTGCGGCCCAGGGCCGGCTGCCCGAGCGGCTGGCCCGGCTCGAGGCAGATGAAGGCGGTCCGCTGGTCGACGGCGGGGCGACCATCCGGGCGGCGCTTAAGGGCGATCTCCACAGCCACAGCGACTGGTCGGATGGCGGCTCGCCCATCGAGGAGATGGCCTTCACCGCGATGGAGCTCGGCCACGAGTACCTCGTCCTGACCGATCACTCGCCGCGGCTCAAGGTCGCCAACGGCCTCTCAGCCACCCGGCTGACGCGCCAACTCGACGTGGTCGACGCGGTCAACGAGCATCTCGGCGGATCGGACGGCTTCCGACTGCTGAAGGGGATCGAGGTCGACATCCTCGACGACGGCGGCCTCGATCAGACCGAGGAGATGCTGGAGCAGCTCGACCTGCGGGTCGCCTCGGTGCACTCCAAACTGCAGATGGACCGCGACGCGATGACACGCCGGATGGTCGCTGCCGTCGCCAACCCGTTCACCAACGTGCTCGGCCACTGCACCGGGCGGTTGGTCACCGGCAACCGCGGCACCAGAGGCCAGTCGGAGTTCGACGCCGGCGAGGTCTTCGCGGCCTGCGTCGAGCACGATGTCGCCGTCGAGATCAACGCCCGCCCCGAACGCCGCGACCCACCCACCGACCTGCTCCGGCTCGCCATCGAGGCCGGCTGCCTCTTCTCGATCGATTCCGATGCGCACGCGCCCGGACAGCTCGACTTCCAGGTCTTCGGCTGCGCCCGCGCGGAGGACCTCAGGATCGACCCTGAGCGGATTGTGAACACCTGGGACGCCACGCGGCTGTTGTCGTGGGCGCGGCCGGATGACGGGAGTACCGTCTCGCCATGAGGTCGGACTCCATCAGGCCCGAGGTCGAGGTCCGGCGCTCCAGCCGACGTACCAGGACGGTCTCCGCATACCGCAAGGACGGCAAGGTCATCGTGATGATCCCGGCCCGGTTCACCCGTGCCGAGGAGACCGAGTGGGTCGACGCGATGCTCAGCAAGCTCGAGCGCACCGGCCAGCGCGGGCGGCGTACCGAGGAGCAGCTGATGAAGCGCGCCGAGGAGCTCAGCCGCGACTATCTGGGCGGCCAGGCACGGCCGATCTCGGTGCGGTGGGTCGGCAACATGACCACCCGGTGGGCCTCGTGCACGACCGGCGAGGCGACCATCCGGCTCTCGGATCGACTGCAGGCCATGCCCGTCTGGGTGATCGACTACGTCCTGGTCCATGAGCTCGCGCACCTGCTCGAGCCGAGTCACAACAAGCGGTTCTGGCACTGGGTCGACAAGTATCCCAAGGCCGAGCGGGCCAAAGGCTATCTCGAGGGTGTCGCCTCCGCGGCCAGCCTCGAGCTCGAACCGTGCGACTAGCGCGGCCCGCCTGACGCCGGAGCGGCCAGGCGCGCCCGCGCCAGCCGGACCAGGTCGACCATGTCGGGCTCGTCGGTCGGAAGGTCGTCGGCGTCGAACCAGCGGACGTCTCGTGACTCCTCGCTGATCACCGGATCGGCGCTCGCACCGAGCCGGGCCAGGAACCGTACGTCGAGGTGACGCACCGTCCCGCGTGGGTTGCAGAAGTCGACAGTGTGCAGGGAGAGGTGCACCGGCACCGGGTCGATCGCGAGGTCCGGGAGGCCGGACTCCTCGGTGGCCTCGCGCAGCGCGGCCCCGACGAGGCTGCTGTCCTCGGGCTCGAGATGGCCTCCGAACGCGAACCAGCGGTTGGCTTTGCCATGCAGGTTCAGCAGCACCCGGTCGCCGTCGTTGCTCAGCACCAAGGCGCCTGCGGTCAGGTGCGCGGGGAAGCCGGCTTTGATGAGGCCGTCGGGCTGGGACTGCAGGTGCTCGACGTACGCGCGGCGCCAAACCTCCTGGGCCGGGTCCGGCGCGTGCCAAGCCGTCAGGACGTCGAGCGCGTCCTGGTGCAGTGCGCTCATGACCCGGGGTGCTCGCCCTCGCCGCCGTCGGGGTCGCTGTCGAGGAGATCGGCGATCGCGGCGTCGAAGGCCGCGTCGGTCATCGTCTCCACGTCGGCGAGGTCCTCGCGGAAGCCCAGCGGGTCGTCGAGATCGTCGGCGGTCGGCAGCAGGTCGGGGTGCGCCCAGACCGCGTCGCGTGCCTCGATGCCCTGGCGGGTGCGCAGCGAGCCCCACAGCGCCGAGGCATCGCGCAGCCGGCGGGGCCGCAGCTCGAGGCCGACCAGAGCGGCGAACGTCTCCTCGGCCGGCCCGCCGGCGGCACGGCGGCGACGGATCGCCTCCTGCAGCTTGCCGGCGTTCGGCATCCGCTCGCCGGTGGCCAGGCCGACGACCTCGTCGACCCAGCCCTCGACCAGGGCCAGCGTCGTCTCGAGCCGGGCCAGAGCGGCCGTCTGCGACGGTTGCTGCTTCGGCTCGAACAGGCCGCTGGTGATGGCCTCGTTGATCGCCTCGGGGTTGGACGGGTCCAGCCCGCCGAGCGACTCCTCGATCCCGCTGATGTCGATGGTGACGCCGCGTCCGAAGTCCTCGACCGCCGCGACGAGGTGGGCGCGCAGCCACGGGACGTGCGCGAACAGGCGCTGGTGCGCCGCTTCGCGCAACGCCAGGTAGAGCAGGACGTCGTCCTCGGGGACGTCGAGGCCGGCGGCGAACTCGGCCACGTTGTGCGGCACCAACGCGGCCTTGCCGGCCGGTCCCAGCGGGAGCCCGATGTCGGAGGCGGTCAGCACGTCGGCAGACAGGCCGCCGAGGGCCTGGCCGACCTGGGATCCAAACATGGCTCCCCCGGCCTGGGAGATCATCCCGATCAGCGGGCCCGCCATCGTGCGAGCCTCCTCGGGCAGGGCGTTGCCCATCGCGCCGACGACGTGCTCGGCGACCGGCTCGACCAGGACGCGCCAGACCTCGGTGGTCTCGGTGATCCACTCGGCCCTGCTCCAGGCAGCGGTCGTGGTCACGCCCGAGGGCAGCGACGTCGTCTCGTCGAGCCAGTGGTCAGCGAGCCGCAGCGCGTCCGCGACCCGGGTCTGGGCGCTGCGGTCCTGGCTCGGGTCCGGCTCCTGGGCCGCCGTACGCCGGGCGATGTCGGTCGCGAGCTGCCAGTTCACCGGGCCGTCGTACGGCTGCATCAGCGACTGCATCTGGCCCATCAGCGCGTTGAGGTCGAGGCTGGACAGGTCCGGCATGCCGCTCGCACCCAGGGAGGAGAACATCGCCTCGAAAGGCGTGCCCGCAAACGGGTTCGGCTGCCCTTCGGGGCCCTCGGGGGTGCTGCCTGTGCCGTCGCCGGCGTCGTCGCTCATGTCATCAAAGTTACCGGGCACCTGCTCAACCCCCTAGGCTTGCACGTGTGACATCTGCAGCGACACGTTCCGGGAACGTCGTGCGCCTTCTCGACGTTCGCGACCGGCCGCTCGACGTCGCCGAGGTCCTCGCGGCCGTCGCGGATCCTGCTGCCGGCGGCCTGAACGTCTTCGTGGGCGCGGTCCGCGACCACGACGACGGGCACGACGTCGTCCGGTTGGAGTACACCGCGCACCCGACGGCGATCGACCAGCTCGCTGCGGTCGCGGCGGAGGTCGCGGCGGAGTTCGACGCCATCGCGATCGCTGCTGTGCACCGGACCGGTGTCCTGGAGGTCGGCGACCTCGCGGTGGTCTCCGCAGTGTCCGCAGCGCATCGTGGCGAGGCGTTCGAGGCCTCGCGCGCGCTGATCGACCGGCTCAAGCAGCGGGTGCCGATCTGGAAGCACCAGATCTTCGCGGACGGCACCGATGAGTGGGTCAACGGGGGTTGATCTGAGACGCGCCAGCGGATCAGATCGTCGGCGACCGAGCGTGTCGAGATGTGGTGAGCGACGCGCGGAGGTGGATCAGGCCTCCACGTCGAAGTACACCGGGTCCGCGGGCATCCGGCCGGTGATGTCGATGACGCGGCCGGCGTACGCGACCTGCTTGCGGGCCTGCTCCAGAGCCGTGGTCAACGCCTGCGACGCGACGCGCTGGCGGGCCAGCAGCTCCTGGGCGCGGGCGGCGAGGTCGACGGGCATCGAGCCGAGGACGGCCGGCGGGCTCCAGGGCTCCATCGGTGCGCTGTCCAGGCCGCGGATCAGCCTTTCGATGGAGATGACGTCGAGCTCGAGTCGCTCCAGCTCGGTCTCCCAGACGGCACGGAGGCGATCTCCGTCCATCGTCTTCATGCGCCCTTGCTCAACGAGGCCAGGCTGCCTGCTGACTCCAGCGCTGCTTCGCGCCAGGTGTCAGCCAGCGCCGTGACCAGTCCGAGGCACTCGTCGGTGGCGGCGACGTCCTTGCGGACGTTGGCCTCGACCAGGCGCCGGTACAGGTAGGCGTAGAGCGCCGCGAGCCGAGCGCCGCCGTCGAACTCGTCGGGCCTCAGGCTGCTCTGGAGCTCCACGACGATGTCCTGGGCGTGGGTCAGCTGCCGGTGGACCTGCTCCAGGTCGCGGTTGTGCTGGGCCTCCAGGCCGCGCTGGACGTCGAGGACCAAGCGGTCCAAGAGCATCACGAGCAGGCGTGCAGGACTGGCAGTCGCGACCGATGCATCCATGTAGGTCGCGCGTGCGTTGGTCATCATGGGGTGCCTTCCTTAGCTTCCCTTGGTGGATGACGATGAGGACGAGGACGTGCCCAGTGCCGAGGCGAGGTAGCTCGACTGGCTGTTGAGCTGGCTCAACGCCGTCTCCATGGCGTCGAACTGGTCCTGCAGGCTCTGCTGTTTCAGAGCCAGCCGAGCGTCCCAGTCGCTGATGCTGTCGGTGAGCTCGGAGATCGTCGCGTTGTGGCTGGTGATCGAGGTCGTGATGCTGCCGTCGACCGGGTTGCTCGCCGCGTTGGCGACGGCTTGGACCCGGGCCGCGAAGCCGCCGGAGGCCGTCGTGAACTTCGCCGCCGTCCCGGTCGGGTCAGCCTGGTACGCCGCGGTGAAGGTGTCGGCATCGAAGGTCATGTTGCCGTAGCGGTCGAGCTGGATGCCGATGCTGGCCAGCGAGGTCCCGTCGGTCGGGTAGACGCTGTCGAGCAGGCTGTTGCCGAGCGACTGGATGCCACTGTCAGTCGAGAGCGGTCCGGAGGTCTGTGTCGTGGCGTCGTATGCCGTCTGGGTGCTGATCTTGTTCAAGGCGGCGTTGATCGCGTCGACGAAGCTGCTGACTGTTGCGGTCATCGAGGTGGCGTCTTGGGCCACCGAGAGGTTCACCACGGTGCCGGCAGTAATCGTCGGGTCCAGGTTGATGGTCAGCCCGGCCACGTTGGTGAACGCGTTGGTCGCCGAGTGCACGGTGTCGCCGTTGACGGTGATGCTGGCGTCCTGGCCGGGGGCCACGGTCGCGCCTCCGAGCAGGCTCGACCCGTCGAGGTTGGTCAGGGTGAAGTCGGAGCCTGCGCCGGTCGTCGTCGAGGTGACCTGGAGCCGGTAGGTGCCGTCGTCGAGCCGAGTGGTGGCGGCCTTGACGCCGGTCCCGGTCGCATTGAGGGCGGCGATCACGCCTCCGAGGCTGCTGTTGCTGCTGTCCAGGGTCTGGGTGGTCCCGTCGGCCCGGGTGAGCAGGAACGTGCTCGACCCGGTCGTCGCGGTGTCGGTGAGCGCCGCGGTGCTGGTGAACCGCAGCTGCTGCGCAGTGGCGATGCCGCCGACGGTGATGCTCAGCGAGCCGGTCTTGGCCGTCGAACCGGCGGTCGCGGCGATCAGCGGGTTCGAGCTGGCGACGGTGACCGGATTCCACGCGCTCGGATTGGCCAGCGTCTGCGCGGTCGTGCTCAGGGCCGCGAAGGTGCTGTTGAGGTCCTGGAGCGTGGTGACGTCCGACTGCTCGGTCGTCTTCTGGTTCTTCAGGTTGGTCTGGGTCTGCGCTTCCAGCGCCATCATCTGGGAGATGATCGAGCTCGTGTCGAGCCCGCTGACCAGCCCGCTGACGCTCGCGGTGCTCGTGTTCACACTGGTCGTCGTCATCGCGCAGACCCCTTCTCCTTAACTGGCCCGGAGCGTTACCCGGACCGGATGGTCCGAGCGGGAGCCGCGACGTAGCGGCCCCCGCCCGGCGTCACGCCGGGTGGCTCACTGGAGCAGCTTGAGCACGCTCTGCGGGGCCTGGTTGGCCTGGGCGAGCATGGCCGTACCCGCCTGCGACAGGATGTTCGCGCGGGTGTAGTTCACCATCTCCGAGGCCATGTCGGTGTCCCGGATCCGGCCCTCCGACGCGGTCAGGTTCTCGACCGTGACGTTGAGGTTGTTGATGGTGTGCTCGAACCGGTTCTGGATCGCACCGAGGTTGCCACGCAGCGTCGAGGTCGCGGTGATCGCGGCGGTGACCGTGGTGTTGTCGGTGATGTCCAGGCCAGTGGTGTCGACCTTGCCCGACAGGTCGACGGCGAGCGTGTCGGTCGGGTCCGTGCCGACCTGGAAGTTCGTGGTCGCCGAGCCGCCGAAGAGGGCGACGCCGTTGAACTTCGTGGTGGTCTGGATCCGGTCGATCTCCGAGCTCAGCGCTGTGAACTCGGACTGCAGGGCCGCCTGCGAGTCGGAGTTCTGGGTGCCGTTGTTGTACTGCACCGCGAGGTCGTTCATGCGCTGCAGCATCGAGTGCACCTCGGTCAGCGCACCTTCAGCGGTCTGCGCGACGCTGATCCCGTCCTGGGCGTTGTTGACGGCGACGCCCAGGCCACCGATCTGGGAGCGCAGGCCCTCGGAGATGGCCAGGCCGGCTGCGTCATCGGCGGCCCGGTTGATCCGGAAGCCGCTGGACAACTTCTCCAGGGAGCTCGAGAGCTGCCCCTGGGTGACGGAGAGGTTGCGGTAGGCGTTCATCGCGTCGATGTTCTGGTTGATGATGAGACTCATGGTGGTTCCCTCCTGGATTGGCGAGTCGAACTGCTGGGGCCCGTCCGTGGGCCCGTGCCGTGTTCATCGGCGGCAGTGGTTGGTGCTTGAGACGTTTCGGCCGGAGAAGTTGAGCCGTCGTACCTGCGGGGACGCCCGGGGAAGGCAGTGCCCCGGCAGGTACGACGACTAAGCGGTCTCGTCGAGCGCGGTGATGCCGAGGGGGCGGCGTACGGTCGCGGCGTGCCGGGTGGCGACGGCGGCGAAGTAGGCGTCGCGACGACGGGCGGCGGAGCCGGTAGGGCGGACGTGCGGCTTGAGCAGGGTTGGGTCGAGCTCGTGGTTCAAGGCATCGCGCAGCAGCACCAGCGCCTCGGCGCGCATCTGCGAGACCCGGGACTCGGTAACGCCTAGCTCGGCGGCGATCTCGGCCATCGGACGCTCCTCGAGGAAGTAGTCGGAGACCACGATCCGCAGCCGCTCGGGGAGCTCGGCGACGGCTTCGACGAGGTAGGCCAGTCGCTCGCGGTGCTCGAGGAGCTGCTCGGGGGTGGGACCGGCTGAGGGGAGTACGTCGTCCAACGAGGCGTCCTGCGCACCCTGGAGCGAGAGCACGTGGGCGCGGGTGATGTCCTCGTCGTTCTGGGCGATCTCGGCCAGGGTCATCCCGACGGCCGCGGCCACTTCGGGGGTGCTCGGCGAGCGTCCGAGGATGCCGGCGAGCTGGGCGCGGGTGGCGTCCAGGTCGCGGGCCCGGCGGCGTACCGAGCGCGAGGCCCAATCGATACCCCGCAGCTCGTCGAGGACGGCGCCGCGGACCCGGGTCGCGGCGTACCGGGCGAACGGCACCCCGCGGGTGGCATCGAACGTCTTGCTTGCGGCGACCAGGGCGGCGAGCCCGGCCGAGGTGAGATCGTCCCGGCTGACGTGACTGGGCACCCTGCTCATGGTCTCGCGGACGATATGACTGACCACGGGGATGGTGCTGGTGATGAGTGCGTCGAGCTCTTCGGTCGACGTGGTGGGTGTGTCGGCGATGTCCCTCATGCCGAACACCATTGCGCCTAAATATACGCTTTGATAGGTATATGTACGTATTTCAACCGCTTAGCCCGTTAGGTCAGGACTTTGGACCCGCCCGCCCTGATCCTTCCGGGCCACTCGCGACCGCGCGCTGAGCGCGCAGCGGCGATGCCGAGTCACAGCGCGTTCGGACAGCCGATTCTCTTCGCGAATCGCTCAACTCGCGGTGTTTCGGCCGATGGAAACTCCACGTAGATCCTCCGGTTGCCACCGGAGCCGTTGATGAAGGGCCGTCATGGACAAGCTGTCGCAGATCTTGTGGCGCGAACGCGAGCTGCTCGACACCCTCCTGTTCAAGCTGGAGGAGGAGCAGCTGGTGCTCGCCAGCGGGCGCACCCGCTGGCTGATGCGCGCCGCGCGCGAGGTCGAGAGTGTGGTGACGACCATCCGCGAGACCGAGATCCTGCGCTCGGTTGCCTCCGACGAGGTCGCGGCCTCGCTGGGTCTCGAGCACAACCCGAGCCTGCGCGCCTTGGCTGCCGCCGTCGACGAGCCCTGGCGCTCGATCCTCACCGACCATCACGAGGCGTTCGTTGTCATCACCAAGGAGATCGGCGCGCTGGCCGACTCCAACCGCGACCTGATCACGGCGGGCTACCGCTCGGCGCGCGAGACGCTGCTGAGCATGACCGAGACGACCGCCAGCTACAACGCCGAAGGAGCCGTGGTCGTGACCGGCGACTCCCGCAGCCGACTGGTGGACTGGAGCCTCTAGATGACCTCCACCTTCTCCACGCTGAGCACCGCGTTGAGCGCCCTGCAGTACAACAGCGCCGCGCTCGCAGTCGCCGGCGGCAACATCGCGAACGTCAGCACCGCCGGCTACGCCCGCCGCACCATCAACGCCGAGTCGGTCGCGCAGAGCGGGATGCCGGCGATGTGGTCGCGCTCGGTCAGCAACGGCGACGGCGTCAAGGTCGGCAGCGTCCAGCGGATGGTCGACCCGCTGCTGGACGCGCAGGCCCGCCGGCAGCACGCCAGCCAGGCCTACCTCGACGTCCAGCAGAGCTCGCTGCAGCGGGTGGAGACCGGCTTCAACGAGCCGGGTGCGTCCGGGGTGGCTGCGGCAATCGCGGACTTCCGGACGTCCTGGCACGACCTGGCCAACAACCCCGGTAGCGACGCCGCCCGGTCCGAGGTGCTCGGCAAGGCAGCGACGCTGGCCAGTGCGATCGGGACCCAGGCCGCCAACATCACGACCGAGTCCGGCGACCAGCGCACCCGGATCCTCAACGATGTCTCCGAGGTCAACTCGGTCGCCACCGAGCTGGCCTCGACCAACAAGGCGATCAACGCAGCCTCGTTGAACGGCAGCGACACCGGGACGCTGCTCGACACCCGCGACCAGCTGGCGCTGCGGCTCTCGGAGCTGACCGGCGCCACCGCGACGACCCGTGCCGACGGCGAGTTCGACGTCACGCTGAACGGCGTCTCCCTGGTCGACGGCGCGTCCGCGGGGACCTTGCAGATCGCCAGCGGGATCACCTCGACCGGGGCCAGCGACGGAAACGTGATCTCCTACGCGATCACCGACTCCAGCCGGACCACCGCGGTGCCGGCCGGGATGACCGGCGAGATCGGCGGCGTCACCGACCTGCTGACGACCACGCTGCCGGCGTACTCCTCGGGGCTGGATGCTGTCGCCCAGCAACTCGCCGATGAGATCAACACCCAGCATGAGGCGGGCTACGACGCCAACGGCAACGCCGGTACTGCGTTCTTCAGCTACGATCCGACCGACCCGGCCGCCACCCTGGCCGTCGCGATCACCTCGACCTCCGCGCTCGCGGCCTCGGGCATCCCCGGCGGGGGATTGGATGCGGCGAACGCGACCGCGATGGCGGGCTCGACGACCGTCGAGGCGTCGTACCAGCAGCTGATCAACGGCTTCGGCACCCATGTCGACGCGGTCAACCGCGCAACCACCAGCCAGCAGACGCTGACGACCCAGGTCGACACCTCGCGCACGGCGCTGTCCGGCGTCAGCACCGATGAGGAGCTGACCTCCATGCTCACCTCGCAGCGCTCCTACCAGGCGGCTTCGCGAGTGATGACCACGGTCGACTCGATGCTGGACACGTTGATCAACCACACGGGGCTGGTGGCGTGATGGCACTGCAGCGGGTGACCGACTCGATGATGGTCCAGAGCTCCCTTGCGGCCATGCAGGGCAACCTCGCGCAGCTCGCCGCGACCCAGCAGCAGCTGACGTCAGGGCGCAAGCTCAACGTGCCCTCCGACAATCCGACCGACACCACCTCGGCGATGCGGTTGCGCTCCTCGATCGCGGACCAGACCCAGTACAGCCGCAACGCCGAGGACGGCGATGCCTGGCTCGGCCAAGCCGACACCGCACTGACCAGCGCCAACGACCAGCTGCTCCGCGCCCAGGACCTTGCTCTGCAGGGCGCGAACCAGGGCTCGGCGAGCCAGACATCGTTGGACGCCCTGGCCTCCGAGGTCGACCAGATCAAGGCCGGCATGATCGACGCCGCCAACACGACCTATCTCGGCCGCCCGGTGTTCGGCGGCGTCACCGCGGGCGTCAAGGCGTACGACGCCTCCGGCGCGTACGTCGGGACGCCGGGCACCGTCGACCGGACCATCGCCCCGGGTACGACGCTGCGGGTCGACACCGACGGGCAGGCCGCCTTCGGCCCGACCGGCGACTCCGTCTTCGACCACCTCACGGCGCTGTCGACGGCGCTGCGGGCCGGCGACTCGACCGGGATCACCGCCGGCATCGCCGCCCTGAAGACCGATCAGAACAGGATCAGTGCCGCACAGACCGACGTCGGCACCCGGCAGAACCGGATCGAGGCCGCCGACCAGACGGCCCAGGACAAGCTGCTCAGCCTGCAGACCTCACTGACGAGCGTGGAGAACGTGGACCTACCGAAGACGATCATGAACCTGCAGATGCAGCAGACGGCGTACCAGGCCTCGTTGGCCGCGACGTCCCGGGTGATGCAGCAGAGCCTCCTGGACTACCTGCGATGACCGCCACCACGCTCGAGATCCCGGTCATCGACCTGGTCCGCCCGCTGCCCGGCTTCCCGGGGCTCAGCCGGTTCGCGCTGGTGCAGCTCGACGAGGACGGCGTGCTCTGCCAGTTGAGGTCGCTGGATCAGCCGTCGCTGCGTTTCCTGGTGATCCCGCCGGTCGCGTTCTTCCCTGACTACGCGCCCGAGGTCGCCGACGAGGAGCTCGAGGCCCTCGGCATCCGCTCGGCGGACGAGGCCATCGTGCTGCTGGTGCTCAACGCCGGCGAGTCGCTGGGCACGACCACGGCGAACCTGATGGCGCCGATGGTCGTGAACGCCGTGACCCGGCGCGCCAGCCAGGTGATCCTCGATGACCCGGCTCTGCCTATCGCTGCGCCCTTGGTGGCGTGATCGCGGGGTCGTCGCTCCGCTCCTCGACGCTCTCCGCTACGCAACGACACGAGCAAGCTCGCACTTTGCTCCGCTCGTTCGCGTAATCTCGGGACATGCTGGTCCTGAGCCGCAAAGTCGGCGAGAGCGTCGTCATCGGTGACGACGTCACCCTCACGATCCTCGAGGTGCGTGGTGACATCGTCCGCGTCGGCATCGACGCGCCCCGCTCCGTGGCCGTGCACCGTGCCGAGCTGCTTGAGCAGCTCGAGAGCAGCAACCGCGACGCTGCGTCGCCGAGCGAGGACGCGGTCGCGTCGCTGACCGACGCGATCAAGCACCGCCCCGAGTAGCCGCCGCCTGAGATAGTCCCGAGCAAGTTGCATGGCTTTTGTGCTCGCGCACGTGCAACTCGCTAGGGACTATCGGCCCCTTGCGGCGAACCGGATAACCCTCAACTCCCCCTACAGGGTGCCGATTGTGCCTCTCGTCAGAGGGAGGCCCGCCGATGGGTGCAGCGGACGACGATGCCGAGATCATCGCCGAGTTCCTCGTGGAGAGCCACGAGAACTTGGACCAGCTCGACCACGACCTGGTCGAGCTGGAACGGGAACCCGGGTCGCGGGAGCTGCTGTCCAGCATCTTCCGCACGATCCACACCATCAAGGGCACCAGCGGCTTCCTGGCCTTCAACCGCCTCGAGGCCCTGACCCACGTCGGGGAGAACCTGCTCTCGCGTCTGCGCGACGGCGAGATGCTGATGACCGGCGCGGTCGCCGGGGCTTTGCTGCGGATGGTCGACACCGTCCGCGCGCTGCTGAACTCGGTTGAGGCCGATGGCACCGATACCGATGCGAGCGTCGACGTGGAAGCCGTCGTCGTGCAGCTGAAGGCAGTGCTCGACGAGACGGCGGTCGAGTCCGTGCCTGCCCTCGAGGACCACCACGACGACGAGACCGCGAAGCGCGGCGTCGTGGACTCCTCGGTGCGCGTCGACGTCGACCTGCTCGACGGCCTCGTCCAGCTCGTCGGCGAGCTGGTGCTGACCCGCAACCAGGTCCTGCAGCGCACCGAGAGCGCCGAGGACATCGAGCTGGTGCGTGCGGTCCAGCGCCTCGACCTGGTCGCCAGCGAGCTGCAGGAAGGCATCATGAAGACGCGGATGCAGCCGATCGGACAGGTCTGGTCGAAGATGCCCCGGATCGTGCGCGACCTCGCCGTCCAGCTCGGCCGCGACGTCGACCTGCAGATGGAGGGCCATGACACCGAGCTCGACCGGTCGCTTCTCGAAGCACTGAAGGGCCCGCTGACGCATCTGGTCCGCAACGCACTGGACCACGGCATCGAGACGCCGGCCGACCGCGTCGCCGCCGGCAAGCCCACCCAGGGCCGGCTGCTGCTGCGCTCGTTCCACGAGAGCGGCCAGGTCGTCGTCGAGATCAGTGACGACGGCAAGGGCATCGACCCCGAGGTCCTCACCCGGGTCGCCATCGAGCGCGGGGTGATCACCCATGACCAGGCCGGTCGGATGGAGCAGCGCGAGATCGTGAACCTGATCTTCCGGCCAGGCTTCTCGACCGCCGCCGAGGTCACCAACGTCTCCGGCCGTGGCGTCGGGATGGACGTCGTACGGACCAATATCGAGCGGATCGGCGGCACTGTCGACATGGTCAGCCAGGTCGGTGCCGGTACGACCTGCCGGGTCCGGATCCCGCTGACCCTGGCGATCATCCCGGCGCTGGTGATCGGCGAGGGCGAGGAGACCTATGCGATCCCGCAGGCCAACCTGGTCGAGCTGGTCCGCCTCGAGGCCGACGACCTGGATCGCAGCGTCGAGGAGGTCGCCGGCGCTCCGCTTTTGCGCTTGCGCGGGCACCTGCTGCCGCTGGTCTCGATGGCCGAGGTGCTCGGCCGGCCGCGACCGGAGGCCAAGGCTCTGACCGTCGTCGTCGTCCAGGCCGACGACCTCCGGTTCGGCATCTGCGTCGGCGAGGTGCACGACACCCAGGAGATCGTGGTCAAGCCGATCGGCCGCCAGCTCAAGGTGCTCCCGACGTACGCCGGGGCGACGATCATGGGCGACGGCCGGGTCGCACTGATCCTCGACGTACCTGGCATCGCGCATGCGCACGCCGTCGCGCAGAACGTCGAGCACGGGGGCCGGACCAACGAGGCCAAAGCCGACGACGAGGCCAGCACCGCGCTGCTCGTCCTCGAGGTCGGCGGCCGGCGGGCGGCGCTGCCGCTGCGCGAGGTCTCCCGGCTCGAAGAGTTCGCGGTCGAGCGGATCGAACGGTCCGGGAGCGCCGAGGCGGTCCAGTACCGCGACGGCATCCTGCCGCTGCTGCGCCTGGCTGGCGCGATCGGCCTGGTCGAGGGACCTCGCGACGACAACCAGGTCTCCGTGGTCGTCCATGATGCCGGCGAGTCCCGGATCGGGATCGTCATCGACCGAGTACTCGACGTCGTCGAGACGGCGGTTGTGTGCAGCGAGGTCGGCCGGCGCGCGGGCGTCCTGGGGTCTGCCGTGATCCAGGACCGGGTCACCGACCTGGTCGACCTCGACGCCGTCGTGGCGCTGAGTGGGATGAGCCTGGCCGGAGCAGGTGCGTGATGAGCCAGTCCCAATACTGCACCTTCTGGGTCGACGGGCTGTTCTTCGGCGTCGCTGTCGCCGGGGTTCAGGAGGTCCTGCGGTACCAGCCGTTGACCGTCGTACCGTCGGCGCCGGAGGCCATCCGCGGGCTGATCAACCTGCGCGGCCAGATCGTCACCGCCGTCGACCTGCGCTGCCGTCTCGGGCTGCCGCCGCGCGGCGAGGACGTCCTGCCCATGAACGTGGTCATCCGCAGCCGCGGCGAGGTGGTCAGCCTCCTCGTCGATGACATCGGAGATGTGATCACCGTCGACACCTCACCCCGCAGCGGACTCGGGCTCGAGCCCGCACCCGCCAACGTGCCGTCCGTCGTGCAGGACGTGGTCAACGGAGTGCTCGCACTCCCGGACGCGATCCTGCTCGTCCTCGACGCCGATCGTGCAGCCGACGTCTCGGCTGTGCCCGCAACCACCGGAGGAACCGCATGACCGAGCTCGACACCGCCACGCCCGGCGCCAACGGCACCAGCCGGCGCAAGACCACCCGGACCGCCGCCTCGTCGACCGGCGTACTGGACGCACTCCCGACCCGGGTGGTGCTCGCCGACGCCGCCGGCACCATCACCTATGCGAACCCGGCTTCGGTCGAGGGCCTGCGGGCGCTTGCCGACTGGCTGGCCGTCGCGCCCGACCAGGTCGTCGGCGCGGGCCTCGACCTGTTCGGGATCCTCCTCGCCGACCTCGCCCTCCCGTACGACGGCAGTGTCGCCATCGGGCCCGTCGAACTGGAGATGACGCTGGTCGGCACCTTCGACGATGCCGGCGCGCTGACCGGCGTGAGCATGACGTGGGACGACGTGACCACCCGCCGCGAGGCCGACCAGCAGGTCGACCGGGTTGCCTCGATGATGCAGAGCTCGCCGACGAGCATGATGTACGCCGATCGCGACTTGGTGATCTCCTACATGAACCCGGCCTCGCTCGACGCGCTGACCCGGCTCGAGGCGCACCTGCCGCTTCCCGCCGCCGAGGTCGTCGGCGCGAGCGCGAGCGTGCTCGGCTTGGCCGAGGCGTTCGAGCAGGCAGCCTCCGGAGGCGTCGCCGGCCCGGTGCACACGGTGCTCGAACTGGGCCCGGACACGCTGGACCTGAAGGTCTCGGCGATCCATGACGCCCACGGCCGGTACGCCGGCGCGATCGCGAGCTGGGAGGTCGTGACCGAGCGGCTCGAGGCCGAGCGCCGGGTCGTCGAGACCTCGGCAGATGCGACCGCGGTGACTAACGTGCTGGCCTCGCTAGGGTCGGCGGTGACCGTCTCCTCCGCGATCCAAGTCGCGCTGGATACGGTCCGCAGCGACTTCGGGTGGGTCTACGGCTCGTACTGGCGCATCGACGAGGCCGACAGCACGCTGAAGTTCGTCCAGGAGTCCGGCGATGCCGGGCCGGAGTTCCGCAAGGTGACGCTGGAGGCGTCGTTCGCCAAGGGTGTCGGCCTGTCCGGTCGCACGTGGGCGACTGGCGACCTGTACTTCACCCAGGACATCGGCGAGATGACGGACTGCGTGCGCGCACCGGTCGCGCAGCAGGTCGGCGTGAAGTCGGGCGTCTGCTTCCCGATCATGGTTGCGGGCGAGGTGATCGGCACCATGGACTTCTTCGCCACCGAGACCCTGCACCCCTCGTCCCAGCGGCTTGAGGCCCTGCGCAACGTGGGCCGGCTGGTCTCCCAGGCGATCAGCCGCGTGCAGAAGGAAGCGGCAGACCGCGAGGCGGCGGCCGACACCTCGGCGGTCAACAACGTGCTGGCTTCCCTGACCTCGGCGGCGACGGTCGATGACGCGGTCCAGGTCGCACTGGATACGGTCCGCAGCGACTTCGGCTGGGCGTACGGCTCGTACTGGCGCATCGACGAGGCCGACAGCACGCTGAAGTTCGTCCAGGAGTCCGGCGATGCCGGGCCGGAGTTCCGCAAGGTCACCTTGGAGGCGTCGTTCGCCGAAGGCGTCGGGCTGTCGGGCCGTGCCTGGAAGACGCGGGACCTGTTCTTCACCCAGGACATCGGCGAGATGACCGACTGCTCCCGGGCGCCGGTCGCGCAGCAGGTCGGCGTGAAGTCCGGCGTGTGCTTCCCGATCATCGTGAACGGCGACGTCCTGGGCACGATGGACTTCTTCGCCACCGAGACGCTGCACCCCTCGGCGCAGCGCCTCGACGCGCTGCGCAACGTCGGCCGGCTGGTGTCGCAGGCGATCGAGCGGATCGACAAGGAGGCCGCGGCGCGTGAAGCGGCGGCCGACCTGTCTCGCAAGGTCGACCTGGTGCTGGGCGTCGTACGCAGTGCTGCGGAGGGGGACCTGACGCAGGACATCCCGGTCGCCGGCGACGATGCGATCGGCCAGCTCGCCGCCGGCCTCGGGTCGCTGTTGGAGACGTTGCGCGGGTCGATGACCAACATCGGCTCGACGGCCGACACCCTGGCGATGGCCTCCGAGCAGTTGACCATCCTGTCCCAGGGGATGGGCGATGGCGCGACGCTGACCTCGGACCGTGCTGCCAGCGCGTCGGGCGCTTCGGTGCAGGTCTCCGCGTCGATCCAGACGGTCGCCACCGCAGCCGAGGAGATGACGGCGAGCATCCGGGAGATCGCCAAGAACGCGACCGAGGCCGCCACCGTCGCGACCGGTGCGGTCGGGGTGGCCAGCTCGGCCCAGGGGACGGTCGCCAGCCTGGGCGAGTCCAGTGCCGAGATCGGCCAGGTCATCAAGGTGATCACCTCGATCGCCCAGCAGACCAACCTGCTCGCGCTGAACGCGACCATCGAGGCAGCGCGTGCCGGTGACGCTGGCAAGGGCTTCGCGGTCGTCGCCAACGAGGTCAAGGAGCTCGCCAAGGAGACGGCGCGCGCCACCGAGGACATCGGCCAGAAGATCGAGGCGATCCAGTCCGATACTCAGGGCGCTGTCGCGGCGATCGCGGAGATCTCCGAGGTCATCGGCCGGATCAACGACATCCAGACCACGATCGCCTCGGCAGTCGAGGAGCAGACCGCCACCACCAACGAGATCGCCCGCAGCGTGACCGAGGCAGCGGCGGGCGCCAACGGCATCGCCGAGGACGTCACCCAGGTGGCCAGTGCCGCCGAGGACACCCGGCAGGGCGCGCAGAACACCTTGCAGTCGGCGACCGACCTGGCGGGGATGGCCGCCGAGCTCAAGGGCCTGGTCGGGCGGTTCGCCGTCTGACGCGGGGGTGCAGGCGCCGGGTCGACGTCCGGGGGTGGTCGGCCGCGCTCCGTCGTGCGCGGGTGCGGCGTACTTGGGTGCCGGAGCGGCGTACGCGGGCTCCCAGCCCCCACGGACATGCAATTGTCGCGAGTGCGTACTGGGAGCGCCCCACTCGTCACACGCGCGACATTTGCATGTCGGTAGGCGGAAGACGGATGTCTGCTGCGTCCGGCGGACTGTGGTCATGGGGAGAGCCGGCTCCGGGCCCCACGGACATGCGAATGTCGCGCAGGTCGCCTAGAGAACGCCCCACTCGTCACACGCGCGACATTTGCATGTCGGTAGGGCGCTGGGGCTGGGGCTGGCTCAGCGGGGGAGCAGGCGGGTGGCCAGCAAGGCGGCCTGGGTACGGCGCTGGACACCGAGGGCGGCGAGGATCCGAGTGACGTGGTTCTTCACGGTCTTCTCGGCAAGGTAGAGGCGCAGGCCGATCTCGCGGTTGGTCAGGCCCTCGGACAACAGCTCGAGGATGCGCAGCTGCTGCTCGGTGAGCTGGGACAGCTCGGCCGGGCCTTGGCTGGTCTGCTCGATCCAGTCGATCACTCGCCGAGCCATCACCGGGTCGATCAAGGACTGGCCCGAGGCGACGGTCCGGACGGCGCTGAGCAGCGAGTCGCCCTGGACCTCCTTGAGGACGTAGCCGGCAGCGCCGGCGCGGATCGCCGAGACGATCGCCTCCTCATCGTCATAGCTGGTCAGGATCAGCGAGCGGACCTCGGGCGCGGTCTCGCGCAACTGGGCGCACAGGTCGATGCCGGAGCCGTCCGGCAGGCGAGCATCGAGCACCGCGACGTCGGGGCGCAGGTCGGGAACCATCCGCGCCGCGTCGGCGATCGTGCCGGCGTCGCCGACGACGATCACGTCGCCCTCGGACTCCAGCAGAGCCCGTACGCCGCGGCGGACGATGTCGTGATCGTCGAGGAGGAAGACTCTTAGGGGAAGGCTCATTCAGGTGTTCTATCGCGATAGGGACAGAAACGCATGAAATAGGACGAAACGGGGAAGAAGTCAGGACAAAAGGTATAGACCGCTTTTTGGTAAAAACTCCTAAATCGGACGTAACCGACACGGCAGCTATGCGTTGACCAGTACGTAGCCCGCACAATCGTGGGCAGGGGAGGAATCATCATGGAGCTCATCGAGATCGAGCTGACCGAGTTCACGCGCCGCAGCCGCTCGCTGGAGGTCGCGCACTCGACCACCTCGCTATCCCGTGGCCTCGAGCACGGGGAGCGGGTCCTGGTCCGCGCCGACGGCCAGTACCGCACGGCTGTCGTCGCCGACGTGACGTTCGACCTCGAAGACACCTGCTACCGCCTCGTCCTGGGCGGCCGGATCGCTACTCTCGAGGCCGAGGACAGGCTGCTCGGCGAGATCACCGTGACCCCCTCGGACGTTGAGTCCAGCCGGGTCTCGGTACAGGACGTGGCCGACATGCTCGCCCGGTCAGGGGCTGCCCACCGGATCCCGCTCCAGCGCCAGGTGGCACGCCGGCTTCTGGACCGGTGACACAATGGTCCGGTGAGTGACCTCATCGACACCACCGAGATGTACCTCCGCACGATCTACGAGCTCGTGGAGGAGGGCATCGTCCCGCTGCGCGCCCGGATCGCCGAGCGCCTGCATCAGAGCGGCCCGACCGTCTCGCAGACGGTGGCGCGGATGGAGCGCGACGGACTGCTGACCGTCGAGGGCGACCGCCACCTCGAGCTCACCGACGCCGGAATGCACGCCGCCACCCGGGTCATGCGCAAGCACCGACTCGCTGAGCGACTGCTCGTCGACGTCATCGGCCTCGGCTGGGAAGAGGTCCACGAAGAGGCCTGCCGTTGGGAGCACGTGATGAGCGAGAGCGTCGAGCGCCGGCTGCTCGAACTGCTCGATCACCCGACCGAGTCGCCATACGGCAACCCGATCCCGGGGCTGGCCGAGCTTGGCGAGGACAAGGATGCGGAGTCGTTCATGGCCGGCGTCTCCTCGCTCAGCCAGGTCGCCGGCGCGGAGACGTCCCGGGTCCAGGTGCGGCGGATCTCCGAGGAGATGCAGAAGGACGCGATCCTGATGTCGGTGCTGCGTCGGATCGGCGCTCAGCCCGGCGAGACCGTCGCCGCGGTCGCGACCGCCGACGGCGTCCTGCTCGGCAGTGGCGGCGAGACCGCCGAGATCATCGACGAGGCGGCGCAGCACATCTTCGTGCACCGGCTCTGATCAAGGACGCGCCAGGTGACGTAGGCAGAGACTGAACCTACGACCCGTACCGCAGCTCCGCCCGGGCGCGTGCTTTCGCAGCCTCGACGTCCCGGTCCTTCGGCGGCGCCGCGGTCGTCAGATGCTCGAGCAGGTGCCGGGTCGTGTGCGCGATCTCGAGGACGGCCTCATCGAACGCGGCCTGGTTGGCCACTGACGGCTTGGTCGTCCCGCTGATCTTGCGGACGTACTGGAGCGCTGCGGCGTGGACCTCGTCCTTGGTGGCCGGCGGCTCGAAGTTGTGGAGGGTTCGGATGTTGCGGCACATGACTCGAGCGTACGTCTGCGCGTCGGTCGCCGCGTCTCGACTATCCGCTCGTGCCTCGCTGCTCGACGAGCGGTGCGCCGACGTCAGCGGCGCGGAGCCTCCTGCGCGAACGCCTGCACGCCCGCCAGGTCGTAGTCGCCGTGGTCGGTGCCCACGCCCTGGGCGACCTGCGCAGCAGCGGCGCAGCCGAGCTCGGCGGCCGCGCGCAGGTCCAGGCCGAGGGAGATCCCGCGCAGGAAGCCGGCCGAGAACGCGTCCCCGCAGCCGGTCGTGTCGACCGGCTCGATGGCGTATGCCGGGACCTCGATGGTCTCCTCGGCAGTGACCACGAGCGCACCCTTCGAGCCCTGGGTCACAGCCACGCAGCCGGCGCCCGCTGCGACCAGGGCGCGGGCCGCCTCGGCGAGGGTCGCAGCACCGGTGAAGCCGAACGCCTGCTCGTCGTTCGGCAGCAGGTAGTCGGCGTGCGGGAGGCAGTCGGCGATCCAGGCGAGCAGGTCCGGGTCGCCCGGCGCCAGCACGTCGACCGACGTACTGCACCCGAGTGCTTTGGCCGCCGCGAGCAGCTCGCCAGCCGCCTCGCCGCCGAGGAACTCAGGCCCGCCGAGGTGCACGTGGGTCAGACCAGGGACCGAGGCCAGGTCGATCTGGTCCAGTGTCAGCGTCCCGTTGGCGCCGATGCAGTGCCAGGCGGGCCGGTCGCCGTTCGGCCTCACCGGGATCACGCTTGCCGAGGTCTGCGCTGCATCGGTCCGCAGCAGCCGCGAGGTGTCGATGCCCTCGCGGTCGAGGAGAGCGAGCAGGGTGTCGCCGATCGGGTCGGTGCCGATCGCGCCGATGCTGTGCACCTGGGCACCGAGACGCTGCAGCACCAGGCCGGTGCCGCCCGCTGTGCCGGCTGCGGAGAACCGGATCTGGTTGATCACCGCGCCGTCCGAACCGGCCGGGATCTCCTCGACCTTCAGCGCGTGGGTGTCCAGGACGTGCACGCCAACGACGGCGACGGTCTGACTGGTCATGAGCGGTGCTCCTTCGGGGTGCCGTAGTCGCGAGCGATGGCGGCTTCGATCACCGCGATCTGCTGGCCCTCGTCGAGCACCGTTGGCTCCCCGAGTGCTGAGGCGTCGTGGAAAAGACGGCAGCACCACTCGAGCAGCAGCGCGTTCTCGACGGCCTTGTCCAGGCTCGACCCGGTGGTGACGGCACCATGGTTGGCCATCAGCGCGCCGCCGCGATCGCGCAGTGCCTCGACGACGTGCGCGGCGAGCTCGGGGGTCCCGAAGGTCGCGTACGGAGCGACCCGGACCGTCCCGCCGAGCATGATCTGCTGGTAGTGCAGCACCGGCAGCTCGGTGTGCACGCAGCCGAACGAGGTCGCGTAGCGCGCATGGGTGTGCACCACCGCAGCAGCCCCGTACGCCGCGACGACAGCGAGGTGCAGGCCCAGCTCGGAGGTGGGCGCGAGGTCGCCGGCGACGACGGTGCCCGCCGCGTCGACGACGGTGACGTGCTCGGGGCGGCAGTCGGCGAGCACCACGCCGGTCGCAGTCACGGCCAGGTGCCCGGTCTCGGGGTCCAGGGCGCTGACGTTGCCCGACGTACCGATCAGGAGGCCGGCATCAGCCAGGGTGCGAGCCGCCGCGGCGACGTCACGGCGCAGGGCCAGTGAGCCGGTCATGCGCCAGAGCGTAGCGTCCGGACGGCTCGGCTGTCCGGGGCCCGCAGGACCCGGCACGGATAGGGTGGCCGAGCCCCACCAGAGCCCAGCATGGGCGCCGAGTACCCAGGAGTACGCCGTGGCAGCAGCACGTGATTTCGACATCGTGGTCTTCGGAGCGACCGGCTTCACCGGGGAGCTGACCGCTGCCTACCTTGCCGAGCATGCGCCGGCGGACTGTCGTTGGGCGCTTGCCGGGCGCAGCACCGCCAAGCTCGAGGCGGTCCGCACGAAGCTGGCTGCCATCAACCCGGCCTGCGCGGACCTGCCGCTGCTGAAGGCGGACGTCTCCGAGCCCGCGACCATCACGGCGGTGGCCGCGAGCACCAAGGTCGTCATCACCACGGTCGGCCCGTATCTGCAGTTCGGCGAGCCGCTGGTCGCCGCGTGCGCGGAGGCGGGCACCGACTACGTCGACCTGACCGGCGAGCCGGAGTTCGTGGACCTGATGTACCTGGCCCACCAGGAGAAGGCGGTCGCGACCGGGGCCCGGATCGTGCACGCCTGCGGCTTCGACTCGATCCCGCACGACCTCGGCGCCTACTTCACGATCGGCCAGCTGCCTGCCGGGCAGAAGGCGAAGGTGCGGGGCGTCGTACGCAGCGGGGCGCAGTTCTCCGGCGGCACCTTCCACTCCGCGATGGGCGCGATGTCGCGTCAGGCGCAGGCCAAGAAGGCGCTGTCCGAGCGGCGCAAGGCCGAGGGGCGTCCCGCCGGGCGCAAGGTGCGCTCGGTGCAGGGCAAGCCCGGTCGCGACGCAGTGCTCGGCTACTACCTGCTGCCGATGCCGACGATCGACCCCCTGATCGTGGTCCGATCGGCAGCTGCCCTCGACGTCTACGGGCCGGACTTCAGCTACAGCCACTTCGCGGGCCTCAAGACGCTGCGCTACACGATCGGCGGCGCTCTGGGCGTCGGGTCGATGGTGGTCGCGGCCAACATCCCGCCGCTGCGCAACGCCTTGAAGAAGCGGATCAAGCAGGGCGACGGCCCCTCGGAGTCGCGCCGTGCGAAGTCGTGGTTCACCGTCGACTTCATCGGCGAGGCGGGCGGCAAGACGGTGCACACCCGCGTGTCCGGGGGAGACCCGGGCTACACCGAGACCTCGAAGATGCTGGCTGAGTCGGCGCTGTCGCTGGCCTTCGATGACAACCCGCCGAGCGCCGGGCAGGTCACCACCGCCCAGGCGATGGGGGACAAGCTGCTGGCGCGGCTGCAGAAGGCGGGCATCACGTTCGAGGTCGTCTGACCACTCGGTGGTTGAGGAGCGCAGCACCAGGGTAGGAGAAGGGCTTACGTCCATCTCTCTCGGAGGAACCTCGTCATGCCCTCATTCGGAACACTCCGCCAGCGACCCCGCATCGCGGTCGCTGCCGCCGCTCTCGGCGTGGTCGCCCTCGTCGGCTCCGGCACCGCGGTCGCCAACGGCCACCACGGCGCCCCCTCGGTCCCGGCGCCCCCAGCCGCACCGACCAGCGCCTCGCAGATCCAGAACATCGACCAGGTCAAGACGGCGATCAAGGGCTACTACGGCGACCAGATCGACCCGACGCGGACCAACCCGATCGATGGCACCCCGATCCACACCTTCGACCCGCACGGCAACTACGCCCACGAGGTGGGCCGGATCGTCGCCGGCGCGGAGAAGACCTTGGCCAGCAAGAGACTGCGCCCGCACCACGTGGGGCGCAAGGCGGTGCTCTTCGACGTCGACGACACCCTGCTCAACACCTACCCGTACGAGATCTACTCGAACTTCGTCTACAACCCGACGAGCAACGCGGCGTTCGTGAACAGCCTGACCTTCCGTGCGGTGCCGCACATGGTCAGCCTGGAGAAGCGGGCAGAGAAGCTCGGCTACACGATCTTCTTCCTGACCGGACGGCCGGAGACGCAGCGGACCGGAACGGTCGCGAACCTGACCCACGAGGGGTACGACGTCACGTCGTCGCGGCTGTTCCTCAAGGACTACACCGTCGACCCGTGGCTCAGCCCGTGCGCCTCGACCTGTACGACGATCCAGTACAAGTCGCTGACCCGGAAGCACATCGAGAAGGACCTGGGCTACAAGATCGTCGGCAACTTCGGCGACCAGTACAGCGACCTGCTCGGCGGCTACGCCGAGCGGACCTTCAAGATCCCGAACCCGATGTACTACCTGCCGTAAGTCGGGCGCGCCTGGTGGCGTCCGGTTGGGCGCCGCCAGGTCTCGACTGCCGGTCGAGCGTGTCGAGACGTGCTGAGTTGCACGCGACCTATCGAAAATCGCAACGTGGTGCCCCAGGCAGGAGTCGAACCTGCGACCTTTCGCTTAGGAGGCGGCTGCTCTATCCACTGAGCTACTGGGGCGTTTCCCCGCGGGGGACGGCGTACATCTTGGCATGAACCGGGCACCGGGCAGTGCACGGCGATTTGGGGTGCGTGCGTCGTACCGGACAGAATGGAGGCTCTCGAACCAGGAACGCGGGCCGGACCCGTGCGACAACTAGGGGTCTGAAGACGTGTCGGAGGTCGAACCGCGCCATCGGGTGCGTACGCCGACG